>CBFHXO010000097.1:0-11559 GCA_965659815.1 Pseudomonadales bacterium
TGGTAGAGTAGTATATAGTTTAAATTTATATACTTTATTTTATTTATCACCAAGATGAATGCAAATCCTCCCTCCCATTGGTGCCGTGTCCGGACAAAAATACCCGTGTAAAGCGTTCGCTATCGTTGAGATATGCTGCCGTCTTTTACTAAGCTGTAGCCTTAATCGTACCGGCAATTTCTGAAATTTCGTCCCTTAACCACTTGTGTGCGGTGTTGTGATGCAGCACGGGGCTCCAGGCCATTTTGATTTCAATGGGCACAATAGGGAAAGGCGGTTTAGTAATTTCAATACCCTCGGTGTTTCGCCATAGCATTGCAACCCTAGTAGGTAGGGTGGCAATTAACTTTTTGCTTTGCACTAAATAGTTAGACACTTGGTAGTGTCGGGTAAAAATAGAAATCTGCCGCTTGTGGCCCATATCAGCCAGCGCTTCATCTACCCAACCCAGTTTCTGACTGTGCTTGGGGCTCATACCGGTACTGACGCCAATACCGGTTTTACTGACCCAAATATGGTGTGACTCTAAATAGGATTCCATCGTGAGCTGATTCTTGGCCGGATGTTCGCTGCCTAAAAGGCAGGAAAAATTATCGCGCCAAACGCTTTTTTGGTGAAAAGAGTCGGGCAAATGATCAAAGCGGTTAATAGCCATATCGATATCGCCGCGCTCAAGATCCGAGAAGCTTCCATCGCTGGGCGTTAATATATCCAGAGATACACCCGGCGCAATTTCGTTTAAACGCCCAACTAGCGGCGCGAGTAAGGTGGTTTCAATGTAGTCGCTGGCCATAATTCTGAACGTGCGCACGCTGGTTGAAGCATCAAAGCTTTCAACCGGTTGCAGCGCCAGCTCGGCGCGCGATAAGGCCTCAACCACCAGTGGCTGCATCGCGTTGGCGCGTTCGGTGGGCGCCATACCTGCACTGGTTCTGACTAAAATGGGGTCGCCTAGCAAATCCCGCAGCCGTCTTAGCGCGTTACTCATGGCGGGCTGGGTAATCCCCAGTTTATCGGCTGCTCGCGACACGCTGCGCTCTTTTAATAGTGTGTTGAGGTATACCAGTAAGTTAAGGTCAATACGCTTAACGTTCATTTTAGCTGCCTTGTTCAGTTAATTATCTTTATTTATCAATTGGTTAGATGGATTTTTGATGATAACTGCGGAACCCATGCAGCGTGTTTATATGCCATTTGGCGGGCTGCGATATGAAAAATTCTTATATAAAACCCAATTCATAAAATGGATGAACTGGATTACTTATATAAATTTAATTAATTTCACGCATTGTATTAACCTTCCCCTGAAAATGTCAAACCACTTTTGCCCGGCTACACTTTTTATGGGCCGTTTTGTATCTGCAACGGGCAAATTGTTAGCCATTTAAATTAACCCAAGCGCTTTATCAACATTAGTGAGTTCAAGGAATCTTCAATGTCATATTCAGATAACATTTCTCAAATAGCTTCTTTGGTTGCCAACCAAGACGGTAACTGGAACGCTATTAGCCCCGAATACGCCGCGCGTATGCGCATGCAAAACCGTTTTCAAAATGGCTTGGATATTGCCCGTTACACTGCGGCAATTATGCGTAAGGATATGGCTGAGTACGATGCGGATTCATCGAAGTACACTCAGTCGCTGGGTTGTTGGCACGGGTTTGTTGGTCAGCAAAAAATGCTGGCGGTCAAAAAGCACCATGGCACAACCGATAAGCGTTATCTCTATCTGTCGGGCTGGATGGTAGCGGCATTGCGTTCAGAGTTTGGCCCACTGCCTGATCAGTCGATGCATGAGAAAACGTCTGTCTCAGCATTAATTGAAGAGCTGTACACATTTTTACGCCAGGCTGATGCGCGTGAGCTGGGCGATTTATTTAAAGCACTGGACGAAGCCGAAGCGGCAGGTGATTCGGTTAAAGCCAAAGGCATTATTAAAAAAATCGATAATTTCGAATCGCACGTAGTACCTATTGTTGCCGATATCGACGCAGGTTTTGGTAACGATGAAGCCACTTATCTGTTGGCCAAAAAGATGATTGAGGCTGGCGCATGCTGTATTCAAATTGAAAACCAGGTATCGGATGCCAAGCAGTGTGGCCACCAGGACGGTAAGGTTACCGTTCCTCATGAGGACTTTTTGGCCAAGATCAATGCAGTTCGCTACGCATTTATCGAGTTAGGTGTAGACGATGGTGTTATTGTTGCGCGTACCGACTCTCTGGGCGCGGGCCTTACGCAAAAAATACCAGTATCTGCTCAGCCCGGTGATTTAGCCTCGCAGTACAACGATTTTCTTGAAACTACTGAGGTTGCATCGGTTGCTGATGTTGATGAAGGTGATATGTTGCTTAAGCATAACGGTAAGCTGGTTAAACCGGTTCGCCTGCCTAACGGTTTGTATCGCTTTAAGTCTGGCACTGGTGAAGAACGCTGTGTGCTCGATTGCATTACCTCACTGCAAAACGGTGCAGATCTGATTTGGATCGAAACCGAAAAGCCGCACGTGAAGCAAATTGGCGATATGGTAAACGCGGTTCGTGAAGTTGTGCCTAATGCCAAACTGGTTTACAACAATTCACCGTCGTTTAACTGGACGCTTAATTTCCGCCAGCAAATTTTCGACCTGTGGACAGAAGAGGGCAAAGACGTTTCGGCCTACGACCGCAATAATCTCATGAGTGTCGATTACGACGATAGCGAGCTGGCGGCTGCGGCGGATGAAAAAATCCGTACATTCCAGGCTGATGGTGCCCGTGAAGCCGGTATTTTCCATCACCTGATTACCTTGCCGACTTACCATACAACTGCGCTGTCAACGGATAACCTGGCAAAAGGCTACTTTGGTGAAGAAGGTATGCTGGCCTATGTTGCCGGTGTTCAGCGTAAAGAGCTGCGTCAGGGGCTTGCCTGTGTTAAGCATCAGGCGATGGCGGGTTCAGATTTGGGCGACGCGCACAAAGAGTACTTCTCAGGTGACCAGGCGCTTAAAGCTTCAGGTGAAGACAATACTATGAATCAGTTTAATTAATTGTTTTTACGCTAAGCACTTTGCTGCTCGCGGGCGTACCGATGTTTGATTCACTGTAATACCAAAGGGCGGATTCTTCCGCCCTTTGCTTGCCAGTTAGCTAATTTATTCATATCCTTGCAGGCTAACCTCCCACTACCAGCGCGCAAAAACCGTTAATAATATGACAATAGCTATCTCTACACCTGATCTTTGTGATGAATACGAATCGGAGCTGACGGTGGTGCAGCCGCTGTTCTCTCACTTCGGTGCTCGCACCGCTTTTTACGGTGAAATCAGCACGGTTCGCTGTTTTGAAGACAATTCGTTTGTCGCAGAAAAAGTAAAGTCGCCGGGTGAGGGTAAGGTGTTAGTGGTTGATGGCGAAGCCTCAATGCGCTGCTCGCTATTGGGTGACCAGCTAGCGGCTGCTGCAATTAAGAATGGTTGGGCCGGTATTTTGATTAATGGTTGCCTGCGCGATGTCGAAATTATTGCACCGATGGAATTAGGTGTGATGGCATTGGCCAGCATTCCGCGTAAAACAGTAAAAGCGCAGCAGGGCGAGGTTGACGTGCCGGTCAATTTTGCTGGTGCCGAGTTTGTTCCTGGTCATTATCTTTACGCCGATCGCACCGGTATTCTGGTAGCCGCACGAGCATTACTGTAGTTGATGTAGTAGTTGCTGTAGTAGTAGCTACTGTAATCGTTATTTGCGCAACCCCCTAATTGGTCTAATCACTATGAGCTTAATTGAAAACCTCGCGGGCACTATTCTCGAAGGCTATGAGGCCATGTTTGCTGAATTTATGCGTGTCACTTTGGGAGCGCAAGATCGTTTCGAACGTGAGCAGTGGCACGACGTTCACGCGGCAATGCGACTCCGGTTGACCGTTTATAAGCAGAAGGTTAATGATGTTGAAGCGCTGTGCCGTGAAATTGGCGGTGACCAGTTACAGGACAGAGAAGTCTGGCGACAGGTTAAGCAGCATTATGCCAATTTAATTGCTGAACATCCCAATCATCTAATTGCCGAGTCGTTTTTTAATTCGGTGTTCAGTCGTATTTTTGGGCATGTGGCGATTCGCCATGCCAGCGTATTTGCTGGGGTAAAATCGTTAGATGCCAAGGCTATAGGTGCCGATAAAATTCTTATCGACTTTGAATATAAAGATGATTTGCAAAGTGTCATTCGGCAAATGTTGGAGCACTTTACTTTTTCAGCACCCTACGAAGATATTGATCGCGATGTGACGCGTATTGCACAGCGTGTTAATGATTTTTTTGCCAATATTCGCCCGGCTGAAGGCTCCATTTCAATAAAGATTATCAAGTCGGTGTTTTTTAGAAATAAGGGTGCTTACTTAATTGGCTACATTGATTTGCCTGATGAGATTATTCCCGTTGCAATTCCGTTAATGCATAATAATAGCGGCGAATTGTACGTTGATTCAGTGATTATGGGTTCTGATGAAATCAGTATGATTTTCAGTTTTACCCGTTCTTACTTCATGGTAAACGCGCCTATACCCGCGCGTTATGTGGCCATACTTAAACGTTTAATGCCCAACAAAGAAAGCTTTGAGCTGTTTACTGCGATTGGTTTTGCAAAGCACGGCAAAACGGCGTTTTATCAGCATGCGGTGTCGTATACCAAAAATATTCCTATGAGTCAGCAATACGGTTTAGCACCGGGTATTAAAGGCATGGTGATGCTGGTATTTACATTGCCTGATTTTGACTACGTGTATAAAGTCATTAAAGATCGTTTTACCCCGCCAAAGGATATGACCCGTAATCAGGTAGAGCAAAAGTACGCGTTGGTAAAAAGCTCCGATAGGGCCGGTCGGATGGCTGATATCTACGAGTTTAAATATCTGGCGTTTGACCGACGCCGCTTTTCCGACGAGCTTATGGAAGAGCTCATGAAAGAGGTACCATCAATGGTCGAAATTAAAGGCAATGCGTTGATACTTAAACACGTGTACGTCGAGCGCAAAATGGTACCGCTTAACCTTTATTTGCCTGATGCCACCGATGACGAAACCTATAGCGTGATCGATGAGTACGGCAATGCGATTAAGCAGCTCGCGGCGGCGAATATATTCCCTGGCGATATGCTGTTAAAGAACTTTGGCGTTACGCGACACGGTCGGGTAGTTTTTTATGACTATGATGAAATTTGTCCGCTAACCGAATGTAACTTTCGAAAAATTCCCGAAGCGCGCAACGATGAAGAGGAAATGGCCTCAGGAGCCTGGTTTGATGTTAAGGATAACGATGTGTTTCCTGAAGAGTTTCGTCTATTTTTTACCGGCAACCCCAAAGCCAAGCGGGTATTTAACCAATTGCACGCGGATATTTACGATTATCGTTTTTGGCAGGGGCTGCAAGACCGGATTGCCGACGGTTATGTTTATGATGTATTTCCATACCGGCGGCAAAAGCGTTTTGAGCGCTCTGAACCACTGCCTGAAGAGAGCCTAAGGTGAGGTTTGTCAGTCGCGCCTGAGCTTGTCACTGGGCGCCATGGGCGTGACAAAGTTAAAGATAACGATATAGGTTGATATTAAAAAGGTCAGTATTGCTGTGGCCTGAATCAGGTGCGACGCCTCCTTGCCAATCAATAGACTGCCTGCCGCGACATAAGCAATTAATAGCGAGAATTCGCTGTTCTGGCCTAAACGAAAACCCACGCTCCAGGCCAGATCGCGATGTTCTTGTAAACCCTGCAGTAAGCCTCTAAATACCACGGGTTTTAAAACCGTCATGATAAGCGCCAGCACCAGTGCGGGTACTAATATATCGCTGAGCAATGTCAAGTCAAAGCGTGCGCCCAGCGCAAAGAAGAACAATATCAAAAAGAAGTCGCGCAGGGGTTTTAAATTAATGGCGATATATTGCGAAATTGGGCTGGTGGCCAACATGATGCCGGCGATAAATGCCCCAATTTCTGCCGACAAACCAATGGCATGAGCGGCCTCTGCTACACCCAAACACCAGCCAATGGCGAGCAAAAAAATATATTCGTGAAAGCGGTCAAAGCGTTTTATTAGCGGCAATAAAAAGTATTTCACTATCACGAACGCAGCAATAGCTAACAGTGGTAGGCTGATTAACGCCACGCCAATTTGGCTGGGGTCAAATTGCCCCGACTCGCTGCTAAATAAAATAATCAGCACAAATATTGCGATTAAATCTTGTATGAGCAGTAGACCAATAATCAATTCTCCGGCGTGTTTATGATGCAGCACTGTAGTAGGTAGCAGTTTGATGCTGATAATGGTGCTGGAGAACATCATTGCTGCGCCAATCACAATACATTCTGTCAACGTAAAGCCAAATAACTGGGCGATACCAAAACCGGTTACTGCGAAAATCGCGCAGCTGGCCAATGCAACCAGTGTGGCTTTTTTGGCAACCGCGAATAGCGCTTGTGGTTGCATATCGAGCCCGAGTAAAAACAACAGAAAAATTATCCCGACGTGGCCACTATCTTCGAGCAGCTCTATATCGGTAACCAGCTCAAAGCCATAGGGGCCGATAAGTGCGCCCAGTACAATATAAGCGATGATCAGTGGTTGGCGCGTGTAAAGCGCGATAGAAGCTAACGCCGCAGCGCCGCTAAAAATCAGAAAAAAAGAATAGGTGAGGGTTTCGGTTTCCATGGCGGTATCATACCTGTGTCAAAGGTATGGGCCAATGTTGGAAATCAATAAAAAGTGAATGATGTGTGGTTTCGGGTGAAGGTATGGCGCTTTATTCGAGCATGGGTTGGCTAGCTTTTGGCTAAAACTAAATGCGCGTCCATGCTGAACGGCACAACGTCCTGTTGCGCCCGGTTTTAGCCAAAAGCTAGCCAACCCATACTCCATATCCAGCCAGTTTTTATATTTTGTAAAATCAAGCCATCGGAGAGGGATACTTGAATTTGTCGCGTCGGGAAGCTAGTAAAGCTTGTCTTTCGACTAGAACTGAATATGAGTGGCTAATAATTAGCTACTTTCGAACCAACAACGGTGCAAAATCATCGCTACCCACCTGGTAGCAAGCGCTAAAGTCATTCAGGCTGTCTGCCGCTTGTGCCGCATCGCGATCTTCACGAATCAGGTAGCTATCGAAACCGCAGCGCTGATAGAAAAATAGCTGATCGCGCAGCACATCGCCAATCGCTCTAAGCTCGCCTTTGTAGCCATAGTTATCGCGCAATATACGCGCGTAAGAATAACCGCGACCATCGGCAAAAGCCGGGAAGTTGATTGCAATTAGCGCAAGCTGCTGGCAGTGCGGCTGCAATGGCTCGGGTGATTCATCGCTATCGAGCCATACGCCAATGTTAGCTTTGCCTGCAACCGCTTCACTTTGCGCTAACCATTGCGTCAGTGGCAATAGAATAGTTTCATCAACGCTAATTGCGGCTGCGTCGACTTCGTCATCTTTTGCAATAATGCGCCAAGGGTTAGCGACTGTTTGACTGCCTTTAAGTAAATGGGTATCAGGCATAGACATGCTCCTTAAAGGGATCAATTCCGACGCGTTGGTAGGTATCGATAAACGGTTCTTCAGAGGTTCGCAGCTTCACATAAATATCGAGGATTTTACCAACGACGGTTGGGATTTCCTGCTGTGAAAACGATGGGCCAAGGATTTTACCAATCGCCGCATCGCGGCCGCTATTGCCACCTAAAGAGATCTGGTAGAACTCCTTGCCTTTTTTATCGACGCCCAATATACCAATATGCCCGACGTGGTGATGACCGCAGGCGTTCATACAGCCTGAGATATTTAACTCGATAGGGCCAAGATCATAGAGGTAGTCGAGATCATCGAATTCACGCTGAATTGCTTCAGCAATAGGGATTGACTTGGCATTGGCCAGCGCGCAGTAATCACCGCCAGGGCAGCAAATAGGGTCAGATAAATAACCCAGATTAGGGGTCGCTAAATTCAGCTCAACACAACGCTGCCAAAGCGCAAACAGGTCGGTCTTTTTAACATCGGCAAGAACGATATTCTGTTGGTGGGTATTACGCAGCAAACCACCGCAGTATTGGTCGGCCAAATCGGCAATGGCTTCCATTTGATAATCAGTAATATCACCTGGTGCAATACCTGTTGGTTTTAACGCCAGGTTTACAATTGCGTAGCCATCAGTTTTATGCGGCTGCACGTTTTTATCGAGCCAGCGACCAAAATCGTTAGACTCCATACGCTGCGAGGCAAGCTCGCGATTACAGGCCGAGTCATCCAGTGTTTCGTAGCTGCCAGGCGCAAAAAATTGCTTCACACGGTCAACGGCTTTTTCGGTTAAGGTGTTGCCGTTATCGCGAATATATTGCCATTCCTGCTCAACCCGTTCAGCAAAGGCCTCTGGCCCCATGGCTTTAACCAAAATTTTAATTCGCGCTTTGTACTTGTTATCGCGGCGTCCTAATTGATTGTAAACGCGCAGTACTGCCTCAAGGTAAGTGATCAAATGTTGCCAGTGCAGGTCTTGCTTAATTAACTGGCTAATTACGGGTGTTCGGCCCAGGCCGCCACCGACATGAATATTAAATCGCGTGTAGCCCTCAGCATTATGCACTAGCTCTACGCCAATATCATGAAATTTAAACGCCGCCCGGTCTTCCTGTGTGGCACAAACGGCAATTTTGAATTTGCGTGGCAGCAAAGCGAACTCGGGGTGAAAGGTCGACCACTGGCGAATTAACTCACACCAGGGACGGGGGTCCTCGATCTCGTCGACAGCGACACCGGCGTACTGGTCGGTGGTAGTATTGCGAATGCAGTTGCCGCTGGTTTGAATGGCGTGCATATCGACATCAGCCAGCTCCTGCAGGATATCAGGTACGTCTTCAAGTCGTGGCCAGTTCAGCTGGAAGTTCTGGCGGGTAGATACGTGAATATAGCCTTTGTCGTAGTCCCGCGAGATTTGCGCGAGCTTGCGCATTTGGGTGCTGTTGTAAAGCCCGTAAGGCACGGCGATGCGCAGCATGGGTGCCAGGCGCTGGACGTACAGGCCGTTTTGCAGGCGCAGCGGTAAGAATTCACCTTCGCTGAGTTCGCCGGCCAAAAAGCGCTCGGTTTGGCCGCGAAACTGAGCGACCCGCGCTTGCAGGATTTGGCGGTCGTGTTGATCGTATATATACATAAAAACCGGGTAACTATTGGTTGACGTGAATAGCTGTTTTGTCAATACAGCGTGATTTGGCTATTAACTGCGGTAAAAGCGGCGTTTGACATTCTGCACAGGCCATTCAAGGTTTCAGGGCAGAATTTGGCGCAGATTTCGATGCAGGCTAATTCAGGCGCCGAATTCTAGCAAAATTTGCCACCCAACAACACTAAAAAGGCTGTTTACATAGGACGTTGTGGCGGCAGAAATCCCGTAAATTGCCGCAAATGGTAGCCTCCCAAATGGCGAGTAGCTTGGTATACTCTCGCGCCGTAACGAAGTATTCCAAACCAGCAGATTAAGCAATAAAGGGGTTTCCAAGCATGTCAGATCTCAATCAATCCGATGCCGAACGGTTGGCCGCCGAGCAGGATGCAGATAGCCGCGTCGATATGTGGTGTTCAGTGGCTATTGTGATGTTGGCCTGGGCCATTGCGATGCACTGGGTTAGCAATCTTTAGGCCGTTACTACGGTAAATCTGTTTTAGAAAAAAGGGGCGTAATTCAGCTCCTTTTTTTTGTACCTGAATTTGCACGTTTATAAATCTCTAGCGTCGATGTCGCGAATACCGGACCAGTTGGCTTCAGACATAACCAGGTTATCTGTTTACCAGGTTTCATAGACAGCGCGATTTTTTTTAACTTAAAGTTGATCTTCAACAATCTAAAAGGCTTTACCATCGACCTGGAGTTTTTCCCAAACTGATGTGCCCAGCGCGCGGTAACCACCGTAGGCAGACGTATACGGTGACAGCGATGATGGATACCCTCAGTAGCATGTTTGGCCCTTTCGGGTTCGGCGTTGAGCCTATGAACAGTGACCAGTACTGAAGTGAGTGGGCGGTAGAAACCTCCGGTTCGCGCTTCGTCAGTTGCCATATGGTGACTCGTCGTCAGTGCTATTTTTTCTCAAACTGTCTGTCCGAAAGCGTTGCGTTGGGTACGGATGATCTGGTGTTATTTCCGCATGATGAGCGGCATGTTATTGCACCAAAAACTGGCTGCTCGGTTGAGCTTAACGCTCTAAAACCGCGGGTTATGAAGAGGGGCTTAGAGCCGATGGCATGGGTCTGCTTTGCTGCCATTTTCGCTTTGCTCACCCTCCCGGCAACCCCGGCTTGATATATTGCTCGAAGTGCTGGTCAAACATAGCGCCACGCTGTCCGACACTTGCCCCAAACCCCATTTGCTAGGACTGATTAAAACTGAATCGCTGGCGCAAAAGCCCGGTTATCAAGTGGCGAGTAATCGTTTAACTGATAGGCGCACCGTGGGCTTTGGCCCAGGTCCTGCGCGCAAAGGTGGTGTACGTCAATCAACTAAATAATGATTACCTACGACCCAGTTTACGAGTTCGCCTCGACCTGCCTATCACTAAGGGTATTCGTTAGGATGCCAAAGAGCCTATTTATTCAGCAAATAGAGCAGTATCTGTGCATGCTTGTTACAAACATGTAAAAAAATTAATTAACTGTCTTTAATCTTATATAAGATTGCGTTAGCCTGCGGTTGCGCTTGTGGAACCGACACCATAAACGGCTCAATGACCGGCTAGTCTGACTAGATTATGAGATTGACCGGCAGGAAGCTTGCCAGGCGGCGCAACATATTTATCGACACATTAATAGGGATGGGTTGAATATGCGTATACCACGATTGGCCGTACCCGGGTTACCCCAGCATATAGTGATTCGTGGCATCAATGGCCAGACGATTTTTTACAGTGATCACGATTACCGGACTTTTCTGTGTTACGTAGATGATGCCCGGCAAAAATATCAATGCGAGTTACATGCCTACGTATTGATGCCTAACCATATTCATATGTTAATCACGCCCAGTTCTTCTAACGGTGTTGCTAAGTTTGTGCAGTTAATTGCGCGTCAGTATGTGCAGTATTTTAATCAGCACCATAACCGCACTGGCACGTTATGGGAGGGTAGGTATAAATCTGCGCTGGTTGAAAGTGATAACTTCTCGATCAATATTTACCGTTACATTGAGCAAAATCCGGTGCGTAATAATCTGGTGAAGCATCCGCAGGATTATCCCTGGTCGAGTTATCGACACAATGCTGGAATAGCAGACAATAAGCTGATTACTGCCTGTGACGCTTACACTGCATTGGCTAAGCGGCTGGAGCTGCGGCAACAATACTATAGCAAGTTGGCGGAGCGGCTTGTTGATACGCCAACGATGACATTGATTCGTCAAGAAACCAATCGTTCGCGGGTGGTTGGCAGTGAGCAGTTTAAAAAGAAAATAGAAACACGGCTTGGTATTGATCTGGGTTTAAAGCCGCGCGGTGGTGATCGACGTTCGATTGCCTACTTGCAGTCGGTGTGAAAGATGGCGCTGGCGTATGGTGGGGTTG
>CBFHXO010000098.1:0-11002 GCA_965659815.1 Pseudomonadales bacterium
CCTGGAGTTTTTTGCAGGTATGTTGCTGGCTCATGAGTTTTACCATCATAACCAGGGCCCGCAGCTGGCTAAATCGCCAACACAAGCGATGTTATTGCTGCTTATAATACTCTCAATGCACTTTGATCATAGCGATGTTGTCAGTGTGGTATTGATGGCAATTTTTACCCTGTCTATGGCTTATGGGAATACCGGTATCGCCGCCGTTTTGAGCCATAATTTGTTTATTTTTCTAGGAAAAATAAGCTACTCTATTTATATGCTCCACTGGTTTGTCTTTTTATTGATTGAAAAGTTAGGCACTCAAATATTAGGCATTTATGTCTATCACATCGACCATGTCCTGGGCTGGTGGGTGGTTTCGCTGTTGGTGTTTATTGCTGTGATACTGTTATCCATACTGAGCTTTCGATGGGTTGAAGAGCCATTGCGCAAGCGCATACCGCAGGCACTGGGTGCAACGTAGATCCGTCCTGTAGCATTGGTTAGATTATGAGTTCAAAATTTGACATGCGGCGCCTATCCAGCCTGGTTGCTAACGCGCTGGTTGTGAAAGCCGTTGCGCCTTATGTTTGCGCAGTCAATCGGGTGATAGTCATTCGGATGATGATATACCGATGAATAAATCGCATTCGATCAACAGTACTGTGCAGGCATTTATCGCCTACCGTTATATTCTGTTTCTGCTACTGGTTTTGCTCGGCTGGGCTATGAGTTTTCCTGACACGCTGCTGCGAATGGTCGCGCTATGGAAAAGCTCGACCACTTATAACCATTGTTTTGCGGTGTTGCCCATTTGCTTTTATCTGGTTTGGGTTAATCGCCATGAGTTTCTTCGCTTTACGCCCGGGGTCAATCTGTTGTGGGTGCCACCGCTGGCAGCGTCGATGCTGTTATGGATACTTGCTAAATTGAGCGAGGTCGATGCGGTTGAGTATATTGCGACGATAGCAATACTGATTACTGCGCTTGGCCTGTTTCTTGGTCGGAAAGTGTCAAAGGTTCTGTGGTTCCCATTGCTGTTTATGTTTTTTCTGGTGCCGGTTGGCGATGAAATTGTTCCGCTGTTGCAAGTGATTACCGCCAAAGCTGCGGTTTGGTTGCTGGGTCTTACCAATATTCCGGTATTTTTTGAGGGATTGTTCATTACTATTCCGGCTGGCAAGTTTGTTGTTGCCGAGGCGTGTTCCGGTATTCGCTTTTTAATATCCAGTATATTTTTAGGGTTTCTTTGCGCCAACTTATTTTTCCGCTCTTATTTAAAGCGAATTCTGTTTATTAGTTTTTCCCTTTTTCTACCTGTTGCCGCGAATATTCTGCGCGTCTTTGGCATTATTTTGATCGGCCACTACAGCGATATGCGATATGCAGCGGGTGCTGACCACCTGATTTATGGGTGGTTTTTCTTTTTGTTTATCATCATTATTATGGTTTTGGTTGGTCGTTTTTTCAGTGAAGAGGTGTCCGTTAGCACGGAGTCTGTGGCACTAAAAAATACCGATGATGGCTGGCGACAATGGCCATCATCACAAAGTACAGTGCCGCTGTTCGCTATATTACTATTATGTTTTTTTTCCATGCAACACTATGTATCGCGCGACTTTCCTGTACCAGGGCCGCTGCTGGCCACTGATATTAGTGTAAGCCATCGCAGTCTTACAAAACCTCCTTATCGCTTTATTGAAAAAGATATTGATGTCCAGGCGCGCAGGGTGTTCGCATTACCGGATCGCGATAGAACCTTTTACCTGGTGGCCGAAGCTTTTACCGGCGTGGATGAAAAGTCGGAACTTATATCCTGGAATAATCGATTATTTGATCCCGATATCTGGTCGATTCGCGACAGGCAGCATCATACGCTGACGTTTAATGACGAGCGAATACATATTGAGATTCTCGACCTCGTTTCCAATGCAAGCGAGCCTCGATCGGTCGCGTATTGGTATCGAATACCGGGCTATTCCGGATACCAACCACTACAGATAAAAATGCTGCAAACCGCCAATATTCTGCGTGGTAAAGGACGTTACGGTGTGATGCTTCAGCTGACGTTTGATAGCTATGCCACAGGTGTCGACCAGAACCAGATGCTTGCAGACTGGTTAGATCAAAATTATCAACATATTCACCCGTTATTTCTCTTTTAGTGTTTGGCACGGCTTAAGACGATAGCGGTTGGCTTGATAGGTAGGACTTTTACTCTTTTTAACGCAAGCTTAGCCCTATTTAAATCCTTGTAGTGTAGTTTAGGCGGTTGGTATCTTATTTAAGCTTTTGGTATTTATTGATAGTTATGGATTATTCAGTTGTTATTCTAAGTTTCAATTCAGAGCGCTATATGGGCAAGTGCCTTGAGAGCCTGGTTGATGCTTTTGAGTCGCTTGCGGCTAGCTACGAAATCTTTGTTATCGATAACGGTTCCAAGGACCAAAGCCGCGCGATTGTCGAACAGCTAACAGCCGACCGGCAGGCCAATATCGACCTGACCGCGTTTGATCACAATACGGGCACGACGTTTTCGAGAAATCACGGGCTAAGACGCTGCAAGGGATCGCGAATTATTATTCTTGATTCTGATGCCTATGTGAATGCCGAGGCCATTGATACGCTCGCCAAGGCGCTTGAAGCAAACCAGCATTGCGGTTTGATATGCCCCAAGCTGACTTACCCCGATGGTCGTTTTCAATTGAGCACCGATACCTTTCCAACATTCATTCGCAAGCTCAACCGCTTTTTATTTTTGAAAAAAATGGAGGCGGGTATTAGCGAAGTGCCACACCAGGCTGCAGTTGTCGACTACGCAATATCGGCTTTTTGGATGTTCCCAGCCAGGGTGCTCAATGATGTGGGTTTACTCGACGAAAAGATATTTTACTCGCCCGAAGATGTTGACTACTGTATTCGTATTTGGAAAGCCGGTTATAAAATTATTTATGACCCAAGCGTAGCGGTTGTTCATGATGCGCAGGAGATTTCGCGTAGCAAGGGCTTTAAGATTAACCGTTTTACGCTTTCGCATATTAAGGGTTTGTTTTATTTATTCATTAAGCATCGCTATTTTTTTTCGGGCAAGAAATTTACGCTGGGGATAGCCAATGGACGTTAAGGTTGCCCATCTTGTCTATAGCTTTGGTGCGGGCGGTTTAGAGCGGGTGATTGTTAACCTGATTAACCAAACCCATAGCGAGGTTGATCATCAGGTGATTACTCAAACCGCCGATCAAAGTTTTGCCAGTAAGTTAACGGCGAAGATTCCCTTTTATTGCATTAATAAGCAAGAGGGCACAGATTTGGCGAGCCATTGGCGCTTGTATAAATTATTGCGCGAGCTCAAACCCGATGTGCTGCACACCTATAATTTTGGCACCCTCGAATATCAGTTTGTTGCGTGGTTGGCGGGGGTTAAATTACGTATTCACGCAGAGCATGGCCGCGAGAGTTCCTATAAGAAAATAGCAAACCCAGCGAAATACGAATACTTTCGCCGTTTGCTGGCGCTATTTCTTAGCTATTTTGTGGTGGTTTCGCCCGACTTAAAATCCTGGGCGCAGGACCGAATCAAGCTTAGCGGTAAAAAGTTAAAGCTGATTTTTAATGGTATTGATCTTAATGAATTTGCGGTTACATCTATTGGGCAAGTCAGCGATAAAAAATGTTTTGTATCGGTTGGCCGCCTGGTCGATGTTAAAAACCACGCTTTACTAATACAAAGTTTTGCATTGGCACGCGAGAAAAGCCAGCGTATGCGCTATGCCCGGCTGGTGATTGTGGGTGATGGGCCAAACCATCAAAGCCTGCTTGCGCAAATTCAATCGCTGGGTTTGAGTGAATTCGTTGAGATGCTGGGGCACTGTGATGATGTGCCGGGCATTCTGCGTCAGGCGGTGGTATTTGTATTGCCATCACGCTACGAAGCGCAGCCAATGACTGCGCTGGAGGCCATGGCTTGCCAACTACCAGTGATTGCTACTGATGTAGGAGGGGTTAGCCATATCATTCAAGATCAACACAATGGTTTGTTGGTGGCATCTGAAGATATCGAGGGGCTTGCCAATGCTTTGTGCTATGTACTGGATAAACCGCAGACAATGCAGCGAATGGGCGTTAATGGCAGGGCCTTGGTAGAGAGTGGTTATAGCGTTGAGGCTATGTCTAATATGTATAAGAAACTCTATGGTGTGGAGAGCATTGAGGTATGAGAATTCTTTATCATCATCGCATTGCCTCTAAAGATGGCCAGTACGTTCATGTTGAAGAGCTGACCAATGCCTTGCTTGAGGCCGGTCATGAGTTGCATTTTGTTTGCCCACAGTTTGCTGAGAACACCGATTTTGGCGATGAAGGCGGCATTGCAACACGCTTAAAAGCGGCGTTACCAAGGTCGATTTATGAACTGCTTGAGCTCTCCTATTCGCTACTTATTGCGGTTAAGTTAATACGTGCAATTATTCAGTTTAAGCCCGACTTTATTTACGAGCGTTACAATTTATACCAGCCGGTTGGGGTTATTATTGCCCGCTTGTTTAAATTGCCTATTTTAATGGAGGTGAATGCGCCGCTGGTGCATGAGCGCAGCCGCTATAGCGGTTTGGCGCTGCCACGCTTTGCCAAAGCGATAGAGAATTTTACCTGGCGATGGTCCACGCGTGTGTTGCCGGTTACCCAGGTATTGGCTGAGCATGTGATTGAAGCGCAAGTTGATGCTGAGAAGATTGTTGTCATTCCCAATGGTATTAACGAGCAGGTATTGCAGCGGCTCGACCAACAGCAACAAAATCGTGATACCCGCGACAGAATTACCATTGGTTTTACTGGTTTTATTCACCCCTGGCACGGGCTCGATAAAGCCTTGCAGTCGATTGCCGGCGCCAATGATAAGCGGATACATTTTCTTTGTGTGGGTGAGGGAGATGTTCGCAGCGAGCTTGAGCAGCAGGCTCACCAGCTGGGTATTGCCGAACAGGTTGAGTTTACTGGGCTGGTCTCGCGCGACAAGGTTTTTGATTACGTTGCCCAGTTTGATATTGCATTGCAGCCCAGCGTGACCGAATACGCATCGCCGTTAAAACTGTTTGAATACCTGGCGGTGGGTGCATTGGTGATTGCCCCTGATATGCCAAATATCCGAGAGATTATCAGTGAAGAAAGCGCATTACTGTTTGACCCCAAGCAAAGCGATGGCTTTTATGAGCAGCTTTGCTATGCGTTGCAAAACTACGAACAATTAGCCAAAACTCGCCTCGCTGCTCGGCAGTTAATCGCCGATAAGAAACTGACTTGGCAGAACAATGCCCACCGGGTTGTTCAGCTGGTTTAGCCGGCATAATCAAATTGGCGAGCATAGGCGTGCACAAATGTGTCGGTAAAATTTTAGCGATTAAATAAATTAAAGAACTTTCAGAATGTGTGGAATTGCAGGAATAGTTGGAAATCGTACCGCGGTCGAGTTGCCGTTGCTGGAATCGATGCGTGACACTTTTCCCTATCGCGGCCCCGACGACAGCGGCGCCTGGATTAATGCTGAGCAAAATGTCGGGCTTGCACATCGAAGGCTCAGCATTATAGATACATCGGCTGATGGTCATCAGCCAATGATCGAAGAGAACACGGGCTGCACCATTGTGTTCAACGGTGAGGTGTTTAACTATATCGAAGTCAGGACCGAGCTAGAGCGCCAGGGCTATTCGTTTTCAACCAAAACTGATACCGAAGTCATTCTTAAGGCTTATCTGCATTACGGCCTCGACTGTGCCCAGCATTTTAACGGGATGTATGCGATAGCAATATGGGACCCGCGTGAGCAGCAGCTGTTTATGTTACGCGATCGGCTGGGTATTAAACCGTTTTACTATTGTATTACCGACCAGCAATTATGGTTCGCGTCTGAGATCAAGGCGCTTAAGCAAGTTAACCCTCAGAGCTTTGCACTGAATACGGGTTTGATTGACCAGTATATGAGTTTTGGCTACGTTCCTGGTGAGAATACGCTTTTTTCAGGCGTTAAAAGATTATTGCCTGGGCACCAGGCGGTTTACCGCCCCAATCAACATCAACTATCGATCAGTCGTTACTGGGACCTGCCTGATCAAACCGAGCAAGACCAGGGCCTGGATCACTATGCGACATCGGGCAAAGCGCTGATTAACAGTGCCATTGATTTGCGTTTGCGCAGCGATGTGCCTTTGGGTATTTTTCTTAGTGGAGGCATTGATTCAAGTGCGGTGGTTGGCCTGCTGGCAGAAAAGACCACTGAGCAACTTAAAACCTACTCTGTGGCGTACGATTTTGGTAAGCAGTTTAATGAAACGCCTTATGCAAAAATTGTCGCTGAAAAATTCGGTACCGATCACCATGAGCTGTTTGTTCAGCCAGATCAGTTTCGAGATTTTATTCCTGAGTATGTGCGTTTGATGGATGAGCCGGTGACCGAGTCGGCGGCAATTTCATTATACTTCCTGTCAAAAATGACCACCGAAGACGTTACTGTAGTGCTCTCGGGCGAGGGGGCGGACGAGGTTTTCGCAGGCTATGACCTCTATCGCTATATGCAGTTTATTGAGCGCTATCGCGGGGTGCTGGGCCACTCGGTTGCGGCAGGGCTTGGTCAGCTGGCAAAGCTGCCGGGCTTGAGTAAAACCAAGATCGCCAAATATTTATCTATGGCTGCCAGCCCGTTGGAACAACGCTATAAGGGAATCTCTACCTACGACTCCCGTATTAAACAGTTACTCTACACCGATCATTTTTCATCACATCTTAATGACGAAGCGAATACTGAGGCGAATCGATTTTTGCAGCAGTTGTTTAATGCAGGTAACCGCGATGCTTTAAGTAAAATGCTGTACTTTGATACCAAGACCTGGTTGGCTGATGATTTATTGATTAAAGCTGACCGAATGAGTATGGCTGCATCGTTGGAGTTGCGGGTTCCTTTTCTTGACTATCGCGTTGTCGAGTTTGGTGCCAGGTTGCCCAATCAATATAAAATTCATAATGGCCAGGGCAAGTTTCTGCTTAAGAAAATGGTTGAGGGCTTGCTACCGGATGAAATTATCTATCGCAAAAAAATGGGGTTTCCAACGCCTTTAAAGCGGATGTTTCAGGGGGTACTAAAAGGGTATAGTTCTGATCTGTTATTATCGTCAGATGCGCATATATTGCGGTACTTTGACAAGCGCGGTGTCGCTCATTTACTGGCAGAACACCAATCAGGGCGACGTGACTATCACCGTGAATTGTGGCAGTTAGTGGTTCTCGAAGAGTGGTTACAGCAAAATGCATGATGCAAGCAGGCAAAGTAAAAGTGACGCTGAGCTACTGGCCGCACGGCGGCCAAGAGTTTTGGCTGTCTCGTTTCTTTTCCCTAACGAAGTATCACCCAATCATGGAATTTTCGTCTTAAATCGGCTTAAGGCCTTGTCACGCTATGCCGATATCACCGTGATTAATCCTATACCCTGGTCACCACTGCATCGCCTGTTGGGCAAGTACCAGCATAATAGTCAAATTCCCTATAAGACGCAGCGTGATGGACTGACGATTTTTCATCCCAGGTATTTATCGATTCCCAAGGTATTGAAAGGTGTGGAAATTGACACCTACCGCAAAGCAGTTGTAAACGTACTGGCCAATGATCTCAAACATAATTATTTCGATTTGATTGACCTTCATTGGACTTTTCCCGACTTGCCTACGGGTGAGTATTTATCACAAATACTCGCCAGGCCGATGTTATTGACCTTGCGTGGTATGGAGGTGTTCCATGAGCAAGATGGTGATATCCGGCAGCGAGTTGTTGCCAGACTATTGCCCGGAGCCAGCCAGGTTATTTCATTAAGCCAGGAGCTAAAACAAAAAAGCCTTGCTTTAGGCAGTAACGCTGAAAACAATCATGTGATTCGCAATGGCGTCGATACCGATAGCTTTTATTACATTGAGCAACGCGAAGCGCGGAGACGGCTGGGCATTAATGACGATGAAAAATTTATTTTGATGGTGGGTGCACTCATTAAAAGAAAAGGTTTTGACCTCGTTATCGATCGCCTGGCTGAGTTACGGCGCACGTTCCCCGGATTGAAATTACGTATTGTTGGTAGCCAGGGGCATGAGGGTGATTTTCGCAGCCAATTACAAGCCTGCATCGCCACTAACAAGCTGCAGGATGCGGTGATTTTTCAAGGTCCCGTCAATAATCAGCAATTAAAGCACTGGTATAATGCGGCTGATGTATTTTGTCTGGCAAGCAGGGGCGAGGGTAGCCCAAATGTGTTAACAGAGGCACTGGCTTGTGGATGCCCTGCAGTAGCCAGTGATGTTGGCGCGGTTAGTGATATTATGGATAGTGAGGCGGGTCTGGGCGCGCTGGTGAGCAGTGAAGACAGTCTGGCAATTGAAAAAGGTCTAACCGAAGTGCTAAGCCAGTGCTACGATCGACAGGCGCTGGCGGCGGCGATGGCAAAATATAACTGGGACTGGTGTGCTAGGAGCGTAATGACAATATATAACGCGGCGCTTAAGATGTGTGAGGTTACGCCATGACGGCTATTGCCTTTTTAATTGTCTATTGTGCACTGCTGTTAGCCGCTGTGTTTGGCAGGCCTATCTACGGCTTGTATGGTTACATGTTTGCTTTTTACCTGCATCCACCCGGTAATTGGTGGGGGCATTTATTACCCTCATTCAGGTGGGCGTTTTTTGCCGGCCTGCTGACCTTGATAGTTATTTTATTTAAAAATAAAGAGGCGTTAAAAAAATCGTTCTCCTATCGAGAGACCAAGCTGTTTCTTGCGTTTACAATTTTCGTCGCGATTCAATCGTTGTGGGCGTATAGTCCGACTTTGCACGAAGAGTACGTTTTTTTAACGCTGAAATTTCTTGCGTTAATGATTATTCTTCAGTCGACAATAGAAGATAAAAAAGATCTGGTACGATTTTTATGGGTCAACGTGCTTGGCGCAAGTTACCTTGCCTATAAGGGGTTTGAGGTGGGTCGTTTTTCTAATTTGGGTACGCCTGGGATGGAGAATACCAACCAACTTGCGCAGCATTTCACTGCAGTGATGCTGTTTGCTGCGTTTTACCTGTTAGCCGCGAAGAAATGCAGCGGGCTGGCGCTAACCGGATTTATTCTGGTGATTCTAAATGCCATTATCTTATGCGAAAGTCGGAGTGTGATTTTTAGTATGCTCGCAGCTGGTGTATTTGCCTTTTTTGTCGTGCCCTCAATGGTAAGAAAGAAATTTTACCTGTTTGGGGTTTTAGCGCTGCTTGCCTTTTCAATTTTGCTGGGCCCGGGTTTGTACAAAAAAATGGTCACTATTGTCGGTAACGACGAAGCCGGTGTACAGCAGGATCGTAGTGCTGCATCGAGATTGGTGATTATTGAGGCTCAAGCAAAAATGTTTATGCTTGCACCGGTGGCGGGTCATGGCCATCGTGGGACCTACCTGTTAAGCCCAAGGTTTCTGGGCGATGAGTATCTCGCTGGCTCGGGTGGTGTTCCAACGGCGAGATCTTCACACAATTTTATTATGACTTTGTTTGTCGATCATGGGTTGATTGGTGCTAGTCTCTTTCTTTGTATTGTTGCATCGTGCCTGTTAAGGGTTTTAAAGGTGTGTCGCAATGCGAACCAGGGGGATATTGAATTGCTCGTATTGATGCTGGGAATGGGAGCAGCATTGGTTGGTTTTATGGTCGCCGGCCTGGGGTCTAACAATAAGAAGCTTGAAATCGACATTTGGTTGTATGCGTTGATACCGCTGGTACAAGCCCTATTACTATTCAGCGATGGCCGTAATGATGAAACGAAAGCGAATGAAGCACAGCATTAGTTTCTGTTGATAAGGCCGTAGTGAACCAGTAGCTGCTTTGTCGACACGAAGTATTTTTTGTGAAAAGATGGGTTTTTATCTAGCCGCCGTACTCTGTAGAGGTTTTGGAAAATAGCTAAATGATTATCGATGGTGATTTGCTTGATAATGGAACTATTATTGATACCCAGGTGTGTATTGTGGGCGGCGGTGGTGCAGGCATTACACTGGCACTGGAGTTGCAGAAAAGATTGAGTGATGTGGTGTTACTTGAATCCGGCGGTGAGCAATACACACCGGAGGCCCAGCAGCTCTATGAGGCAGCAAAAAAAGCTGATGATTACCCCGACCCTTCATTTTCAAGGCTCCGGTTTCTTGGTGGTGCTACTAATCACTGGGCAAACAATACCTCTCCTTTGGACCCGATTGATTTTGAGCGCCGCGATTGGGTGCCACACAGTGGTTGGCCGATCACTTACCAGGATCTCGATGATTATTACCGCCGAGCGGGCTCATACTGTGGTGTTGGAGAAGATGGTTACGACACTGACTATTGGGTTCGGCAATTGGGTATGCAAGATGTAGTCGCCAAATCAACGATGTTAGAGACCGGCATGGCGAAAGCGTCGTCACCACCTGTAAGGTTTTACACCGAGTTTAAACAAGGACTAAAAGATTCAGCGTCCATACGCGTTTACATGCATGCTAATTTTGTCGATACTAGTGTTAATGAAGATGGTGTCGTAACAGAAGTGATATTCAAAAGTTTACGCGATCCAGGCAAAACGCATAAAGTCAGGGCGCGAACTGTCGTTTTTTGCATGGGAGGGCTGGAGAACGCGCGCATGCTGCTGCATATTAATCGCAATCACTCAGGTGCAATTGGTAACTCTGGTGATAATATAGGTCGCTATTTTATGGACCACCCCTTGCCCAGGGCAGCGGTTTTTCATGCTAAAGATAAAAATTTATATGACTTATATCAGGGCTATAATTTTCCCAATCGCATGGTGCTGGGCTTTTTTAAAATTCCTCGCGAGCAGTTAATTTCAAATCAGTTAAATAATCTCCGAATGCCTTTATCGCCGGCATCAAATTATTTGTTATCCGATGGAATATCCTCATACCACCTGCTGACTGCGTCACTGGAACGGGGTGAGCTGATTGATACTTTTGGTATGCATGTTGCG
>CBFHXO010000099.1:0-10289 GCA_965659815.1 Pseudomonadales bacterium
GAAATAAACCGAACAGTTTAAAAGTAAGACTAAAAAAATAAAAAGGGAGCCTAAAGCCCCCTCAATAAAAAATTCCCTTTATGCATATTTCATTTCATTTCATTTCATTCGCATTGCGCCTTTTCTTCTCCTGAGGATAATGAATATAAGTCATCACCTTAGGAATCGGCTGTAAAAACAAACACAAATTCTCAATCCCAGTCTGTTCAGCAAGCATCTTAACCTGGCTCAAAATCTCATGCGCCTTGGCATCATTAATAATACAGTTAACAATGCCATACTCATGAACCAAATTAACATTATCATGCAAGCTTTCAGTATCAGCAGTAATACGCTGACAGTAACTAACATTAAGCCCAGGCGCACCACTGTCCAACATCATATCCATCAGCTGCTCTGCATGATCGCGATCAACCCTCGCAGTAAAGCAAGTATGATTTTCCAAAGTGCGTTGCGCGCGACCTTTTTTCAAAAAGCCTAAGCCCGCCGATTTGCCACCATGACCACCAAATTCAAAAACCGACTGATCACGCCAGTCATCGTGCCCATCAAGTGATCTATGGTTCCAATGACCTGCTGCATATTGGCATTGTGCTTGTGCGCATCAAAGTGACTGGGCAGGTTAAACAAACCTTTGTTGACCGGCATTTGACACATAAAACCACGGCCAGGTAGGTCAAAATCACCAGTATTGGCCATAGTGGAAAATACTTTAGCCCGCGAGTTTGGCGTTACTTGAGTTTTTTATAGCGCATGCGTTTAGGTTGCGCATCGTGACCTTTGCGAGCAACAAAATCTTCATGGTATTCGGTGTAGTTGCCTTCAAAAAACACCACTTCAGAATCACCTTCGTATGCCAGTATATGGGTGGCAACGCGATCTAAAAACCAACGGTCATGCGAGATAATCATCGCACAGCCAGGAAAGTCGAGCAGTGCTTCTTCTAGTGCCCGCAGTGTCTCCACATCCAAATCGTTAGAAGGTTCATCGAGCAGCAGTACATTGCCACCTTGTTTGAGCGTGGTGGCTAACTGCAACCGTCCGCGTTCACCGCCCGACAGTTCGCCGACTTTTTTCTGCTGGTCGGTGCCTTTAAAATTAAACCGCCCAATATACGCGCGTGAAGACACTTCGTAACCGCCAATTTGAATTAACTCATGGCCGTTGGAAACCGACTCCCAAACACTGGCATCGTTTTGCATAGCTTCGCGGGTTTGTTCAACATAGGCGATATCGACGGTTTCACCAATGCTTATTTCGCCGCTATCGGGTTGCTCCTCGCCGGTAATCATGCGAAATAGCGTTGATTTACCGGCGCCGTTACCGCCGATAATTCCGACAATGGCGCCTTTGGGCATGGCAAAGCTTAAATCGTTGATGAGTGTTCGGTCGCCGTAGGATTTTGTGACGTTTTTCAGTTCGATCACAGAATCACCCAGACGCTGGCCTGGCGGAATATAAATTTCATTGGTTTCGCTGCGGCTTTGAAATTCCTGCGAGCTTAACTCGTCAAAGCGCTGCAGTCGCGCTTTACTTTTCGCGTGTCGACCCTTGGCGTTAGAGCGCACCCATTCCAATTCGGCCTTAATGGTTTTTTGTCGTGAGGCTTCTTGTTTTTCTTCCATGGCCAGACGCTGTTCTTTTTGCTCTAGCCAAGTCGAGTAGTTACCCTCGTAGGGAATGCCACGCCCACGGTCGAGTTCGAGAATCCAGCCGGCGGCGTTGTCGAGAAAGTAGCGATCGTGGGTAATGGCTACTACAGTGCCGGGGTAATCTTCGAGAAATTGCTCAAGCCAGTGCACGCTTTCGGCATCGAGGTGGTTGGTGGGTTCGTCGAGCAGCAGCATATCGGGGTTGGATAGCAGCAGGCGGCAAAGCGCAACGCGGCGGCGCTCACCGCCCGATAATTTGCTGACATCGGCATCCCAGGGTGGCAGGCGCAATGCATCGGCGGCGACTTCGAGTTTGTGATCGAGGTTATGGGCATCGCCCGCCTGCAGGATATTCTCTAGCCGCTGCTGCTCTTTCGCCAGTGCGTCAAAGTCGGCATCGGGTTCGGCATAAGCGGCATATATTGCGTCGAGCTTGGTTTGCGCTTCGGCGATTTCGCCCAGGCCGTCTTCGACATTACCGCGCACATCTTTTGACTCGTCGAGTTGTGGCTCTTGCGGCAAGTAGCCCACATTCAGTTCAGGCTGGGGGCGTGCTTCACCCAAATAATCGTTATCGAGGCCTGCCATGATTTTTAGCAGCGTTGATTTACCTGAGCCGTTTAAGCCCAATACGCCAATTTTGGCGCCGGGAAAGAATGATAGCGAGATATCTTTAAGAATTTCGCGTTTGGGCGGGACGATTTTGCCAACCCGGTTCATGGTGTAGACGTATTGAGCCATCGATGTGTTTCCAGCTGTTTAGAGAAGATGATCTTAGCCTGTATAAAGCATCGCGCTAGTATACCCAAGCGCTCGCAATATAGTCAGTACCCGTGGTGATTTGTTTCGGCAAAAAAGCATAAAATTCAGTATCTTGAGGTGATTTTATACGTTTGCGGCGGGTGCGCTAGCGCAGCGTGCTTGGCCCCTGGGTCAAGGCCTACAACAGCCCCTAACCAAGCCCTTGCAAAATACCGTCACTGTTACTTGTTACCAGTGCATTTAGGTGGACGATTCGGGTAGAATGGCCTTCCCTTTCACACAGGCTATCCCGACTTTGGTTGTAGCTTGTCGATAGCTATTTATACCGTGCAATATCGAAGCAGTTTTGAGATTGATACGCTTGCCTTAGCTGACATTGCAGCCGTCGCCAGCGCTGTGGTTTTATTATATTTTTGCTGAGGTAGCTGAGGTAGATGTACTGAATTAGTTGAAGTAAATTAGTTGCAGTAAGAGATTTTAATACCGTTATTTGGAGTGATTGAATGTTCGACATAAGCATGACAGTGGCAGGTTTCGACGAAGAGTTGCAGGCGGCAATCACCGCTGAGGAAAATCGTCAGGAACAGCATATTGAGTTAATTGCATCAGAAAACTACTGTAGCCCGCGGGTAATGGAAGCGCAGGGTACAGCATTAACTAATAAGTACGCCGAGGGCTACTCGGGCAAGCGCTACTACGGTGGTTGCGAATTTGTCGATCTGGCCGAAGATCTGGCGATTGAGCGAGCCAAAGCGTTGTTTGGTGCCGACTACGCCAATGTCCAGCCACATTCGGGTTCCCAAGCCAATAGCGCGGTTTACCTGGCTTTGCTTAGCGCGGGCGATACCGTGCTGGGTATGAGCCTTGATGCAGGCGGTCATCTGACCCATGGTGCTGCGCCTAACTTTTCTGGCAAGGTGTATAACGCCGTGCAATACGGCTTAAACCCTGCAACGGGTGAAATCGATTATGACCAGGTTGAAGCGCTGGCGCTTGAGCATAAACCAAAAATGATTGTGGCCGGTTTTTCTGCTTACTCAGGCATTGTCGACTGGGCGCGCTTTCGCGCCATTGCCGATCAGGTCGATGCCTACCTATTAGTGGATATGGCGCATATCGCCGGCCTGGTTGCGGCCGGTTTATACCCCAACCCCGTCCCTTATGCTGACGTTGTTACATCAACAACGCATAAAACCCTGCGCGGGCCTCGCGGCGGTATTATTTTGGCCCGAGCCAACGAAGCGCTCGAAAAGAAATTTAACTCAGCGGTATTTCCTGGCGGCCAGGGCGGTCCACTTATGCATGTGATTGCGGCCAAGGCGGTGAGTTTTAAAGAGGCAATGGGCGATGACTTTAAAGTGTACCAGCAGCAGGTGATTGATAACGCCAAAACCATGGCCAACACCTTTATTGAGCGCGGCATTAAAATCGTATCTGGCGGCACCCATAATCACCTGATGTTGGTCGATTTAATTGGTAAGGAATATACCGGTAAAGACGCCGATGCCGCATTGGGCGCAGCTCATATTACCGTGAACAAAAATGCAGTACCTAACGACCCGCGCTCACCCTTTGTTACCAGTGGCTTGCGCGTAGGTACACCGGCAATCACCACTCGCGGTTTTAAACAAGACGAAGTGGTGCAGCTAACCCATTGGATGTGTGACATTCTCGAAGATGTTAACGATCAGGCGGTTATTGATCGAGTGCGCGGCCAGGTTGCCGAGCTTTGCAAGCGTTTTCCTGTTTATCGTTAATACCCCCCCCGGTCAAGGGTAGGAAAGCTAACAGATGCGCTGTCCATTTTGTACAGAAGAAGACACCAAGGTGATTGACTCTCGGCTGGTGGCCGAGGGTGAGCAAATTCGTCGCCGTCGTGAGTGCACAAGCTGTAGTGAGCGTTTTACTACCTACGAAACCGCCGAACTATTGCTGCCAAAAATTGTAAAGCAAAATAATGTTCGCCAGCCCTTTGATGAAAACAAACTGCGCGCGGGTATTTTGCGCGCACTGGAAAAGCGTCCGGTCAGTGTTGAGCAAATAGAAACTACGGTTAATCATATCAAACACGAGCTGCGCGCCACTGGCGAGCGTGAGGTCAGTTCAATTCGCGTGGGTGAGGCGGTAATGCAACACCTGCGTGAACTTGACCATGTAGCCTATGTGCGCTTTGCCTCGGTATACCGCAGTTTTGAAGACTTAAACGAATTCCGCGAAGAAATTGACAAACTCTCGGCAGAAAAGGTCGATGTCGACTGACGCTGCCATGCCTTTTACCCCTGCAGACAGTGCGTTTATGGCTGAGGCCATTCGTCTTGCCAGTAAGGGGTTATATAGCACCATGCCTAACCCGCGAGTGGGTTGCGTGCTGGTTAACAATGAAGTGATTGTTGGCAGCGGTTGGCACCAGTTTGCCGGTGAAGCGCATGCTGAAGTTAATGCAATTGCCAGTGCGGGCGATAAGGCGCGTGGTGCAACCGCCTACTTAACCTTAGAGCCTTGTAACTTTGTCGGTCGAACGGGAGCCTGTGTCGATGCATTGCAAGCTGCTGGTATTGCGCGTGTGGTTTCGGCAATGGATGACCCTAATCCATTGGTTGCGGGTAAGGGGCATGCGGCATTGCGTGCAACAGGTATTGAAGTTACCGTTGGCTTAATGGCCGGTGAGGCCGCTGCGTTAAATCCGGGTTTTATCAAACGCATGGAGCAGGGGCTGCCTTATGTGCGCTGTAAAATGGCTGCCAGCCTCGACGGTAGGGCGGCAATGGCATCAGGTGAAAGCCAGTGGATTACTGGCCCTGCAGCCAGGCATCAGGTGCAGCTCATGCGCGCGCGCAGTTGCGCCATTGTAACGGGTGTTGGCACTATCATAAAAGATAACCCGCAGCTTACGATCAGGGAAGCTGAATTTGGCGGCCCTGTGCAGCGACAGCCCGCACTGGTGATTACCGACTCGGATTTACGCTTGCCGTTAGATTCGAAAGTGTTGGGCAAAGTGCATTTGTCGCAGCGCCAAGTGATTATTGCCTGTGTTGAGGGTGTCGATGCTGCTCGCAAGCAAGCCTTGCTCAATAAAGGCGTAGAGATCATTGTATTGGCTAAGGCAAGTCTTACACCTCGACGTGCTGTGGATCTTACCCAATTATTGGGTGCGCTTGCCGAGCGGGAATTTAACGAAGTGTTGCTTGAGTCTGGTCCAGTATTGGCCGGCAGTTTTATTAATGAAAAGCAGGTCGATGAGCTGCAGTTATTTGTTGCGCCCAAGTTGATGGGTGCTACGGCGATGCCGGTTTTTGGTTTGCAGTTTGAGCAAATGCAAGAGGCGGTTGCGCTGACCATTGGTGATGTTAAAGCCGTTGGTAGTGATTGGTTATTTACTTGTCTGTTTAACAATGAGTGATAAAGATGTTTACCGGAATTATACAGGCCAAGGGCCATATAGAGCAGATTGAAGAAATCGGCGGCGACAAGCGGCTGTTAATTAATGTTGCCAAGTTGCCAATGGCCGATGTTGAATTGGGTGCCAGTATTGCAATTAATGGCGTTTGCCTAACGGCGGTTGAGTTTGTTGAGCAGGGTTTTTGGACCGATGTATCGGTAGAAACGTTAACATTAACCACGCTAGGCGAGCTGGTGCAGGGTAGCCCGGTGAACCTAGAAAAGTCGTTAACGCCAAGCTCGTCGCTAGGTGGTCATTGGGTGAGTGGTCATGTCGATGGAGTGGGTGAGGTTAGCGAGCGTTATGAAGATGCCCGTTCTGTGCGATTTGCCATTCGCTCACCGCGAGCGTTTGCCAAGTATATTGCCAAAAAAGGGTCGATTTGTGTTGATGGCACCAGCCTGACAGTTAACGAAGTTGATGGTGAAGTCTTTGAGCTCAATATTATTCCGCACACCTTGCAAGAAACACTGTTTGGCGATTACCAGGTTGGCAGCCGAGTGAATTTAGAGGTCGATGTTATTGCGCGTTATCTTGAGCGTATGGCAGCTTATAAAGATTAAGCCATGGCATCTAAACCCCTCGAATAAGTGCCAGCTTCCTTATTGAATTAACTTACCAAGTGAAAAACCGTTTATGTCAAAGCTAAGACCATTAAATACGACCGAAGAGCTGATTGCTGATATTCGCCAGGGCAAAATGGTTATCCTGATGGATGACGAAGATCGCGAAAACGAAGGCGACCTGGTGATTGCGGCGCAGTGCATTACCCCCGAAGCTATTAACTTTATGGCGCGCGAAGGGCGCGGTTTAATTTGTATGCCCATGAGTAAGCAGCGCTGCCATCAATTGCAGTTGCCGTTAATGGTTGATGATAATCGCGCGTCGCATGGCACTAACTTCACTTTATCCATTGAAGCGGCTGAGGGTGTGACTACCGGTATTAGCGCTGCTGACCGTGCGCGTACTGTGCAGGCGGCCGCCAGTATGAGTGCAGAACCCACGGACATTGTGCAGCCAGGGCATATATTCCCGTTAATGGCCCAGCCCGGCGGGGTGCTGGTTCGCGCGGGTCATACTGAGGCCAGTTGTGATTTAGCCAGGCTGGCGGGATTTGATGAGTCGGCGGTCATTGTTGAAATTATTAATGACGACGGCAATATGGCGCGCCGCGAAGATCTCGATATCTTTGCCGAGAAGCACAATTTAAAAATTGGCACCATCGCCGATTTAATTCACTATCGCCTAATGCATGAAAAAACCATTGAGCGGGTAGAGCAAGGTGAAATTAACACCGACCATGGTAAATTTAATATTCATGTATTTCAGGACACCACCAACGGCGATACACATATGGCCCTGGTGAAGGGGACCCCTAACGCGGAGCAGCCAACACTGGTGCGTGTGCATAGTGGGTCGGCGGTACGCGATATGTTAAGTGCGCAGCTCAGTGATAAGCCTGACTGGAATATTCAGCGTTGTCTTGCCAGTATTGATGCTGCGGGCACCGGTGTGCTGGTATTATTGGCCAGCCATAAAACCTCGGTAGACTGGTTAGAGGATGCGCAAATTGCTTTGGGTCGCAAGCCCAAGCCCTCGCGTTCGGTTACCAAGGGTACCGATTCGCTCACCATTGGGGTAGGCTCGCAAATACTGCGTGAGCTTGGTGTGCAAAAAATGCGTTTGATGGGCCCCGATAAGCATTACAATGCCATTTCGGGTTTTGACCTGGAAGTGATTGAGTATGTCGCCTGCGAGGGTTAACGTTTTATTTGAAAGTAAAAGATTATGAAAACAGAATCACAAGATCCTCGGTCGGCGAGCTATCAACGCGCTGATGCCTTACAAAAAAAAGTTGATGGCTTGCAGTTGGTTGAAGGTGTGTGTGCTAAGCAGGACTACCGTGTTGCAGTGATTGTTGGTCGTTGGCATCAATTTATTGCCGACCCATTATTAGCCGGTGCGCTGGCGGCAATCAATGAAAGTGGTATTGCCGATACACAAATTGATCTTATCTATGTACCGGGTGCCTATGAAATTCCATTGGCGGCCAAGCGGGTTGCTGATCGTGGTCAGCACAAAGCTATTGTGACTCTTGGTGCTATTATCAAAGGTGATACACCGCACTTTGAATATGTTGCTGGTGAGTGCGCGCGCGGAATTGCCTATGTATCGCTGGAGTATGATATCCCCATTGGTTTTGGTGTGTTAACGGTCAATAACGTTGATCAGGCGCTGGCACGTGCGGCAGAAGGTGAGGCCAACAAGGGGCGAGAAGCGGCGTTAGCGGCGATTGAGATGGCTGATTTGCTGGGTCAATTATCGTAATGGCTAAGCCTTCACCCGAACAAATAAAACGTCGTGCTATGGCCAGTGAGCGTCACAAGGCCAGGCATTTTGCTATGCAGGGTTTATATCAGTGGCATCACACGGCCGCACCTGCACATGAAATCAACGCGCAGTTTCAGGTTGATTTTAATATGAAGGGCACTGACCTTGAATATTTTCATGAGTTGTTATCGGGCGTCCAGCGTTCGGCCAGTAGTCTCGATAAATTACTGTCGACCTATGCCGAAGAGCGCAAGCTCGAAGAGTGTGATCCCATATCATTGTCGTTGCTGCGCATTGCCGCTTATGAATTAAAAAATCGCATTGATGTGCCGTATAAAGTTGCAATTAACGAAGCGGTTAATCTGGCGAAGAAGTTTGGGCCAGAAGACAGTCATAAGTATGTCAATGGTATTCTCGACAAAGTGGCGCGCGAGCTGCGCGCGGTGGAAGTCAAAGCGCAGTCTTAACAATGTCAGCTGCCACTGAATTTGACATTATCCAGCGTTACTTTTCTTTTTCTGATGCTCTGCATTTAAACTCTCCGAATGGGGCTGATGCTGGTTTTGCAGCTGCGCCTTTATTAGGTATTGGTGATGACGCAGCAGTTCTTCCCGCCGCTCATCTGCCGCAAATTGTTGCAACCGACACTTTAATTGAAGGTGTTCACTTTCCTGAGCGGTTCGCTGCTGAGCATGTTGCCAGTCGTGCCATTGGTGTTAATTTAAGTGATTTTGCTGCCATGGGGGCGCGGCCTTTGTGGATGACCATGGCGTTATCTTTACCTGATGTCGACGAAGATTGGCTGGTTGCATTCTCGCGCAGCTTAGCGGCTGAGTGTGAGCGTTATAAGGTGCAGTTAATTGGTGGAGACACCACTAAAGGCGCATTGAGTCTTTCGTTGACGGTTATTGGCCACCCGGGAGCGATAGAGAATAGCGATGAGCCGCTATGGTTGACTCGCAATGGCGCGCGTGCCGGTGATGATATTTGGGTGAGTGGTTCGTTGGGTAAGGGCGCGGGGGCTTTGGCGTTATTAACGGATACTGAATCAGGCGATTGGAGTGAGCGTGCTAATGCTGATGAGTTAGAAGCTTTGCGCACCTCGTTTTATGCGCCGCTACCGCGCCTGGCGTTGGGTGAAGGTTTATTGCCGTTGGCCAGTGCGGCTATTGATATTTCGGATGGTTTGCTTGCAGATGCCGGGCATATTGCCGAGCAAAGCCAGGTACAGTTAGTGATTGATAGTAAGCGTTTACCGGTGGATGTGGCGTTGTCGGCATATAAAGACCAGCACAAGGTGATGGATTGGGTGTTTGGTGGCGGTGACGAATACGAATTATTGTTTTGCGCTTCGCCGGATAACAGGTCGGCAATCAAAGCATTGGCTGATCGATTATTGTTGGCCTGTACCAGAATTGGTTCAGTTGTTGATGGTGCAGGTGTGGCGGTGCTTGGCGATTGCGAGCGGGGTGATGATGGGTATCGACATTTTTAGGTGTGACTATGAGTGAGCAAGGGCATGATCCTGATATTCGGTTTTTGTTTTCGCATCCGGCGCATTTTGCGGGTTTAGGTTTTGGTAGTGGCTTGGCGCCGTTTGCGCCAGGGACATTTGGTACTTTGGCGGCAGTGCCGTTGTGGTTGTTAATTGCTGGGCAGGGGTTTGTGGTTCAGTGTGCCATCGTTTTGGTGGCGACGGGGGTAGGGGTTTATTTTTGTGGCAAGACGGCCGATGATTTAGGTGCACATGATCATGGTGCGATTGTGTGGGATGAGTTTGTCGGGTATTGGGTGGTGATGTTGTTTGCGCCGACGGGGTGGTTGTGGGTTTTGGTTGGGTTTTTGTTGTTTCGGATGTTTGATATTTTGAAACCCTGGCCGATTCGGTGGTTGGATCGGTATGTGGATGGTGGTTTGGGGATTATGGTGGATGATGTGGTTGCTGGGGTTTTTGCTGGTTTGTGTGTTTTGGTGTTGGGGGTGTTTTTTTGATTTTTTGCTATTTTTCTGAGTTGCTTACAAGGTTTACTTTACGGCATGCCCTGCTGGTCAGTCACTTTTCTTTGCTTGTGCAAAGAAAAGTAACCAAAAGAAAGCACATAAAC
>CBFHXO010000100.1:0-2966 GCA_965659815.1 Pseudomonadales bacterium
CAACAGTAACGGTAAATACCTGTAATGAACCCCTGTTTTTATCAACATAGTAAATAGTGAACTCTGAATACCCTTAGGTGGTTATTGATAGATTACTACGCCTGCAATTGATCGACACGAATAGTGTAAACGTTTACGGTCTCGATATCATGACAAGCTTGAAAACCAATGGCCTAGGCTGACCACTACCTGCTGGATGTTTTGCAATCGAAAATAGCTGACCCAGCATTATGTTGAACGACTGACTAACATTTTGATTAAGCGGTTTTAATAAACCGATAATGGATTGATTCAGCTATTTTTTGAGTTTATCGACCATTGCCGCCGGTTCTTAGTTATCATTAAACTTGGGAGCTTAATAACAACTTTTCGAGGTTTAACAGGTATGGGCAGATTAGCAGGTAAAATCGCATTTATTACCGGTGCAGGTATGGGCATTGGTTTGGGTATTGCAAATAAATTTGCGAGCGAGGGGGCAAATATTGTTATCGCCGAACTTAACACAGCGGCAATGGACAACGCGGTTGAGTCCGTTCGCAAACACGGCACCGAAGTACTGGGTATTACTACCGATGTCTGTGATAAAGCACAGGTCGATGACGCTATTGCCCAAACCGAAGCACGCTTTGGGGCGATTGATATTTTAGTTAATAACGCCTGGGGCGGCGGCAGCAATAAACGCTTTGAAAGCAAAACAGTTGCAGATATGCTACACGGTTTGAACATGGGCGCTATGTCCTCGTTTTACACTATGCAAGCCGCCTTTAAAGCCATGCAAGAAAATGGCGGTGGCAGTATTATTAATCTTTGCTCGCTAAATGGTGTTAACGCTCATATGTATTCATCGGAGTACAATGCCGGCAAAGAGGCCTTGCGGGCTATGACCCGAACCGCCGCGCGCGAGTGGGCACAGCATCAAATTCGCTGCAATATTATCTGCCCCGCCGCGGCCTCCGAAGCCTACAAAAAATTTGCTGAGGCCAACCCGGAAAACGCTCAGGCGATGTTGCCACCACTGGGCCGAATGGGTGACCCCGAACACGATATTGGTGGCGTTGCACTGTTCCTAGCCAGCGAAGACTCCGCCTACCTCACCGGCAACACATTATTTGTCGACGGTGGTGGACATATTAACGGCGTTGCCTGGGCACCCGAACCGACTGCGTGAAACAGCCAACCGCCTGAGCCAGCCGACCTACGCAGGGTGCGGCTTGGCCGGTGCAAAAAACGAACGGCCAGTACCGAGCTAACCTTAACTATTGGTAGTGTTGGCGAGTCACGACGCTTTTTTCTTTAACTTATTGATCCGCTTCGATCTGGATCCCGTAAAACATTTTAGTTGACAGCCAAACGCTTGGTATCAAGACCTTCGCAATGCAAGCCGAAGCTGGTGGACTGATTCAGATATTGCTGACGCCAAAGTTTGGCCTGACGCGTTCGCTGATAAGTTGTGCAAACAGGTGACAAACTAAGAACAGTCACCACACAGCCAGTTAAGAAAACCAAAGCGAATGCGCCAGCGGCAATAAAAATACTGCCATAAAACTATAGGATTACTTGCTATGTCTTCGTTCAATGCTATTGCCGAAAAACCCGTTGCACTGTACCCGGTGTTGTCACTCGAAGCGACCCAAGTCCGGGACGCCCTATTGGAAAAGGGCCTGGAAACTCCACTAAGTGGATTGCGGTTGTCACGCGATGAGAAGTACTCACGTATTAAAGCTGCAATGACCGATGTCGTCACCGCGTTGGGCTTGGACCTACGCGATGACAGCCTGGAAGAAACGCCCCACCGCATCGCTAAGATGTACGTCGATGAGATCTTCTCAGGGCTCGATTACAGCGAGTTTCCAAAGATCTCGTTAATCGACAACAAAATGAATGCAGAAGAAATGGTGAAAGTCAAAGACGTGAAAGTCGTTAGCACTTGCGAACACCATTTTGTCACTATCGATGGATTCGCCCAAGTCGCCTATATCCCTGGCGATAAAATTATTGGCCTGTCAAAAATTAATCGCATCGTGCGGTTTTTCGCCCAACGTCCACAGGTACAAGAACGGCTTACCCAGCAAATTTTGGTCGCCTTACAAACGTTGTTAGAAACCGACGACGTCGCAGTGTTTATCGATGCCACCCACTATTGCGTGAAGGCCCGTGGTGTGATGGATACATCGTCTCGCACTGAGACCAGCGCCCTGGGTGGCAAGTTTAAAAGCGACAGCGAAGTCCGCGCCGCTTTTAACCTCACGTAGTAGCGTTCTAATAGCTTAACTATTTATACGCATTGGCGTCTGCTCCTTGACGCTAATGCCTGTCTTTTCCATCCGCTGACCTTTGACATTTTAAGCCGCTGACATTGACAGCGGCTTTTTTTTTGCGCTTTTTTGAGGTGCCGAGCGACCACCTCAGCAAAACAACCAGCGATAAGATCAGTGTGCTAAATTTGCAGTAACCAGTAATCGTATTCGCATACGAAGCGTTTAACCATAGAATGAAGCCCGGAGAGGAAATCCCGAGACTCGTGAAATACCCGCTGTAATACCTGCTCAGCGTAATCGGCATTGACCGTCGCAACTAATGGGTGCTTACCGCCACACTAAAATGGTTGGCACATTACCCAATTGTTGCCACTACAACGCCAGTTGTTCGAGATTGGGCTAACCAATAGAATAATAGTGCAGTTGTAATCGCTCGGTGAGCCTTGCTTTTTACAGTGATCTCAGTATTTTTTTAATACCTCGCGCTGGAAAATTTATTGTGCTTACGAAACTCACTTGGCATGCTGGAGAAAACCAGCACAACCAGCAATATGAATCCAAGCAATAAAACCGACGTTAATTCAAACCGCTTTGCATTTCTAAGCCCAAATTAAAAACAAGCTAATCACGCTGCTAATAAGCTATCACCTGTTAGCCTTATCATCGAGCTTTGCTGACATTATTAACGCTAATGCATAGCACCATTAC
>CBFHXO010000100.1:3064-10193 GCA_965659815.1 Pseudomonadales bacterium
GCTGCTAATAAGCTATCACCTGTTAGCCTTATCATCGAGCTTTGCTGACATTATTAACGCTAATGCATAGCACCATTACCTGCAATCAATGGCAGGTCTATGGTTGCGAGAATACCTGATGCAGAATTGCATACTGCTGGTATGGCATTAATCGCGCGCATGCCGGTTGCCAAGCAAGTGCCTTCATTACCATCACCGGTAGCGGCGTTTTCCAATACGGTTTCCTGGCGAATTTTGGGACTGCCATCAATTTCAATGCGGTTGGCGTGCACATGATGAGTTTGTGGCCGCTGCCAGTCGGGCGCGGCATCTGGGAACAAGCGGTGGTAGTGATCGATTATAATTTTTGCCTGACCGTCAACAATACCTTGTAACTGCACCCGATGCGCCGCGCACTGCCCCGCTTCTACCCGCCCCATCGGGTAGTCAACTGCCTCGGTTGCAAACCAGCGGTCATAAAGTTCGCGGGTCTCTTCTATTTTAACGCCAAGTGCATCGGCAATCATATACAGCGGACCACCCCACACTGAGGTCATAATACCTGGCATCGCCAGCACCACATCCTGATCGACTGTTGATGTTAGGCCCATTTGAATCAGACTTTCCTGGTCGGGGTAAGTACCTGCATCAATAAACTCTATGGTTCTGACTTTATCGACTTGCGCACAAACCCCCAACAGGGTCATTGGAAATAAATCGTTGGCAAAACCCGGATCAATACCGCCACTAAAAAAACTTTTGCCATGTAAGGCGCAGGCATCGAGAATTTGCTGGCGCAGTGCTTCGGGTGCTCGATCAGGATTTTCAAACACACCCATTGAGGTGTCTACCACATGTTTTCCTGCCCGCAATGCGGCACATAGATTGGCCATATTAACTTCGGCGTAAATCGCACTGGGGCCAAAGTAGGCGACGACATCGGCTTGCTGTGACAGGACCGCGGCGCTATCCATAGAAGCGATAATGCCGGTATTATCCATACCCAGTAGCTCACCAATATCGCGACCATGCTTCGCTTCACTACTGACAATGACGCCGACAATATCGTATAGCGGATGTTTTAGCAGGTGGCGAAGTACTGCCTTGCCGACCAGACCAGTGCCCCAAACAATAACTTTATAGGTGTTGGTATAATTAGACATGACGTCTCCGATCGAGTGAATAAAATAATTACTTATTGTGCAACGTTGTTTGCCGATAAAAGTGCAACATTGATTAGTACAGCCCTGTTGGGCGACAGAAGCGCAGCGTAGTCAGTTGCTGCTTGCGAATAAAATGCGTTTTATACTTTTAAAGCTTGCTTGCTGGTCTATGGGTGGCAAGGACTTGCCCAGCAACGCCCAAACCACCAGTGGCAGCTCAATCACCACCGCTAGAAAAACCTGCACCAGCGTGAAACCGCGCGCAATGCGGCTGGCCAGATACTGATCAGGCAATTGGGTATAACTGAACCAGACCAACAGAGCAGTCGCGGCAAAACCCATAAACGACATCAGCAAAAACTGACCACGGGTATTGCCGCTAGTTTGGTAGACAAACAATGTAATGGCTTTAAGTGAGTTGGCTGCTGTCATGCGGCTACGGCTGAGCAAACCACCCAGTACATGACCCCATTCGTGAAACAGATAAAACGCCAGTGCAGTTAAACCGCCAAGCGCAACGCCGATAAAGTCCGCCATTAAGCCACTGTCGGCCGATAGTCGTGCAAGCCAATACCATAGCAATGTCAGCAGCAAATAGAATAGCGCGTCTCTGAGGGCTAGTGAGTAGAACATGGTTTGGCTTTCCGATGATGAATCTGTGGTCGCTGATAGAGACGCTCGCCTAAATCCGCTGAGGTTTTATTAGCACAAGATTGGGAACTCTTGCTCAAACCCGCTAAGGGCCTCTATTTGAACCCGCTAAGAGCTTCTATTTGAACCCGCTGAGAGCTTTTATTCAAACCCTTCCAGCGCTGGTCATGATAACCGCTGAAGGCACAGCTGGATCATTAGTTTTGTTTAATCGAGCTAAGATTCGCCAGGCTTAGCGACAGACGCATAACAGCGGTGGCGAAAACGGCGCAGGGCCGAAGGGAGCTGAAAGAGAATACGAGGCAGTAAAAGCGCTGAGCGAGAAATAAAAAAGCTGCCAGCCCGACGTCGTGACAGCAGGCCAACAGCTTTACAAGCAAACCCCACGATCAAATGTTAACTCATCGTGGGGTGTAACTTTTGTCGCTTCAGGTTTTTCTGACTTAAGCTTTGGTGCTACTGCGTCGAGAAATACCAACAGCAGCAATGCCAAGACCCATCAACAGTAAAGTCGCAGGCTCTGGAACCTCAGCACGGAATGTCAGATCGCCAACATAGAAGTCGTCTAATATTGAGTCAGCCCAGAAGCGGAAGCGTGAACCACTGTAGTCGTCAGTTAAACGACGCTTGTCTTCAAGTACTTCCGTCCAGCCGTTATTATCGTAGACTGCGAGATTGAAATCATCGAAAAAACGCATAGAACCAAAACTTGCATCGGTTAGTGTTACTACACTGTCAAAGCGAAACACAATCGCCTCGTCGCGTCCCCAGCCATCGATTTGCGTGCTATCGAATCCACCTGTGTACACACCTAAACCGCGGCGGGTTTGGAACAAGTCGCCGCGAGCTCTCCAACTACCGTTGCGCTTTGTTTGTGCGATAGCTGTCATTTCGACACCGTTCGACAAAAAGGTTTCTGTATTATCGAGACTCCCGACATAACCTCTTAAGTCATACGTTATCAAACCTGCTGATGCACCAACTGAAAAAATCAGTGTGACCAACCCGGTTAACAATCCTACCCATTGCTTATTCATGTCTTACTCCGTTATATAAAAATAAATAAATAAATTTGGCGTCCAACTTGGCCATTGCCGTGCTTTTCGCATCTTGGTATGGCACTTCAAGAAACCGATGATAAAGCCTCAAGAAATCAGTGATCATACAACAACCAAAACACCGTGCTTACCTGCACCCATAGCCGTTTGTGCTTCTTACAAACTTCTCGGCCTTGGGCCTGTTACTAAAAACCCCCGTGCAGGCGCTTCGTTCATAAATGCAGCAAAAATCGGGCCCACTTTTTGAACAATGATTGGCGATAAAAATATTCTATATTATTCAGGAGCTTACGAATCGTAAAAAAAATTATTGTCGAAGAATGAAACTCTCTGCCGTCGAAAATAAAACCAACCTGTAAAGTAGTCCGACACTCCTTTTAAAAAAGGACCTGTGAACTCCAATTCGGGTGGCGGTCGCTAAGCTCTCACCATTTGCCTGTATAAGCAAATCAGTGCGCTATGATTCAGATCCGCTCTCGGCTATTATGCTGCGCCTTTCCAAACACCGCCCGAGCACCGCGCAAGGCCACCTTATCAAGGAAAAACGCTCCCAAGCAAGCCCAGCGACAGTAATCATATGACCAGTAACACCAGCCCCAAACCCAGTGCAAGTACCGGCACTCGTCAGAGCACGAGCCTGCAGCAGCCAGCCAAGCATGCAGCGCCAGCATTTACCGAGGGTTCTACGCTGCGCCATATTTTGGTCATGACAGCGGCGGGCACGGCAGGTTTACTCACGCTATTTTTGGTTGACCTGGTGGATATCTTTTTTCTTTCACTATTAGGCCAGGAGGAACTGGCGGCTGCCATTGGCTATGCCGGCACGCTGCTATTTTTTATGACCGCGACCGGAATTGGCTTGCAAATTGCCGTATCAGTGGCGATATCGCGCAGTGAAGGTAGCAGTTCCAATGCGGCAAACAGTGCTCGCTCACGCCTGATGGTAGAACGCTATTTTTCCAACGGGCTTATTTACACTGCGATTTGCGCAAGCCTTATTGCGCTGCCTTTTATTATGTTTAGCGAGCATATGCTGATTGCATTGGGTGCAAAAGGCAATACGCTGGTCCAGGCACAAAACTACGTTTCAATTATTCTACCATCGACACCGCTACTTGCCGTGGCCATGTCTGCCACCGCAGTACTGCGGGCACTGGGCAACCCCAAAGCAGCCATGTATGCAATTATGAGTGCCGGGCTGGTAAATGCAGTATTGGACCCGCTGTTTATTTTTAACTTTGGCCTGGAGGTAGAAGGTGCGGCGATTGCCAGTGTGATTTCGCGTGTCGTTATGCTAATCCTGCCGCTACGGTCACTATATCAACAACACCAACTCAAGTTTCGTATTGACCGGCAGCACCTTGCAGAAGATGCCAGGACACTTAATCATGTAGCGGTACCGGCCATGTTAACTAACCTGGCAACACCGATTAGTTCAACGATTGTCATGAAGTTTATGGCCGCCTTTGGCGATAGTGCTGTTGCAGGGGTCGCTATTGTCGGACGGCTGGCCCCAGTTGCTTTTGCAGCGCTGTTTGCACTGTCAGGTTCGGTGGGCGCGATTGTTGGCCAAAACGCCGGGGCAAAGCGCTATGACCGGGTTAAAGATACCCTGCATAACGCATTAGCAGCGTCAACCGTGTATGTCTTATTTGCCTGGGTAGTACTGTTTTTGAGTACCGAGTTTATTGTTAACGCCTTTGAAGCTAGCGGCCAGTCAGCGGCATTAATACGCTTATATACGCACTACCTCGTTATTGGTTTTGCGTTTAACGGCATGTTATTTATTGCCAATGCCAGCTTTAACAACCTGCAAGTGCCGCATTATGCAACGCTATTTAACTTTGCTCGCTCATTTTTGGGCACAATGCCTTTGGTATTTATATTCTCTAGGCTTTATGGCCCCGAAGGGGTGATGATTGGGGAGACGCTCGGTGCAGTATTGTTTGGCTTACTGGCCTACGGGGTTGCGATACGCGTGATTAACCGCGTCGCTAACGCCTGTTCTGCCGCTGATTAATCGGTCTTGCCCGGTGGCGGGTCTGAGGGTTGCCAGTGATCAGGAAAGGCGCATGCGCGCCGGGTCTCTTCATCAAAACACACAACCACCGTACTGCCTTTAGCAACGCAACTGCCTTTCACCATTAAGCGCATATCAATGGTCATGCTCTTCACATTAATTGCCGAGCACCAGGTAATAATTTCGGCCTCATCTAACAGTTTTACTTCGCGAAGCATTTCATAATGAACACTGCGCACCACCGAAATGGGCGGCTGCTCCACCTTACCTAGCTCAACAAAAAAATCGACTCTGCCTAAATCCATATACTGCGGATAAACGCTATTGGAAACATGGCCCAGCATATCAATATCGGCAAAGCGAATTTGCACCGCTGTGGTAACACAAGGTAATTTCATTCTTTTAAGTTTAAACTCTTAGTGCGTGATAACTCAGATTTTGTCTGACTGTCCGCCCACGGGTGGGCGTATACAGGCGCCGTTATCGATCAGGATAGCCGTGCCATTAATGCAGCTGGACTCATCCGATGCCAAAAACAATACGCTATTGGCGACATCTTCCGGTTCTATCCATTGAGTCGGCAATTCTTTTAAAGCATCGACATCAGCTTGCGAAGCGGTGTCTGCACCGGTAGTGAGTTTGGCGACCAGTGGCGTTCTGACACTATCGGGCTGAATTGAATTCACCCGAATGCCGTTACCCTGCTCCAGGCAATGAACCGCCACGCTGCGGGTTAATGCGTCTATAGCGCCTTTTGATGCGGTGTAAGCCGATATATAACTAATCCCGTACACCATTGAAGTTGATGACATATTGATAATAGAGCCGCCGTTGCCGCTGGCTTCCATTAATGGGATGGCGTGCTTACAACCCAAAAACTGGCTCTCGGCGTTAATCGAGTTAATCCACTGCCAATCGGCCAGCTCGGTATTTAAAATACCGCCCGGCTTCATAACACCGGCATTATTCACCAGTATATCGAGCCGGCCATAGCGATTTTTTATATCGGCGATCACGGCTTTCCAGTTATCTTCATCGGCCACGTTGTGGTGGATAAAAGAAGCTTTCTGTATTTCGGTGTTTACCAAGCTGTTAATTTCGTTTACCACGGCCTTGCCATTATCGTTATCCATATCGGTGACAATGACGGATGCACCCTCTTTTGCCAACAGAATAGCATCTGCCCTGCCCATACCACTGGCGCCACCGGTCACCAGTGCGACCTTTCCTGCTACGCGCGAACCTGTCAAAATCAATACTCCTGTTAGTTTGGTTATTGCCGGTTGATTACTGTTTTTCAATAAACACTTTAAGTTCGGCCATTGCAGTTTTAAAAACCTTATTAATTAAAAAAGGAATAAGCATAAACACCAACTTGCTAATACCCGCCGGGTCAAATGCAACACGCCATACGAGCTTACAGCGATTGTCGCCCAGGTCGGTTAACTGATAGTCTTCGGCAAAAGCGTGGGTGCCGGGTTGGTCGGTTTCGGTAAAACAAAATGCCATACGTTGATTGGGCTCCCAGGCGATAAACAGTTCATCGGCAAACTTACCACTGGTAAACGTGACGCGACGCGTAGTGCCAATATCAAAGGGTTCGGGGGAAGTCCATTCGACTTTGCCGATCGAGTCCACCCAGATTGGCCAATCTTCAGCGCGTTTAAAAGATTCAAAAACGGTCTCAGCAGAGACATCGAATTCCATTTCATTGACAAAACATTTGGGAGCAGTATCAAAAAAGCTCATGTCGACCTGGCGGCATTGGCCCATTTTCTTATCCTCTTAGTTGAGTTGTTTGGACACAAAAGTTAGAACGCAGTGGTTAAAGTTAGCGCAGGGAAACTATTGTAACCGCTGTGTGCAACAGTTATTTACAATTATTCGTCATGTCCATAGGTATCAATAGTGCTGGCCGGCGGTTTTAAGGGCTATGGTTTGGCGTGTGAAAGCTTAGCGTAAAAATTTAGCGACATACCAGCAATCGGCGACGATTTGGTAATTAGCCTGATTGGCCCAGGTCAGGCCAGCGCGTACCAGCTGTTCGGCAATGCCCTGGCCGCGCTGTGATTCGGGGACGAAAGTGCGCCTAAAGTTGACTGTATGACCGTCGACCATTTGGTAGTTTAGTTCAGCGAGCTCGGCGCCTTTAGCCATGATAAATCGGTTTTGGTTTCGTTGGTGTGTAATGGGCATAGATAGGAGTATGGGGTGGAGTGTTGGTTTGGAGGGGCAAAGTCTAACGCAGGTTGTAGGGG
>CBFHXO010000101.1:0-9969 GCA_965659815.1 Pseudomonadales bacterium
TGTGCCATCGGTGCTTATCGTATTGGTGGGAACGATTTTTGTCGTGCTAAGGAAATTTAGCTTAAAGCAGTTTTTAGGATGTTTTAAGATTGCCGGTAAAGCGTTTATGTTTAAACTGGTTGAGCCTACTGACCTGATCGAAGAAGTCGTGGAGCTGGCCGATGATGCACGTAAAAATGGCCTGCTGGCATTAGAGGGAAAAGAGGTTAGCGACGATTTTCTGCAATCCGGTATTCAGCTGCTGGTTGATGGTCATGACCCTGAAGTGGTGCGCGGTCTGTTGAACAAAGATTTAAACGAATCGCTTAAACGTCACGAAGTTGGCTCACAAATCTGGAAGCAAATGGGTGATACTGCACCGGCAATGGGTATGGTTGGTACTCTAATTGGACTGGTTGCGATGCTCTCGAATATGTCTGATCCCGCATCCATTGGCCCTTCGATGGCGGTGGCGCTGTTAACCACGCTATACGGTGCAATGATTGCCAATATGATTGCCTTGCCCATTTCAGATAAAGTATCCCTGCGCCGCGAAGAAGAAAGGCGTATCAAGAGTATGGTCATTGATGCACTAATGGGTATACAGGCCGGGCAGAACCCCCGCGTTATTGACTCAATGCTGCGTAATTATCTTCCTGCCAGCAAGCGCGAAGTGGCTGAAGCCACGTAATAGCGTATTTATTTTGATTTGGAAAAATTTTTCAAGCGGCAAACATCCAACCCAAACGAGCTATTTGAGCGCATAAACTAAATACCATGTCGGACGAAGAACACGATTGCAATTGTCCCCCCAAAGGCTTACCAGCTTATATGGCGACCTTTGCCGATTTGATGGCATTGTTAATGTGTTTCTTTGTGCTATTGCTTTCATTTGCCGAAATGGATGTATTGAAGTTTAAGCGTCTTGCCGGTTCTATGCAGTCGGCGTTTGGTGTGCAGCGCGAGGTGCGGGCTAACGAAATTCCTATGGGGACCAGTATTATCGCCCAGGAGTTTAGCCCAGGCAGGCCTGAGCCTACACCAATTAACAATGTGATGCAGCGCACTTCCGATGAGGCTCAACGTAATTTACAGGTGCAATGTACACCCGACCAGATGACACCGGAAATCAGCATTACTGAAGATCAAAGTGCAGCTGCGGAGCAGGCACTGGTTGAGAAAATGACGGAGATGATTGAAGAAACCCGTAATGATGCCATTGACCTGGCCAATGCACTGGCTACACAAATTAAAAAAGGTGAAGTGGAAATCGAAACCCGCGGCAGAGAAATTACCGTAAGAATTAAAGAGAAGGGGTCCTTTGCCTCGGGTTCTGACAGACTACAAGACGGTTTTGAGATGGTGTTGCACGATGTGCGTGACGTATTGGCTAAAAAAGCTGGCAAGATTCTTGTGCAGGGTCATACCGATAATATTGGTATCTCGACATCGCGTTTTCGCTCCAACTGGGAGCTTTCTACTGCCCGTGCAGTCAGTGTGGCCCATGAGCTGCTCAGTGAGGATGTCTTAAACCCGCAGCGCGTGACGGTAAGTGGTTTCAGTTATACCAGGCCGTTAGTTGCCAACGATACGGTAGAAAACCGGGCCCTTAATCGCAGGGTTGAAATTGTTATCAGTCAGGGACTCGACCAGGAAACCCGCACCGAACTCGATGGGCTAAAAGAAGAAAACCCGCAGGGCTATAAAGACCTCGATATTAAGCTAACCCCCCGCTTTGACATTAGGCCGGACGAGATTTTTTAAGTTTTATCGTTTATTGGTTTGCCAGATGTGCTGCGGCCATGGTATCGAGCAAATCAAATAATAATTGATTGGCCGCAGTAAACCGCTCGCTTTGCGCAAGTATTATTTTAGCCTGCTGCACGTAGGCTCCTCCCTCGGCAATTTCATCGGCGCAAGCTTCTGCCACGCGGCTTGCTGTTGTAATATCAAACTCCAGATGAAACTGTAAGCCAAGTACGTAATTGCCTATGGTATACGCCTGGTTAACGCAGCCGGCAGAGCTGACTAAGCCGCAGGCATTGGCCGGTAGCGTAAAGGTATCGCCATGCCAGTGTAAGGGAGTGAACTGTTCGGGAAAAACACTAGCGGCCCAGTGAGTGCTGCTAACAGGGTTGCATTTTTGTACTGGCAGCCAGCCGATTTCACGTTCATTATTGGGCATTACGGTTGCGCCCATGGCTTTGGCAATAAGCTGTGCGCCCAGGCAAATGCCAATGACATTGTGTCGTTGTGCATCGATAATACGACGAATAAATGCTATTTCGGCTGCGATCCAGGGCAGTGGGTCATTGACGCTCATGGGGCCGCCCATAATAATAAGGCAGTCAAAACTGGTAGGCTCGGGAAACTGGGCAGCAGTGGTGCAGTTAAACCGGCTAACCGTATGCCGGTTTGCTTCAGCCCATTGTTGAATGGCTGCAGGTCCTTCAAAGGGAACATGCTGTAAGACCAGTAGTCGCATAGTGTTGATGCCGCTTAGCGGGGTGTCAATTTTAGCGTCTATTGTATGAGAGCCACTGGGTTTTATCGACCAGAAAATAAAATCGTAGAAAGGTTTTAAGTTGTGAGCGACGAAGAAGAATTATTCAGGCAACAATTAGGTGATGTTACACCACTAAAAAAATCCGATCGCGCACAAATAAAAAAGCCGACGGTCGATGCTGAGCAAAAAAATTATTCACGCTACGTCGCCGAGCATCACGCCTCGCGCGATGCTGCTGTTACTGATCATCGCGGCGTATCTGATGATTATGTTGACATGGTTAAGCCGCTGGATATTTTGAGCTTTAAGCGCGCTGGCATCCAGGACGGTGTGTTTAAAAAGTTTAGGCTGGGTAAATACAGCATTGAAGGCCGTTTGGATTTACACCGCAAAACCGTCGCTGAGGCGCGTGTAGAGGTTAATAGCTTTATCCGCGAAGCGATGCAGTACGATTCGCGCACCTTACTTATTTTGCATGGTAAGGGCGAGCGTAATATTCAGCAACCCGCCAAAATCAAAAGCTATGTGGCTAAATGGCTGAAGGAAATGCCAGAGGTTATGGCGTATCACAGCGCGCAAAAGCATCATGGTGGCGCGGGGGCGCTGTATGTATTGTTAAAGAAGAGTGAGCGATTAAAAGAGAAAAATCGTGAAAAACACGGTCATCGCGCCTAGCGTTAGGCGATAAGTCACAGTATTAGCGTTGTAGTTAAACCCAATAACCAGATGTTGAGCCAGAAAAGCGGAAAAATTATGCGTGTTGTTATGCCCTTTCCATCGCCGGAAATAGAAAGTCAAATCCAACAAATCGACGCATCGATCGAAGTGATCACGCTGGGGCCTTACGACCCATTACCCGATAATTTTGCCGCTGATGCACTGTTGGCCATTGGCGTTGATCGCTCTGAGCAACTCACGCAAATTTTGGCTAACCCGGACCTGGTGCGTTGGATTCATGTGTTTGGCACTGGGGTCGATAACTTTCCGCTAAATGACCTGGGCGACCGGTTACTCACTTGTTCGCGTGGCGCTCACGCGCTGCCCATTGCCGAATGGGTAATGGCAATGATACTGGGATATGAAAAACGTTTGCCGCAAAGCTGGGTTAGCGCTCCGCCGGAAAACTGGCATAGCGCTGAGCTCGGGCAGGTCAGTGGTAAAACCTTGGGTTTGTTAGGTTTTGGCTGTATAGGTTCACTGGTTGCCGAGCGCGCATTGGCGTTTGGTATGAACATAAAAGCGCTAACGCGTACCGGAACTGGCGACTGGCCAGATGGTGTTGAGCCGGTTGATAGCTTTGAGCGCCTGGTTGCCGATACCGACCATTTGGTGCTTGCCGCACCTGCAACTGCGGCTACGCATCATATTATTAACGCCGATTCGCTACAGCAATGCCTTGAGGGTGTTCATATTGTTAATGTTGCCCGCGGTAGTTTGATTAACCAGGACGCCTTAAAGGAAGCGTTAGACAGTGGTCGTGTTGGCGGTGCTTCGCTGGATGTGGTTGACCCCGAGCCGCTACCTGATAATCATTGGCTGTATGCGCATCCTGCGGTGCGGTTGTCGCCGCATATTTCCTGGAGCGCGCCGCATATGTTGGAGAAGTTGGCTGAGCCGTTTGTTAATAATGTGCGGAGTTTTCTTAACGGGGAGCCGATGCATGGTGTGGTTGATATTAAGGCGGGTTATTGATTGTGGCTTAAGCTGAGGTGACTGGCCTACAGGACAAAAACACCGTTTAAATTAACTAATACACTAAGAAAAGTAGCACCAACTGGCCTTCAAGACATCAACCCGGCCTAAATTAACCAATACATTGAGAAAAGTATTCCCAACCCTCCCAATCAATTTAATAAACAGTAATCCCATACTTTAACAACAGTTTCGGCAGCAGCGAATCGAGTTCGGCAATCTGTTCGCTTTTAAAATCGAGATAGGCAAGCTTTTCCTGTTGATAGTATTCGATGCGCGCCAGTTTCTTTTTCATGCTGCGCGCGTCCTCTTTTTCCAGCCAGCACTCTAAGTGCAAGTGCGCCTCGGGCAGGTAAAAATCGCAGCACCCCAACTTTTCATCGGCCAGCGGTCTTTGGTACGCGTACACCACATTCATCAAATACAGCCAGTTGCAAACGCTGTGATGCTCTTTGCTGGTGGGGCGATGCCCATCGCGGCTAAAATCTGGCAGCACTTCGGCGGCAGTAAAATCCAGTTGGCCCTGTGGCGCATCGGCTGGTTTTTTTGTTTTGGCTTTTGCATTGACCGTTGGATCGATAAAGGTGATTTGCGCCAGCACTTTTTGCAAATGCGGGTTTTCTAGAACGCTGCGCGACCACACGGTATAGGGTACGCCCGAGTCGACATCTTCTTTTTCTATACCGCCATGCTTTTTACCTGCACTGGTAATGGTCCAGCCTTTATGAAAGCGCGCTTGCCAGCCCAGCTCAGCTAACAGGGCATTAAAGCGGTGTGGGCCAATGCCGTAGCGCGCGCCAAGCGCGTTGACCGAAACCGGTAAGTCGAGCAACTCCTGGAAAATCGGATGCTCGACAATGTCTTTTGGCCAGCCAATATATTCGCCATACTTTTTGCTCTGGATATATTCGCCGCCTTCAAATTCGCCCTTGCCGGTCAAGCGCCAGTGCTGGTCAACGCGTTCAATCCAGGACTTTTCAGTTAAAAAGGTAAACAGCGTTTTAGCCGGTATATCAAAATGCTTGGCCAGCGCAGTGGTGGACATCATGGAGGGGCTGTTTTTACGCGGCGTTGGCATGCTGTTTTACTCAGCTGGTAAACGGTTTGACAACAACAAGAATAACAATGGCAAAAAGGGCAATAACCGGCGCTTCATTAAACCATCGGTAAAAGGTATGGGGGCGTGGCTCTTCGCCCGCAGCAAAGCGTTTGATATAGCGGCCGCATTGGTCGTGGTAGGCGCCAAGCGCAATCACAAAGCCGACCTTGATCCAGAACCAGGGCTGGCTCAGGTAATACGATACGTTATAGCTGGCCAACCAAATGCCAAAGCCAACCGCCAGCACCGCAAACGGGGTAATAAACCGGTACAGCTTTTGCTCCATAACCAGCAGCTGGGCCCGGGTTTGCGGGTTTTCGTTCATGGCGTGATAAACAAATAGCCGCGGCAAATAAAAAATACCGGCAAACCAGCAGATCACAAAAATAATATGTAGGGCTTTAATCCAAAGCATAAATACACTAATCGCAAAGCGATGTTGTGCCAGACCCTGGCTGTTGGCGGTAAAAAAGCCAGTGACTGGCGGCCCCCGGGGCGGGCGTTTAAGTAATTGCTACTATCTTGGCATGTTAATACCAAGAATGCACTTTTGTTTTGCTGGTGCAGATCTTATCATTTGTCCTGGCCCCATAAAAACTGATGTTAGGAACCTGAAGTGGTGACAAAAGATAAACAGACAATACGCGTAGGTGTGATTGGCGCAACCGGCTATACCGGCTCGGAGCTATTGCGACTAATGCTGCGTCACCCCAATATTAACTTAACGATGGTGACTTCGCGCTCTGAAGAGGGTGTGGCACTGGCCGAGTACTGGCCGAATTTGCGCGGCGTTTGTGATTTGTCTTTTGTTGCACCCTCGGCACAGGAAATTGCCGCAGCATGCGACCTGGTATTTTTTGCCACGCCGCATGCGGTTGCCATGCATATGATGCGCGAACTCATGGAAAGCGATGTGCGGGTTATCGACTTGTCGGCCGATTTTCGCCTCAAGGACATCGCCGTTTGGGAGCAATGGTATGGCGTGACCCATGCCTGCCCCGAGCTGGTTGAACATGCCGTATACGGTTTGCCCGAAACGCAGCGTGAGCAGATTAAGCAGGCCAAGCTTCTGGCTTGCCCGGGTTGTTACCCTACGTCGGTGCAACTGGGCTTTTTACCGTTGTTGGAAAAAAACCTGGTTGACCCGCAGTCGCTTATTGCCAATGCCGCATCCGGTGTTAGTGGTGCTGGCAGGCAAGCCAAGGTGGCTAATTTGTTCGCTGAGGTTAGCGATAACTTTAAAGCTTATGCGGTTGCGGGCCATAGACATTTACCCGAGATTGAGCAAGGCCTTAATGCCGCCTCGGCCGGGCCCGTTAATTTAACCTTTGTGCCGCATTTATTGCCCATCATTCGCGGTATTCATGCCACGCTTTATTGTAAACCTCACGATATCAACGCTGATTTTCAGTCGTTATTTGAGCAGCGCTACAGCGACGAGCCCTTTGTCGATGTATTACCTGCGGGCACTTATCCTGAAACACGAAGTGTTAAAGGCACTAATCTCTGTCGTATTAGCGTACAGCCCATTGCGACTTCGGGGGTGTTGGCAGTATTGGCGGTAGAAGATAATTTAACAAAAGGTGCTGCGGGCCAGGCTATACAAGCCATGAATATCATGTACGGCTGGAATGAGACGCTGGGCCTGCTTGATATTGCACTTGCGCCTTAGGTTGAGCAGCTTGCCCTTGCAATTAAATTGCTTGCCACTGAAGCTAAATAAGGGTTGAGTTGATGGCTGAAAACGCGCAACCGGCAACAAGTAAAACACTGGTATTAAGGGTGACACGCCGCCTAAAAACACTATTGTTTGCTGCTGCTGTATTAATGCTGGCACTATTTTGGTTAAGTGCCTATAGCGGGTATTTAATTGGTATGGGTGATGCCGCCAAAGCCAGGGCCAAAAATAGCGAACTGGAAGCCGATTTATTAGTGTCGATCAACTCCGAGCGTAACGCGCGCCAGCGCGCTACCCGCGCTGAAAAAACGGCAGAAATTGACCGGTTGGCCGCTGAAAAGGTCCGGCAAGCGTTGTTGGCTTACCGCCGCGAAGTGGCAGACTTGCAAACTGATTTGGAGTTTTATCGTCGCCTAATGGCACCCGATGAGCTGGATAAAGGGCTGGGCCTATACGACTTTAAACTCACCTTTGATAGCGAAGCTAAGCAATATCGTTATACGGCGATGGTGACCCAGGCCGGTGAGCAAAACCAGGTGGTTAGGGGGCAGTTGTCGATTTACCTGCTTGCGCGCCCCATTGTTGATTTAGCGGGTGATTTGGCGGGTGATCTATGGGGTGATGCGCCGGGCGGAGATTTGCCTGAAAATGATAGGGCTAATGCAGACGCAGTTTTGGGAGAAAGCGAATTACAGCGAATCTCCGTGGCTGATTTACCCGCATTTTCGGGTGATAACCCTGCCAAGCTGCGATTTCGGTTTTTTCAAAATGTGGAAGGGGCATTCAAATTGCCCGACAATCTCAGCCCTGTTAGCATGGTGGTAGAAGTGAAAGCGGCCGGCAAGTCGCCGAAGCAGCTTGTCACCACGCATCAGTGGCACCAACTTATAGGAGAGCGCTAAATGTTTGGTAGCAAATCCAAATCGACGGTTATCAGCAGTGATAATACCACCCTGATTGCCAGTGGCACCGAGATTAGCGGTGAAATCGCCTTTTCTGGCTGCCTTGAAATTGAAGGTGTGGTGCGCGGCAATATCGTGGCCGAGCCTGGCTGTGAAGTCTCCCAGGTGCGTATTCAAAACAGTGGCCAGGTTCATGGTGATGTTTGCTCGCCGGTGGTCATTGTAAATAGCGGCGTCGAAGGTAATGTCTACTCCAGCAAGCGGGTTGAATTGGCCGCTAATGCTGTTGTTCATGGTGATGTGCACTACCAAATTATTGAAATGGTCAAGGGGGCGCAAATCAATGGCGGTTTGCTCTACGCTCCCAATGCCGCCGCTGGATCAACTGATCCAAAAAGCCAAGCTATTGATTCTGATGAGGTTGTTGCTCAGTACGTTGATGCGGGTTTAAATGACTGATACGCTAGCCCTTTAAAAAGCGGCTTTTGGCCTCATGTAGCCAGCGGTATACGCTATACATATAACCAAGACAATTTAAAGCCCAGGCACTTGTGCGTTTGGATGTTGGGATAAAGTATTATGAACGATGCAGTTTCTGCTAGCTCTTTGAGTGATGCCTCAACATTGGTATTTACCGATCGGGCGGCGAGCAAAGTAAAAGTTTTAGTTGATGAAGAAGGCAATGAGGATTTGAAATTGCGGGTCTTTGTTACGGGTGGCGGCTGTGCAGGATTTCAATACGGGTTTACTTTTGACGAGTTGGTTGCTGACGATGATGCTGTCATCGATAATAACGGCGTCAGCCTGGTGGTAGATTCCATGAGTTACCAATACCTGGTTGGGGGTAGCGTCGACTACACTGAGGGTCTTGAGGGTTCTCGCTTTATTGTTGATAACCCCAATGCCGATAGCACCTGCGGTTGCGGCTCATCCTTTTCTGTCTAGTTTGGATTGTCTCAGTAAAAAAGGCCGCTGTTTTGAGCGGCCTTTTATGTTGGCAATGATTCAATCTAGCGAGAGGTTTTTAGATATTTATAGCGACTTGCCCCCAGGGTAATCATGTCTAGCCACAGTAGTATTACCACGTCGGACTCGGGCACTGTATTAACCGTCAGGTTTTGCTAGCTTAGGTCATCATTGATGCTGCAGCGCGCGGCGTTTGCGCCAGCCTGGCAGTTCCCCTACCTATAACGTTATTCAATTAGCAATAGAGCGATGGTTTGATATTGTATAAAGAATACTCAGGTCGGCGCGATGCCAGTCTGCCAATGACTAACGGTTTATCGATTAGACATTGAAAATTTTAAGCGGAATTAAATTTCCATTTATTTCAATTACTTAGAGTGGTAGTTGGCGTTTTGTAAACGCAGCTATGAACCGGGTTTAACCTGGCATTTGCAGAACGCTAAATTCCTCTTGGCACCGCTTTTTTGGTAATTGTGGCAACTTTATGCTGAACGTCTCGAATGAGTCTACACTGCTAGCAACTCGGCACTGCCAGCTCCACAGTCGTTGCCTGGCTAAGATAAGTTGTTAGATTCTGTTGCGCTGACATGATTTTGTTAACACCGAGGAAATGTGACGTTTACGGCTTAATTCAAACCCACATTGTTGCATGCAGAGAATGACTTTAGGGCGCTAGAATAAAGTTAAAACGTATTTGAAAAGCAGTTAAAACATAGACTACAGCATTACCAGTATTTCACCCGATGGAGAATACGAAGATGCGACAAGGGAAATATGTTTTTATCATTCGGCAGGATGGTACCTATAAGCACTGCCGATATCAGCGTTGGCAGCAGTTTCTCCTCGGCCAATGCGCGATTAGCGGCGCTACTGCAATCACGGTATCGCAGCAAAATTTCACTCTGAAAAATGCCGTAAAGCTACCAGAGAGTGGCAGGCTCACTTCTATTGAAATTGATACCACGGCTGCGGGTTCACACTGCAAGCGGGTGTATTCAAATTTTTGCGTGAGAGAAAGCGCAGTTAATGATGATGGTTACTGCCAATCGTCAGCGCTGAAAACTCTCAGTTATAACGAATTTTGCAGTGCGTTTGCATCGCTTGCCCCTGAATCTAATCGCATATCTCAAGCTAGCCAATCAACTGT
>CBFHXO010000102.1:0-9806 GCA_965659815.1 Pseudomonadales bacterium
AAGACAAAAGCAAAGCGTTGCGCGCCTGAAAGGCGACCCGAAGGGTGAGCGAAGCGAATCAAGTGACTGGCCTTCAGGACAAAAACACCCTTCAAATTCACTGATACACTAAGAAAAGAAACACTCGCAACCCTAAAAAAAACACAGCCATGCTGAAAAAATCTAAGAACAAGACTCAAAAAACTGCGTTTAATCAACAAAATCAACCCCAACCGAAACCTCCTCCCACTTATCAACCCCATCAACAACCTCTTTCAGCTTCTCCCTATAACTCTCTAAAACCCCCCTCCCCAAAACCAATCTCACCGGCGGCTCCTCACACTCCGCCAACATCACAAAAACCTCCGCCCCTTTGACCGGATCGCCGGGCTGCAAGCCATCCATCTTCGCTATCATCGCCAACCGCTCACCAACATGCGATTGATACTCCTCCATCACCACCCCGCTACGCTGCATAGACCGCCCGGCCCAATCAGTCCTAAACGCCCCAGGCTGCACCGAAATCACCTGAATATTAAACGGCTCCAACTCCTTACCCAAAGCCTCCATCAACCCTTCAAGCGCATACTTAGAGGCACTGTAATAACCCGTCCCAGGGTTGGCCATCAACCCCGCCTGCGATGAATTATTAATGATTCTCCCCGACCCTCGCGCACGCATATGCGGAATCACTTTTTTGCTTAACGCCAATGCACCAAAAAAATTGGTTTCAAATAAATCCCTAACCGCCGAATCTTCACCTTCTTCAACCGCCGCCACATAACCATAACCCGCGTTATTGACCAATACGTCTATACGGCCAAAATGCGTCAGCGCAGCATCAACAGCAGTATCAATTTGAACAGCATCAGTAATATCCATGCTTAGCGCTAATGCTTGTGAACCATAACGTTCGGCAAAGTCAGTAATACTTGCTAGCTGTCGCGCAGTGACTACCACCTTGTACCCAGCACGTAACGCGGCCTCGGCAATCTCACGGCCAAAGCCCGTCGAACAGCCGCTGATGAGCCAGACTTTTTGCTGCTGCGATAGCTGTGATTCAGAAATAAGTTGTTCTGCCATAAATCGTTCGCCAGGTGATGGTTATTTAATTGCTGTCGACTCGCCACTGATAACTGGCACTGCGCGCCTGCAAAACCTCGGCGCGTTCAGCTGCCGATAGGCGCTTAACCGTAGCCGGCAGCTCTGAATCGAGTTCGCTTAATCGAACCAGTCGACCACTAACACCTAAGCTTGGCAGCGGCTGGTCATTGTCAAATTCAGCCCAGCGCAAAGTAAGAATCCCCTCATGCAGCCCATCCGGGTCTAGCCAGTTGCAAATGCCGGGGTCTTCAATCGCAACCACAAAGGTATAACAGCCATCAGCGTTTGCCTCAATTTGCGATTTATTTAAACAACCATTGCGGCTGCGAATCTCATTACTGGTACCCCAGACGTTGGTAATAGGTGCAATAAAATATTCAGCACCACCCATATCGACGTCTAACACTAATACAGTGTCGCTATCAGGCAGCTTAAAGTGACCCATAATATAAATCTGGTTGCGCAAGGCTCCATCACTGTCGCGGTCAATGGTAAAGCTAAAATCATTGGCGGGTTTGTGTAAGGCCTGATTATTCCAGCGCACGGTATTCGCCGCCCATTTATGCATATATTCACCGATCAATGCGATTAACTCGGCCTCGCTAAACGGTGGCCTTTGCGGTTGTTCACCCAGCCTGACAATTTCCAGCTCATTAGGCCTGTCATTTTGCCAGTCGAAAATAACATCGCGAATATAAAATTCATGCGCATCTGCCGACGATTGTATGTGATTTTCTCTACCGTTTGCCGGTTCGCTGTCAACCGTGATAGTAAAACAGCCGTTATCATCAAGCTGCAAATCCTTACCCGATAACAAACCCACGGTTTGCATGTTTTTATCCCATAAGGTGAAGTAATTCTCCACCAGCCGCCGATGGTAAACCCGACCACGAATTTCGTAACGCTCATCACCACTTATAGGTATCACACGATAAACACTGTCTGGGTTGTCAATACCCCAGCGCGAACCAGGAATCAATATATCGTCCAGATTCAGCGAATCGTCGAGATAATGCGCTAATCGGGTAATGGTAATGACCTTGGGGTATAGCGGGTCCTGGTTTAATGCCCATACCACCGCCGCAAACATAACTTCATCGAAGGCCCAGTCAAAACAGCTGCGCATATCTTCGCTGGGTTCAACTTCATTTAACCAAAATTCGCGCACCTGCTCGCGTACCGCGCATAGCTTAGGGTGCTGAAAGTATTTAAGCGCTAGTAATTCATGCTCGGCCTGCTGGACAGTGGCAACGGGGTTGTGACTAAATGCTTGCATAGGGCTTGGCGTCTGTATTATTCGAGCTTTAAACAAAAAATTACAAGCGGGCGGGAATTAACCGAGGTTCTCTTTGCAGTTCAAAACCAAAGCGTTGCTTAACTTTATCGGCGATGCGCGCGGCAAACGCAATGACCTGTTCGCTACTGGTACTATTTTCGCGATTGGTATTTTGTTCGCTACTGCCACCATCCAGGTAGTGCACCAGCACCAACGCCTGCTGATTATGCATTCCAATGTCGCCGCTTCGGTAACCCTTTAGCCCGCACTGGTCAATTAACCAGGCTGCGGGAATTCTATACTGGGCTGCCGACTCAATGTCTTTACTATTGTTTAACGAAACAGCGCTAGCCGGTGCCTTGAAATGCGGTGCATTAGGATTTTGTTTAAGAAACTGTTCAAGCTGCCTGGCATTAAGCTCTACATTTTTAAAAAAACTGCCGACATTGGGTAGCTGCGCAGGGTCGGGAAGTTTACTGCTGCGAATGGCAATTACTGCATTGGCCACTTGCAATGCGGTATGCTGCTGCGCAGGGGGCAATTGATCAGCTAGCGCTGGGTACGTTAACAGCGGTGTAAAGCGCTTGGCAAGTTTAAATACCACCGAGGTAATAATCACTTTATTGGCCAACGCCTGCTTAAAAATACTATCGCGATAGCGAAACTGGCACTGGGCGTTGTTCAAGGTTTTTATCTGTAGGGGCTGACCGGATTCCGCATTAATATCGGACTGCGTATCGTCGTCAATAGCAATATAGTTAACGCTTTCAACAACACTGTTAACCTCACAGCCATAAGCGCCAATATTTTGTATTGGCGCTGCGCCTACCCGGCCAGGAATTAAAGCAAGGTTTTCCAGGCCATACCATTGTTGCGCAATACTGTGCATTACCCATTGGTGCCAGTTTTCGCCTGCACCTACCTCAACCCACTGCGCATTAGCTGTTTCGCGCAGCGGCTTAATACCGGTGATTTTAATATCAAAAACACAATACGGAATATGCGGAGGCAGGATAACGTTGCTACCATCACCCAGCGGCAGTATTTTGAGATTTTGCTCGCGGCAATGGGTTAAAGCCTGCGTCAGGCTTTGTAAGTCCGCAATTTCGCAATAGGCTTGGGCAATAGCGTTTAAACGCAATGTGTTTTTATGCTGCAGGTCTACTTTGCGCTGTATCATGTTGTGTGTTTCGCAAGCGTGGCAAACACTAGAGTTGTTCTCGCAAATGCCCAAGCAGTGCAGCCGATGCGTTTTCTACCAGGTCAATCACGTGGTTAAAGCCACTGTCGCCACCGTAGTATGGGTCGGGCACTTCGGTTTCACTAAGGTTTTGCGCGTAGTTAAGAAACAAATCGAGCACCCCATTAAAATCAGCTGGGCACATGCTGCGCAAATCGGCCAGGTTTTGTTTGTCCATGGCAAGAATGTAGTCAAAGCGCCTAAAGTCTTCTGCGCAAACCTGGCGAGCACGTAAATGACTGAGGTCATAACCTCGCGCTGCTGCCGCAGCTGCACTGCGGCTATCGGGAGCATGATCGATATGCCAGTCACCTGTGCCGCAAGAATCAACCTCAATGGCGTAATTAAATTGCGCTTTGGTAAGCATGGTTTCAAACACACCGTGGGCCGTGGGCGAGCGGCAGATATTACCGAGGCAGACAAATAGAACGGCAACCTTGGCTTGTTTTTCTAATTGCGATTGTTTATTCATAAAGCGTTAAGTGTTGCTCTCAAACTGTGCTCTTACCCGAGCGAGGTCCTGCTCGGTATCAACTCCCGCAGGAATCTGGCTATACGTTTCGGCGCAGTGAATTTTTACTCCGTTATCCAATGCTCGTAACTGTTCAAGCGACTCCACCCTCTCCTGTTCGCATACCGCCCAACTAACATATTGATTAAGCACACTAACCCGATAGGCGTACATGCCAATATGCCGATACCATTGGGTCTTGCTACTGGCAATTAACGCACTGAGTTCGGCAGATTGAAAATCCAATGTATGCGGCGCCGGCCAGCCACGCAGCCAGGGAATTGGTGCTCGCGAAAAGTATTGCGCAAACTGGTTTTTATCGCGCACGACTTTAACAGCGTTAGGGTCAAATATTTCCGCCGTGTCAGTGATTTGCTCGCACAAAGTGGCAATACCGGCAACGCTATGGTTTTGTAGGTTTTCTGCCAGCTGATTAATAGCTTCAGCTGGAATCAATGGCTCGTCACCCTGTACGTTGACAATAATATGCTGGTCGTCAAAACCGCGCTTTGCAGCAACTTCCTGGAGTCGGTCGGTTCCAGTGGGATGCTCGGCATTGGTCATAACCACCTGGCCGCCAAAGTTATTGACCGTGGCGAGTATCCTTTGGTCATCGGTGGCAACAATTACCTGGTCGGCGTTGCTGCTCGAAGCCTGGCGGTAAACTCGCTCGATCATGGTTTGGCCGGCAATATCCAGCAGCGGTTTTCCGGCCAGGCGGGTTGAGCCATAGCGTGCGGGAATAATAATGCTAAATGACAATGCCTGCTCCTGGCTCATTGTTGAGTAGTGATTCAATGGCGCTTTGTAATGACTCGCCAAGCAACATGTCGATATCAATGACATAAACGGGCGTTGCGACCTGCTTGGCCAATGCATCACACTTTACTGCATCTTTGGCGGTCATAACAATGGCCGAAGTTGCATTTGTTGCCAAAGCGCCACTAAGCTGTAAATCTGCCGCTGTAAATTGATAGTGGTCGGGAAAGGCATGTAACTGCATTTCGGGCTTGCTAGCAGCACTGACATCGCCGAGTAGTGATTTAACGCTGTTTAAAAAGCGTTGTGGGTTACCTATTCCGGTAACAATATGCAATTGCCGGTAAGCTTGTAAAGTCTCTACAGCGGTTGTTTGATCAGTGGTGAGTGTTGCGTCCGGGGTGTTTGACAATGTGTGTAAGCTCGGCAATTGACGCAAGCCGCTAAACGCGGTGGCGGCGCAGTAAAAGTTGGGATTCCAGGTAGTTATTTCTGCTTTTAGAGCTGCCTCAGGCTGGCCATTAGCTATCACTATATCGACTTGCTGCAATCGCTGTAGCGGCTCACGCAAAGGCCCTGAGGGCAGCAACATACCATTACCAAACCCCCGGCTGGCATCGACGAGGGCAATTTCTATATGGCGTTGCAATCCATAGTGTTGCAGGCCATCATCGCTGAGCACAATATCGCAATCGATTTGATCAGTTAAGTATTCAAGTGCCTGCTGACGCTTGGGGCATACCACGACTGGCACTGTGCCCAGCTGTCGGGCGATTAATACCGGTTCGTCACCCACCCATGAGGGGTCGCTATTACTGCCAACCAAAGTGGCTTGCGCGGCAGCTTTTAAGTAGCCGCCACCGTGGCCACGACTAATGACTGCCGGCTTAAAGCCCCGTGCTTTTAGTTGCGTTGCCAGTGCAATTAATAGCGGTGTTTTGCCGGTGCCGCCCGTTGCGATATTGCCAATAACAATAACCAGCGGACCTGTGCGATGGCTTGGCGCTACACGGTAAGTGCTGGTGTCGGGCTGGCGATACTTCAGTGCCGCGCAGTATAACCATGAAAGTGGTAGCAATAATATCGCGCTACAACGCGCTAGCCAATGGTTGGAGTACCAAGTGGCCAGTGCTAGCGATTCGAGTTTTTGTTTTAAACGCTGCATAGCTTTTGGGATTGGCAGTTCGACAATTATTCGGTATCGGATTGGGTGGTGATATTCATTTTGCCAAAGCCCAGTGCGCCGGCAATGTCAATAACTGTAACCACAGCTTGATACGGCGCGTTAGCATCAGAGGTAATGGTAATTGGCATACTGTAATTAGCGCCAGAGAGATTCTTTAATGCACTGCGCAGGGTTTCGCTGTCAGTATCAACCAGTGCCTTGCCATCGATGCGATAAAAACCATTGACATCGATAATCACTTCCATCGCTGCGGTTTCCTGTACTTTCTCCTCACCGTTAATTGCTTTGGGCAGATTTATACTTAAATGCGTTTCTTTCACAAATGAAGTCGATACCATAAAAAAGATTAACAACAAAAACACCACATCTATTAGCGGTGTAAGGTTAACATCGATATCAGCTTGTTTTTGACGTTTAAACTGCAAAATGATTTACTCGGCTTGTCCTAATTAAAGCGTTTTATTTAAAGAGTCCTATTTAGCGTTTTCTGTTTATAGCTAAGCAGCACTGTCCTGGACTTTTACCTCGCGGCTACTGTGCAGCGCATCAACCAGCTTGGTAGCCTCTTGCTCCATAGTGACAACTACGGTGTCAATTTTGCGGTGAAAGTAACGATGCATAATTAGCGCAGGTATTGCTACCGTTAGCCCCGATGCCGTGGTAATTAAGGCCTCTGAAATACCGCCTGCCAGCAGAGCGGCATTGCCCGCGCCATGCAACATTATATCGCTGAATACAGTAATCATACCCATGACAGTGCCCAGTAAGCCAAGCAGCGGCGCTACCGACGCAATAGTGCCTAGCGTATTCAGGTAGCGCTCCATATCGTGAATCACGTAGCTGGCGGCTTCTTCAATACTTTCCTTCATCACATCGCGGCCGGCATGCGAATTACTTAAACCGGCGGCCAAAATCAGCCCCAATGCCGACTCGCGACGCAATTGTTTAATGGCTTCGCTATCGAGGCGTCCAGCCTGGATATTGCGCCATACATCGCCAAGCAAATCGTGTGGCGCGAGTTTTGAACGATTAAGTGTCCACAGGCGCTCAAGGCATATGGCCACGGCGACAATAGAACAAAGAATAATCGGCATCATTAACCAGCCACCGGCTTTCACAAATTCCAGCACTTCTTGTTACCTCACATATTTTGGCGTGATACTTATTTTGGAATATTGATCTTCTGATTAAAACCTTAATCATAAAACCTTATTTATGAAACCTTTGTCGTCAATTACGCCATTAACTGACTTGGCGCATTGTGCATCAACGCGTTGACTCGGCAGACTGTAGCGCAAACATCGACGTGGCAACAGTGGTTTCTGTCACAAAGCGGTCAGAGTAGCGCTTTCGCTGCTATCGACGAGGTAATTTCAGGCTCGCCAAGCAAATATCCCGGTTATCAAAACGCTGCCAAAAATGTTGGGCTTTATATCGCGCACAATACGGCCCTTGCCATTGGTTGTTCTCCCAGCGAAACTGAATGGCGCCCAGCTGATCGGAGCGATACAGCGGGATGTCCCTGTCTAGATAGCGTTCAAGTACATCAGGATGGGGATGCCGATAGCGGTTGCGATAAGCCAGTGATACTAGTGCAATATCGGGCTGGACGGCAGCTAATAATGCAATACTGGATAATGAGTTACTCCCATGGTGCGGTACCGCCAACAGTTGGCTGGCAAGGGTATTTGCCTTTGTGCTGGCCAACTTAGCTTCAACGCGTTTACCAATATCACCGGTGAGTAATAAATACGACCGACCTGGCTGTACTGGCGAAACCTGTAATACACAGGATTGGTCGTTCTCATTAGGCTTACGCTTGTTGCGCTCGCTGGGCTTATGATGAAAAAACGCTGGTTCAATTTCAGGCGAAACGATGCTAAAGCGCAGATTATTCCGCTGCCATGTTTGCCCTGCATGGCAGTCAGCCGACGGTGATACCAGCTTCAGTTGTTGCGCCCTGCCCCCGAGTAGCCAGTGCCCGACAGACCAGTTGCTATTAATGTACGCTGCACCACCGGCGTGGTCATTATCCCCATGGCTGATAATCACCGTATCAATGGTATCGATCCGGTGGGCAAATAAAAACGGTTTTATTGTCCGGCTAGCCGCATTGCTAAAAGCGGAGTATGCGGGGCCGGTATCGTATAGCAGTTGGTAATTTTGCGTTTGCAACAAAAAAGCAGAGCCCTGACCTAAATCAAACTGGGTCAGTCGCAGTGTTTCATTATCGCCAAGTGATTCAATGGGTTTAAAGCGAAGCCCAAAGGGGTTTACCACAATAAACCAAATCAGCGCAGCAGCGGCATAACCCGGCACTGCGGCTCGCCCCAATAAGATAAGCGCGCTGACCATAACCAGACCAAAACTCAAAGGTGAGAGTGGCAGCTGTAAAGCGTTCAAATCAACGCCTTTAATGATACTCGCCACCGTAGTGTTAAACACCTTATCAAGCAATGTCAGGCTACGTAGGGTGATATCCAGGCAGTAATGACTGGCGTGGAGTAAATAGCCTGCCAGTTCAATTGACAGGTAAGAGCCAAGTAACGCACTTATGCCCAGCGGCACCACGCTTATAGAGATTACCGGAATAGCCAGTGCATTGGCTAGCGGGGCGACGCTACTGGCCTGCCCGCTAAATGCCGATAACACCAGTGGCATGGTGATAAATAAACCCAGTTGCGCGAAAAGAAATAACCGGAATTTTTCAATGATTTCACGCAGCTTTTGATGCCAAGCTTTTTGGTTTTGGGCTAAATGTCTTTGCTGTCGATAGCGCATACTTATTGCGACAGTAATCAGTGTGGCGACTGCTGTCATAGAAAACCAAAAACCGGCTTTTAGCACTGCGAGTGGATTGATAAGCACAATAATCAAAGCGGCACTCAGCAATGTGCCGAAGGCTGCGCTATTGCGTCTAAGCAATAATAAAATGGCCAGGCAAAACAGCATTAATAGTGCGCGCTGGGTTGATATCGCTAGGCCAGCAATTACCGCATAAAAGCTGGCCATGGGAAGCGCGGCAGCGATACAGATAATCGCTCTTGGTTGAATTAACATTAAGCGGGGAACACATTTTAATATCGTATTGACTAGCATGGCTGCAAATAGCGCGGCAATACCAATATGCAGCCCACTAATTGCCAATAGATGTGCTGTTCCTGTGCGTTGCAGTAAACGCCTTTTCTGTTCGCCGAGTTGGCTTCTATCACCCAATAACAGCGCAGTAAGTAAATCGCCATGCCTAAGCGTTGCCAGTTGCGGGCCAAGCGCCGCTATACGAGCAGCTCTTAATTGGGTTACCCAGCCCCATAGCTTGTCGCTAAATCCGGGCCTCGCCTGCACGAGTTGCACAGGCGCAGGACTTATACGAATATAGCCGGTTGCATCGATACGCTGGCTAAGCAGGTATTTAGGGTAATCAAAGCCACCCGGGTTACTGCTGCCACGTGGTAATTTTAAGCGCACGGCCAATTGCCAACGCTGGCCCGGTTTGATGCCCGATGCAATTGCCTGCGGTTGGTAGTTGTTAAGTAAAACCCGCTGAGGCAACGGGGTATTTACGTTCACGGCCGATGGCGGTTGATCCAGTTGAAATAAAAAACGCTGGTAAAACTGCGATGCAACAGGCCTGTTTAACGAGCGGCTTAGTGGAATCTGTTCAACAAGGCTAACAACTCGTCCGGTGATAACCCTATCGCTGCGATCGAGTGCGGGGTCCAATCTTGTGCCTAGTTGTTGCTGGGCAGTG
>CBFHXO010000103.1:0-9331 GCA_965659815.1 Pseudomonadales bacterium
ACAAAAGTCCCCAATGGAACAAAAAGTGACAGGTAAAAATAAATATCGCAAATAGAATAGAGTTTATACGCGTTTTAGACAGCAGTTATACAAGAGTTATGAACGCTGACCGCGCCATTAATGAGCGTTGATCTGATATCTAAGAAGACCAAGGCCAATGCTCAAACGTAGCAACACCGTCAGGCACTGCGTGATAGCTATGGCTATCGGCCATTTGCAATGCCATTTCGGGGTCACCATACAATGAACGATCATCCATGGTGCCGGCTTTGATGGATACCATATCGGGGCTGGCATCCGATACTGCTAAAATATGCGTGCCACATTCTGCACAAAACTCACGATGCGCGTTTGCATCGCTGTAGCGATTATCTGCAATGGCTGGCTTGCCTTGGGTATAGCTAAAATTTGCCTTGGGCATACCAATTAATAGTGCTGCCATACCGCCCGAAAACATCTGGCACTGCTTACAATGACATAAAGCCTTAAACAGCGGCTCACCGCTGGCCTGGTAGCGCAATGCGCCGCAATAACAACTGCCGGAAAATTCCATTAAAGTGCCCCTAAAATAACAGCCACGTTACCGGCCATATTAGTTCTCGAGAAAATCTTCTGTAGTGCGATTAAAAAAGTCGCGATGCTCAACCATAACCCAGTGACCACAGTTGGACACCATAATCACTTTTACATCGCTAATGCCTTTGGCCAATGTATTGATGCCCGTCTCGGGCATAATTTTTTCATTAAGCCCCCACATCACCATCACCGGCATTTTTAATTCGGGTAGTCGCTCTGTCATATTAGGCACTTGCATGGTTTTCACGGCCTGAGGGTTTTGCTGCTGAAAAACATGCCAGCGCTCGTCAACCAGCTGGTCGTCAACAAACGTCTGATCGTGTACCAGCGCTTCGCTTAAAAACCGTTTTAAATTGGCTTTACTTGGCTCTCCAGCAAAGGTGTCAAAAAACACTTTCATGCCAGGCATAGCCGCATAAGCGGGCTGGTCTTCGATACCACCAGGTGCCATCAACAGCATCTTGTTGACCAGCGCCGGTTGTTCCAGCGCAATATGCAGCGAAATTGCACCACCTAGAGAATTCCCGATTAGTGAGACTTCATCAATCCCCAGATGCTCTAATAGCAGCGTGACATTTTCAGCAAAAAACGATAATGGATACTCAACATCGTCAGGCTTATCGGAGTAACCATAACCAATTAAGTCAGGAGCAATCACCCGAAAACCCACCTGGGCAAAGTATGGATAGTTGCCCTTAAAGTTACTGTGGCCACTGGCACCTGCCCCACTGCCATGTAAAAAAACCACCACCGGCCCCTCGCCATGATCGAGGTAATGGATGTTGCGCCCATTGCTCAACTTAGCATAGTTGCCTTCGGGGGGTGGCGTTGTGGTAGGTGATGCCGAGTCAGACATGGGAGTAGCTCCTGTTTTTGTCGAGAGGTGCGATATATCGCCAGTGTTAGCCAGCGCAGGCAAGCAAAGACCTAATGATAAGCACCACGAGAACATTCGCAATGCAGGTCGCAGATATGATAGTAAATTAGGCAAGAAAAATACCATGGCTTTTTGCACCACCTTCGTTGTTTTGTTGCTCGTATTCGGCGATTAATGCGCGCGCCAATTCAACTTTATCTGCTTGAACCCAAAGCACCAGCAAGCCATTGGCTGGCAGCTCGCCTACCCCGCCGGTAAGCGATTCGCCCTGCAATACAACATCGATATCGCACTGCTCAAGCATTCCCTTTAGTAGATGGGCTTCGATCAGGTTTTCGCATTCATATAGCCCTGTGCGAGCGATTTGATTCATTTTTTAACGACTCTTTTCAATAACTCTTTTTAATAACCTGAGCGGTTTTAGCGGGGATTTATATCGCACTGCGAACCGCATGGGTGCCTGAGCTTAACTGATAAAACGAAGCTCTCGTCCTTGAGGGTCCAGATGACTCCTGTCATCTGAGGTTTTATCAGTTAAGCTCAGGCACCCATACTTCACATCCAGCCAATTACGGGTAAGAATCCATCTGTTTTTTCTTTAACTTCACCCTTTCACACTCGCTCGATGGTAAGCCAGTGATGGCAGGGTCTTGGACTAAAACCGCACGAAACAGGGAGGTTTCGTCGATCTGCAAGGATGCAGGGTTCGTTTTAGTCCAAGACCCTGCCATTGCTGGCGAGTTCGAAGGACAGCCATTTTCCTCACCCCGTTTTATCAAAATCCCCACCAGACCATGCAGGCCGAAGCTCGATCTCCCACACAGTCAAATTCTACCCACCAATTATCGCCACGAAGACCCTCTTGGCCAATTACATTGCATAAATCAATCCCATACAATAGCACCCCTATAATGGTCAAAAGTCCAAATAATCAATGAATAATACGGACTTACCTGAAATTATTGCGGTAAAACAGGAGCATAAAATGCCAAACCAACCCGCCCCCGGCGAATGGGACAAAAGTGTTGATGTATTAGTGGTCGGATCCGGTAACGGCGCCTTAACCTCAGCGCTTTGCACCTACGAAATGGGCGTAAAAGATGTACTGGTGATCGAAAAATCCAGCCAATTCGGCGGTTGCAGCGCAATCTCTGGTGGCGGTGTGTGGATTCCCTGTAATCGCTATGCCAATGAGGCTGGCGCTGGTGACTCAATTGAAGATGCCAAAGCCTATCTGACCAGTGTGATTCCCGAGGGCAAAGTGCCCGAACACCTGCTCGATACCTATTTGGCTAACGGCCCCGCTATGGTTGATTTTCTCCACAACCATACCCGCGTGCGCTACGAATCGCTGGAGCACTACCCCGATTACTACTCCGATGCGCCAGGCGCCAAAGGCGGCCACCGCTCCATGGAGCCGGCAAAAATGCGCGTCTCTGATCTGGGCGACGAATGGGATAAAGTACGCAATACCCACCATATGATGTGGCTATTTAATCGCGTGGCATTTAACCAGGTCGAGGCAGGCATGCTGGCCGCCCGCGCGCCCGGCTGGATAGGGCTCACCTGTAAGCTACTGATTCAATACATCAGCGATATCCCCTGGCTATTTAAGAGCGCCCGCTCGCGCATTGTTGCCAACGGCATGGCTGGTATCGCCAGATTGCGTGCGTCAATGCAAGATCGCGATATGCCACTATGGCTAAATACCGAGTTAAAAGAGCTGATCACTGACGAGAGTGGTAAAGTCGTGGGCGCCCGTATTGAGCGCGATGGTAAAACACTCAGCGTTGAGGCGCGCAAAGCCGTAGTGCTTGCCGCCGGTGGTTTTGAACACAACCAGCAAATGCGTGAACAGTATTTACCACAGCCGACCAATGCCGCCTGGAGCGCAGGCCACTTTGACAATACCGGCGATGGTATTCGCGCCGGCGAAGCGGTTGGCGGCGATTTGCAAATGATGGATGGCGCCTGGTGGTGTGCAACCATTATGGTGCCCGGCGAAGAGCGACCTCGCTTAAGCATTATGGAAAAATCGCTACCGGGTAACGTGCTGGTTAACCCTGCGGGTAAACGTATCGCCAACGAATCCGAAAACTATATGGCTTACCAAACCAATTGGCACAAATCGCATAGCGAGGAAAACCCCTCAACCCCAGCCTACCTGGTGTTTGATACGCGGTTTCGCAATTCGTATTTAATCGGCCCCATGGTTGGCAACTTAACGCCAGACTGGACCATGCCATTGAAAGAGTGGGAGCAACAAGGCTTTCTTTATAAAGCCGATACCCTTGAGGGACTGGCGCATATGGCCGGCATTGACGAAGCGGGTTTAAAAGATACCGTGGGCAAAATGAATGAGTACGCGGTCAGCGGTGACGATAAAGAGTTTGGTCGCGGATCTTACGAATACGATCGCTATTACGGTGACCAGTCGATTACCCCCAACCCCTGCCTTGCGCCTATTGCCGAAGCACCATTTTATGCATTAAAGCAAGACCCCGGTGACTTTGGCACCCATGGTGGTCTGGCGTTTAACGACAATGCTCAGGTATTAAAATCCGACGGTAGCGTAGTTGAGGGCTTGTACGTGTGCGGTAATAACGCGCGGGCAATTTTGCCTAACTACCCAGGCCCAGGCGCAACACTTGGCCCGGCCATGACCTTTGGCTACCTGGCCGCTAAGCATATTACTGGCCATAACGGCTAATGGTGCCGTGAACACCAATCGATAACGCGTGAAAATTTGAATTAGAGAGACATAATGGATATTGGTTTTTGTTTGCCTTATATGAAAAACGGCTTAAGCCGCGAGTTGATTCGCGAATGGTGTATTCGCGCAGATCAGGGGCCGTTCTCAACCTTAAGTTGTGGTGAGCGTATCACCGGCCCACAAGAAGCGCTCGATATGCGCGTAACCTTGTCATTTGCTGCGGCACTCACCGAACGGGTTCGAATTGTCCCCTCTCTCTATGTACTACCCATGCACTCAGCGACCCGAGTAGCGCAAGAAATTGCGACGCTAGATAGATTATCTAACGGACGAGTGACAATGTGCGTAGGTGTGGGTGGACGTGAAAAAGATTACCAGTCGGTAGGCGCATCATTTAAATATCGCCACCCGCGTATGGATGAACAAATTGCGCAAATGAAAAGTATTTGGGACGGTGTATCGGTCATCGAAGGCGCCGACCCGGTGGGTTGCAAGCCTTACCAGGAGGGTGGGCCGCCAATCCTTGCTGGAGTGATGGGGCCAAAAGCCATGGCACGCGCGGCCCAATGGGCCGACGGTATTTACGCCTGGTCAATGAGCGGCAATGCCGATGAGATTCAACGCCTGTACGCTATGGCCGACGCCGAGTGGGAAAAAGCCGGCCGCGATACTGCACCGAGAAAAGTCGCAGGCTTTTGGTATACCAGCCATGGCGACGACCCACAAGCTGCGTTAAAAAGTTATATCAAGGGTTACGTCACAGGTTCTGCCGGTGCCGAAATTGCCGGTATGGTGGCTGACTCTGCGGTCATGTATAACGATGATGCCATTCGCAAAGGCATTGACGATATTCAGGCTTTGGAGTCAGATGAATTACTATTAGTGCCCTGCACATCGGATATTGCCGAAATCGATACTGCCGAGCGCGTGCTAGCCATGAATTAGTTCCTGAGTTAAACCCGAACTAAAACGGCGGCTAACATGCAACTGTTGCCGCCGCGCTAAACGCCCGCTTATTCAGCGCCATCGAAAAAGTCTTTAAAGCCCGATGGCGCGTGACGGCCCACTACAATCGTCTCTAACACCCCGAAACCAGTTTTACTTTCATCACTACCGCCGGCGGTTTTTGTCATAGTCGCCTTAACGCGTTGATGGGTGTGAATATGCGCGTATTCCAAAGGGTCGATATTTGCCAGGTCGTATTCTTCGCGCGCTGTTACCAGTTCGCCCTTCCAAAACGCGTGGCCCCACTCGGGGTGGTTGTACCCAATACCCAACATATAGTGGGGCTTGCCAAACGGTGTTAGCACCGCTTTATAAGCCGTGCCATCGGCTTCGGCACAGTTAACCGTACTGCTACTGGCCAGGCGCGTACCTTTATTCCAGGTTAATTGATGCGACATACTCTGCATTTCAATAATCGCTTTATCTTCACCATCGGGAATATCGTCAGCGTTATCGTATAAGGGCACCAGCTCGCAGCTTTCTTGCGTAGGGTTGCCATCGCGATCTTGAAACGTGCCATAGTGCAGCCATTGATTTTCGAACAACACCGGCGACCAATACCAATACACGCCGGGCTCTCCATTCATTAAGCCCGGCGCACCACCGGCGGGCTCACCTACCGGCCTTACCCCCCATGATTTATCGCGCAACGCAGTCGCATTTTCAATGGCATAGTTAGTGCCGTCGATTGTGATCGTGCCATTCCAGCGCCCCGCCTGGGTAAAGCGAGTGTTATGCATAATTAAATGACCATCGTCATACATGGTGTTATGCGGTTCTTGATGCGCCACACTGATCGCAGTAAAACGCAGGTCACAACTGATATTATGCTCGTTATCTTCAACTTTAAAACGCAATGCACGCATTGGCGTTTCAATCGTAACTGACATTGGCCCAATGCTGGTATCAATACGGTCTTTAGGCGCACGCCGCGAGGCATGAAACGCGTATTGCTTATCGCCAACTACAACACTTAAATGGCCATCCATCACACGACGATTGGGGTATAGGCCAAAGCCAACTTCAAACATCAACTCGCCCCCATTATCAAAACCGGACATCCAGTGACGTTCATAAAAATTGCGGTCGCTCTGCGCCGGTAGCGCTACCGCCTCGGCGGTTTGGTGAATCATATAATCGTCAAATGAAGTTATCACTGCGGCTTGCTCCTAATCCGTATTTTATCTGTTCGCTTTATTTTAATATGTGCTTAACTAATCTGTGATTAGCCAATGTATGCTTAGCTATGGCTTAGCCGATTAAGGCCTTGGTTTCGAGAAATTCCTCAAGCCCCCAAACGCCCCATTCACGGCCAATACCTGATTGCTTATAGCCGCCAAAGGGCAAAGAAAAATCACCGGCAGCGCCATTAACCTTGACCTGCCCGGCTTGCAGTCGTCGCGCAACTTTTCGAGCGCGCTCAGGGTCACCGGAGCTAACATAACCCGCCAGACCGTAATCGCTATCGTTAGCAATGGCGATAGCTTCTTCTTCATCGCGGTAAGGCAAAATAGCCAGCACCGGACCAAATATCTCTTCGCGCGCTATTGTCATATCGTTAGAGACCGCACTAAAAACCGTAGGCTGTGCATAACAGCCCTGCTCTAAACCCGCCGGTTTCTCTACGCCGCCAGTCAGTAATTTTGCGCCTTCATCAATACCGCGCTGAATCAGTCCGGTCACTTTTTCGTACTGCATTGGGCTGGCTAACGGCCCCATGGTAGTAGCCTGATCCAGCGGGTCACCCGCAATGACTTTTTCACAAGCCGCTGCAGCAATCGCCTCCACTTCCTGCAAGCGGTCAGCCGGCACCAGCATACGCGATGGCGCGGTACAAGTCTGCCCACTGTTATGCATCATCTGCAATACGCCGGCAGTAACCGCCGCTTCAAAATCACAATCATCCAGCAGGATATTGGCCGACTTACCCCCCAACTCCAGCGCAATACCTTTAACGCTTTCGGCAGCAACATGGGCAATGGCTTTGCCCGCGCGCGTAGAACCGGTAAACGAAATCATATCGATATCGGGATGCGAGGTCAGTGCGGTGCCGGCAATTTCGCCGTTACCATCAATTAAATTAAACACACCCGCAGGCACGCCCGCCTCATGCATAATTTCAGCAAACACATGTGCCGAAAAAGGTGCCACTTCGCTGGGCTTTAAGACCATGGTGCAGCCCGCCGCCAGCGCCGGCGCAACCTTGCAGGCAATCTGATTAATAGGCCAGTTCCACGGTGTGATTAACGCGCAAACACCTACCGGCTCACGAACAATACGATTCAACTGGCCCTTACCGGTAATTTTCTCCTGTTCGAAAGGAAAATTTTGAATTTCTTTAAGCATATTGCTTAAGTGACCAAGCCCGGCACCAGCCTGTGCCGGCTGCGACAGAAATTGATATGGCGCACCCATTTCTTCGGTAATCGCGGCTGCGACGTCGTCGATGCGCTTAGAATAAACAGCAATAATCGACTCAAATAGTTCTACTCGCTCGGCAACCGAGCTTTTCGAATAGCGGCTAAACGCCTGCCTGGCACTGGCAACCGCTTTATCGACGTCTTGCGGGTTGGCTAAAATAATTGTGCCCGCAGGTTTACCGGTAGCCGGATTAATGACCTCACAACGCTGATCACTGTCAGGTTGCTGCCACTGACCGTCAATATAATGTTGATGATATTCTTTCATTACCTACCTCAGTAAAAAATCGCTAACAACTATTGCTTATCATTCTGCTTCTATTACGCCCGCTGCTGTTACGCGTCGGGGCGATACCAAATGGGTGATGACCAAGCGCGCTCCTGAATAACGGGGCGATGCTCATCAGAACAACAGCCTTCCATGCCTTCGTCAATTGTCGACTTATCACTGCAATCGACCTGCCTGGCCACACACATTTGCTGACTCCAGCGACAGCTGGGATTTTCCAGCACACGCGAATAATAGTAAGCGGGTTGACTGGCGTTAAACTCGGGGTCGCGCCACACTGTGCATAAGCTGGCATGGCCGTTACCCGATTGCTCACAGCTATTGGTATCCACTGTGGCGTTACTGCCACCGGCAACATCGTAGACTCTCTCTTGCTTGTTACCCTGCGCATCAACCCAGCCCTTGATAATCTGGATTTTTTGCAACGGCGTTCCCTGACTGCTTGCCGTACCCGCATCCTGTAGCGCCGACACCGCAAAGACCGGGGCGCTAGCAGGCTTATCGGGCGCGAGCATAACACTGCCCATCGGTACACCCGACTGGTAACCCTGGGTGGCAAACACACGGCTTTGACACATATTGTCGGTATAGTCCCAACCGCCGAATAGGCGCGTCACAATGCGAGGCCCACTAGTGGCATAAGTCTCACGACGTTGCATACCATTAAATAATGCATCGCGCGAATTCTCTTCGGCCCAAACCACCGCAAGCCCACCGGGGTTGTACTTTAAAAAATCGGGTAAACCGGGCGGAATTTTTTTATTGGCAGGTACACCTGCACCCCCATGGCCGAGAAACTTGCTTTCGTTTACCGCGCCCGGCGTACCCAAGTGGGTATCGGATGAACCGATAAAGCCATATTCAAATGGGTTCAGGCCACTACGCTGCTGCTCTTGCAAACCGTCTTTTAACACCTCGCGTAAAAAGCCGTCGCCAGGCCCTGGCGGTGTATTGCCAAAAAAGCTGTTGCTATTTAAAAACTCAAATTTGCAAAGCTCATCGGCGCCAACACCAGCAGCAAAATAACATTCGGATGCACCCTTATGCTGCATCATTTCAACGATGGGTTCATATTTTTTTCGCAGCGCCAGTTGCTCAGCATTAATTGGCACATTGCCATCGCTGGCAAGGTCAAACATGTAACCGCCACTGATATTGGAATTGTGTGGAATGGTTAAGGCCTCACAACTGCTGCCACTTTCATTACACTGCTGATCTAACGATTGCCATAAGTGCACCGCCGATCCATCAATCCAGGAGACCGGCAGCTTAGGCACAATATCATTTCTAAACACCACGTTGCGATGCAGGTTACCGGCCTCACTGGTTACGCCGGTCCACTCGTAACCAATCAGTGCAGTAAATTCACAGCTGGCAGTGATATCGTTGTGATCTTTTGCCGCTTGTTGCATCTCCTGCCAGGGCATACTGCCTGCCTGTTTGCATTTAAT
>CBFHXO010000103.1:9341-9578 GCA_965659815.1 Pseudomonadales bacterium
CTTCACCACAAAAGCCCATATGCTTTTGTCGCAATGACGCGGTTGCATTAAAAAGATAAAAAGCACCGCGTGGCCAGTTGCGATAAATTTTGCACTGCCAGGATTTATAACCATCTGCCTCGGGGTTATTGCAAATATAGGTTTCACCAAATAGCTCAGCATGGTCGGATACCATGGCGAAATCCAGCGGTCGCTCTAATTGCAAAGAACGCAGCGCTTCATCATCGCGCCAGGGCT
>CBFHXO010000104.1:0-9550 GCA_965659815.1 Pseudomonadales bacterium
CGCGCCCGGTGCGTCTCAGGGAACAAACCGCCATTTAAAAATACACAACTAAGCCATTGTACCTTGGCACTACCATCAATCTGTCTGGCCAGTAGCTCTTGCGCAACCGTGTCACCTAAATCGTGGGCCAGTATATGCGCACGACTGATGTCCAACTTCACCGCCAGTTGTTCAATGATATCGGCGTGCAGTTTTACGGTAATATCACGCCGAGTTTTATCCGAACGACCAAAGCCCAACATATCATGAGCGACAGTATCGAAACGCGCGGTCAGCGTTGGCCAAAGATCAACAAAGTCCCACGATGCCGTCGGGAACCCATGAATACACATTAACGACTCGCCAGCACCACCGCGCTGGTAAAAAACGCCGCGACCATCAATTTCACAGCACTCACCACTGCCATACCACTGTTCAACTGACATAGTTAACCTTCACTCTTGTTTTTTGTTATCGCGGTGCAAAACTCGAGCGCGCTTTAATTGCCCAGCGGTCTTTGTCTTTAGTAAGAATATATAACGACTGAAACCGACTAATTTCTTCACCCTTACTGTTATAACGCACTAGCTCCGTGTCAAAATGCGCCTTGGTGTCACTTAACGACAACAGCTTTCTATACGTCCATTCTGTACGCGCCCAATCGGGGCCCAGCCCCTCTCGCATCGCAGCTACCTGCTGTTCACGCGGCAAGCCCAACATGGGCATTGCCTGCCCCGCGTTATCCCAGACCACCACCTGGTTGTTAACAATACGGTAGTGCGGAAAATGATAGGTATCGGTAACCGCCCCAAGCTCAATGCGATTAACCGCATCCATGTAATTATCCAGCACTGCCATGAGTTTGGGCTCTAACACTTTATCTGTGTTTTGACCCAAGGCACCCACAGTAAAAACAAGGCCTGACAAAAGCAAAAATAGTAGGCGCATTAACCCCCCCGGAATAATCGACTTTAACGCAAAAGGCTGATTCTGCCAGCCTAACCCAGCGACGGTATTGATTTCGATAAATCTTCGATTGCCGTGATAATGCTCTCGGGAATTTCACAGCTACGCTGATTATTGTAGTTATAGTAAACCAGCAAGCCCTCACCTTCGGCAACCAGGGCCGAAAGACCCTCACTATAAACAGCGTACTCCATTTGAATTTTTTTAGGCGACACGATTGTTGCTCGACCACCAATTTGTACCGTATCGGGGTACTTCAGCGGCAACTTAAAATTGCAATGGGTCGATGCGAGTATTGGGCCAATACCACTAGCAGCTTTATGCTCAAGAATACCAACCGCTTCAAAAAACTTTAGGCGGGCATCTTCAAAATAGCGAAAGTACACAGTGTTATTGACATGCTCAAAAGTATCCATATCACCCCAAATCACTTCTTGCCGCAATACAATGGGAAACTGATTGGAGAATGTTTGCAACTGCCTGGCCATTACGACTCCTGAATGAATTGTTGATGCTGGCTTTTGAATAGTGTTGCATCATCATGATATCGCTTAATACAGCTTGCGCAAATACAGGCCTTGTTTTGTAAACCGGCAGGCAAAAGCGCAATTAAAGCCGCAGGAATTGCCGCAGTTACGCACCAGCAATTCAAAGGGTCGGCAACACCGCAGTGATTGTCTGACTGACAAAATGGGCAAACCGTTTCATTCATTCGCTCACCGACTGTGCTGAACAACTATTTAAATGAAACGCAAGCAAGCGTCTCAAAATGATGCGTGGCGGGAAACAGATCAACCAATGCCAGCTCATCAATCGTATACTTACCCTCAAGCCCGCGCAAGTCACGCACCATGGTTGACGCATTGCAACTGACATACACTAACTGCCTGGGTTTGATTTTTTTAATCCAACGACCAAGGTCAGCAAAACCTTTACGGGGCGGGTCTAGCAATACACAGTCGAAGTGGCCAGTGGCGGCTTGCTTATTCAGTTGTGTTAGCGCATCGGGCTGATATAAATCTAACTGAATATAGTTGGGGTGAGTCAACGGCATAACATCGATCATGGTCCGTTTGGTATTGGCCGGCAACTTGTCAATAACAGGGTTAGAAAGATTACCACTGCCCGAAAATAAATCTAACAGACTACTTACCGACCTGGCAGACGAGATAATCTTGTCGGTCACTATTTGCTTAAGCCGGGTGTTCATGAATTCATTGACTTGGGTAAAACCACCCTCAGCATAATCACCGTTCCAGGTTTGTTTAACCGTTTCGCCATTCCAATACAGTTCGCAGTGACCTTGCCCCACGTTGTTATCGCGCCAGCTTTTGTCTTGGTATAACTGGTCGAACCCCACTTGCAGCTCGGGGCGTATAAGCTTGCAACCAGGAATTTCTACCACCTGGTCGTTACTGGCATTAAGCATACCGATATATTGATGGCGATAATGCAACTGCATACGGTTGCGGTAGCCTATGCGTTCCGGCGCTGCGAAAACCTTTATGTCACCATTAACATAACCGCCTTCAAATAACGGCTGGCTGATTTTTCGAAGTGCTTCGGTTTTAAATGCCAGTTCATGCTGGTAGCTGGTGTGTTGGTAGTGGCAGCCGGGGCATTGGGCAAAATGCTCGCATTGTGGCGCGCTGCGGTCACCCGATTCTTTATCCAGGCTTTCTAGTGTAGCAAACTGCACACCCTTGCTGCGTTTATAGATACGAGCCGTACCCGTTTCGCCCGGCAGGGTTTTGGCAATAAAGGTGACCTTACCGTTTTGTTTGCAAACGCCCTGACCAAGTGAGTCGATATGGTCGATAACAAAGGGGTGCTTTTGCAAGCCTGCACTGCGTTGCGCAGCCCGCGCACGCCGTTTGCGGCCACCCGGGTAACGGGGTTTATTTTTTTCAGTCAAAAGTCTAGCTCACGGCTTAATACTGAAGTCACGCTACAGGCCCCATACCAAAGTCACGCTAACGGCTTAATACTGCCGGGTATCGAGCAATACATCCATAGAAAAACTGCGGCTGATTTCACGGTTAACAAATTTTTCTTCATCGGCGGTAGCCTTAGGGCCAATCTCGCGAACGGTATCGCTAAATAAATACTTTTCTAAATCGTCAAAGCGAAGCTCCGAGATATTATCGGCTTTGATCGGGTGAATACCTAGCTGACTTGCGAGCGCCTGTGTATCACCGGGTGCAATATAATTATGGTAGTAATCGGCGAGCGGCGTGGTAACACCAAATTGGTAGTGGCTATGCACATAGTAGTCGAGGTAATCGCTGCGACTGTAATCGTCGCGACGATACATCATATAGTGATAACGAATTGGCTTGGGGCCCGACTCCTGGAACGTGCGATGGTAAGCAGAGAGCACGTAAGAATGCGACTTATCAATCAACTCCAGCACAGGCTGCAAGGCCTCGGCGACATCAACCAGCGCGCGTTTTATTGGCTGACCAAAAGGCGCGACTATCTCTAACACCATGTCAATGCTGTTAAGAAAATCACAGTTACTGGGTACGGCTAATAAATCCTGCTCACGCGGCCGCATGATCGCCAGCTGGTACGCAGAAAATAATTGCTTGTCCGCAAGCGCTTTACCAGACTCAATCAACGCTTGAGTTTGGCCGTCCTGGGCATGAAAATAAAAAATGATTTTTGCCATTAAACACTCAGCCTATTATTTATTTTTTGATCCCCGGTATTGCAATACAGCAGTAACCACCTCGCTCATATCGTCGGGCTGTCGATCGAATTGTGACACACCCGCAAACAACTGCAACCACTGCTGCGCGCTTTGGATCCAGATATGTACATCAGGCTCAGCCTTTGCCGGCTTGTTTAAAATACCGGCCAGTGTATCAAGATCGAATATGGGTTCAAGCACTTTTAATTCCCTATCGAATGGCTTTTCTATTACACTAATCGCACTGTCGCATGCGTGTCGTAGCCAGTAGCAGGCGACTAAAAACCGTACGAGGTAATCTCTTGAAAACATCGCCGTCACGTATTCAACACCTGCTCACCCGAATCGAGTCTGCAGGTAATCGACTGCCCGACCCCACGATGATTTTTGTGATTCTCTGCGGCGTTATTCTCGCAGTGTCCGGCATTGCATCGTGGCTGAGCGTTAGCGCCGTGCATCCCGTCGATGGCTCAACCATTCACGCAGTGAACCTGCTTAATACCGAAGGCCTGCAAAATATTCTCACCAAGGCAGTAAGTAACTTCACCCAGTTTGCACCGGTGGGCACGGTGCTAGTAGCCATTATGGGTATTGCGGTAGCGGAACATAGCGGCCTGCTTCGCTGTGTGCTAACCCAAACGGTATTGCGCGCACCACGCCAACTCATGACCTTTGCTGTTGTGCTTGCTGGTATTTTATCCAGCCTGGCTGCCGACACCGGTTATGTGGTGCTAGTGCCATTAGCAGCAATGATTTTTCTTGCCGCGGGCAGGCATCCACTGGCCGGTATTGCTGCGGCATTTGCTGGTGTTTCGGGAGGCTACAGTGCCAACCTGATGATTGGCCCACTGGATGCTATACTGGCAGGTATCTCCACTGAAGCTGCGGCACTTATAGACCCCACTTACGAAGTGAGTGTTGCGGGTAACTATTACTTTATTATTGTTTCGACATTTTTAATTGCAGCGGCGGGCACCTGGGTGACCGAGCGGATAATAGCGCCACGACTGGGCGATTACGGCGCTTCAACAGATGATGCTGGCATTCCCGCATTAACGGATGTTGAACGTAGCGGTTTAAAGCAGGTGGGGCTATTTACACTGTTAACCGTGGCGCTATTACTGATTGCCACAGTACCAGAACAAGGTGTGCTGCGCGATCTGGAAACCGGCAGTCTGCTGCGCTCACCCTTTATTAGTGGCCTAGTGGTTATCATCAGCGTTTATGCTGCAATCGCTGGCTGGATATTTGGTCGAGCAGCACAAACCTTTAAACAATCGCGCGATTTTGTATTGGCAATGGATAAAGGCATGGCAACCATGGCAAGCTATTTGGTATTAATGTTTTTTGCCGCGCAGTTTGTTAATTACTTTGGCTGGAGCCAGCTGGGCGCCATTGCTGCAATTAAAGGCGCAGAATTTTTGCAATTATTGGCACCACCCGCACCGGTACTACTGGTTTGCTTTGTCGTCATGGCGGCATTTATTAATTTACTGGTGGGCAGCGCATCGGCCAAGTGGGCTTTAATCGCTCCAATTTTTGTACCGATGTTTTTGCTGTCGGGCATTTCACCTGAGGCAACGCAGGTGGCTTATCGTGTCGGCGATTCGGTTACCAATATCATTACCCCGTTAATGCCGTACTTTGGTGTAGTGGTTGCCTTTACCCGCCAGTATGACGAAGAGGCCGGCATCGGCACATTAATCGCGATGATGCTACCTTATAGTGTCGCGTTTTTATTATTGTGGTCGGTGTTATTGATTGGCTGGATTGTGGGTGGTTTTCCGCTGGGGCCCGGTGCCGAAGTTTTTATTAGCACCGGCACCCAGCTATCGAACTAAGAACTGGACTTCTGCAAACGACCGAGACCAACCCGAGGCTTTATAACGGCACTGGCCAATCTGGTATTCGGGAAAACGGCGCAACAATTCTTTAAAATAAACACTGGCCTCTAATTTTGCCAGGTGGCGACCCACGCAAGTATGCACGCCAAAACCAAAACTGATATGGTCAATTTTTTCGCGCTCTATGTTGAATGTATCGGCATCGCTAAAATGCCGCTCATCACGATTGGCCGAGCCTACCAATAGTAGTATTTCATCGCCCGCGGCCAGAGTTTGTTGATGCAGTTCAACATCCTCAATTGCTCTGCGCGGAATCATTTGCGTAGGCGATTCCATTCTTAGCATTTCATCAACGGCCTGTGACATTAGCCGTGGGTTGTCGATTAACTTTTGTCGTTGCTGCGGGTTTTCGGCAAGCAACACAGTACCGTTGGCAATTAAATTCACCGTAGTATCGAAAGCCGCGAAGGCAAAACTGCGCGCAATCATGGCCGAACCACCCGGTAGAATATCGCCCTGTTGTTCGCATGCCATTAGCTGGCTCATAACATCGTCACCGGGGTGCTCGCGCTTGTAATCGATAAGCTCATCAATCACTGCGATTAAATCATCACCTAACGTGGGCCCAGGAAAGACCGGACGCTTTGGGTCATAACCTGCCAGCGGGTCTACCAGTTTTAAAATTCGATCAGCAAGATGTTCGGGAAAGCCCAATAAAATCGGCACAACGCGTTTGGGAATTTCAAAGGCAACGTTGCGCGCCAGCTCACAACCACCATTAGGTTCAACTTCATCGAACACTTCATTCACAATGCGCTCAATTTCGGGTTCGAGATGCGCAATAGCTGACATAACCAAACGTGGAAAAACCTCGTTGCGTAAACCCTTGTGCAGCTCATCGTCTGAACTTTGGAATTGTGGAATTAGGTCGTTGCGGGTAGTGGCATTTTTAAACCGTGCTTTATCGCGAAAAATGCTTTGTACATCGTCGTAGCGGGAAATAACCCAGCATTTGGCGTGCTCATTGCTATCGGAGGCGTATTCAAATACCGGGTGGTCGTCGCGCAATACTTTGTAAAGTTGCTGTAAATTATCTTGATACTGGGGTGACCACATATCGAAGTTCAGACTAACTGTCATTAATGCCGCCTAACACTTGATTTATTTTGTTGGCGTCCATTAAATCGCAGGTCATACAGCTTAAGGATTACGGCTTAGTATTGTTTAGGCCATATAGTAAGCCATTGTTTTTATTAAACACTGCTTTCAAGACAGACACGCTCAATTGAAGCGACCTTTTGCCGAGGCAGGTCTCCTTCGGCGGCGCGCGGGCTTTGTGTGACTAAAAAAATCAGTGGCAGGTCTGTTTTTATTTGCGCCCTCCCGATTGCCGTTAACCTCGGGGTTGGTTTCGGCACGCTTATCGTTTACAGCAGGCTTTTTATTACCGTTCACCTTTTTATTAATATTTTTATTTTTGTTAGCCGCACTATTTTGACTACTGCCTTTATTATTGTTTTTATTTGCTTGCTCACCCTGCCCCAACCGTGAATGCGCTTTCGACTTGGGCTTTTTATTTGATTTTTTATTTGGTCTGCGCTTGCCATTGGCATTCTTACCCTCTGCGCCATTTTTATCAGCAGTCGATTGACTCGCCGATTGATCGCCAGACTTACCGCCCTGCTTACGCTGAGCATTACCTGCTGAGTTACGCCTTGCACTGTTGCCCGCGCTGTTCTTTTTAGATTTGTTTTTCTTGGGTTTATTTTTTCTGGGTCGTCGCCCATCGATATTAGAATCGGGTAAAGGATTTTGCGGTTCAAAGCCGTCAATAATATCGCGGTCAATAATCTGGCCAATTAAACGCTCGATATCCGACAGCTCATCAAATTCATCAGCGCACACTAAGGATACCGCCTCACCTGCCGCGCCCGCACGCCCGGTGCGACCAATGCGGTGAACATAGTCCGCCGCGACATTGGGCAAATCAAAATTCACTACATGCGGCAGCTGGTCTATATCAAGACCGCGCGCCGCTATATCGGTTGCCACCAACACCTGAACCTCGCCGAGCTTAAAGTCGGCAAGCGCGCGCGTTCTTGCGCCCTGGCTTTTATTCCCGTGTATTGCAGCAGCTATAATATGTTTGGCTTCGAGCTCACGGGTTAAACGATTAGCGCCATGTTTGGTTCGGGTAAACACCAGCACCTGCCCCCAGTTATTATCGTGAATCAGCTTTGCCAGCAAAGCTGACTTGCGCTTTTTATCCACCGGGTATACCCACTGTTTAACAAGCTCGGTTGTCGCATTCGGTGGTGCAACAGAAATCTCTACCGGGTCATTAACAATGGTTTTTGCCAAGGTGCGAATTTGCGGCGAAAAAGTGGCTGAGAACATCAGGTTTTGCCGGCGCTTGGGTAGCAAAGCCATAATACGACGCAGGTCGGGCATAAAACCCATATCGAGCATTCGGTCGGCTTCGTCTAATACCAAAACCTCTAGCTGTTTAAAGTGAATAGCGTTTTGACTATGCAAATCCAGCAAGCGCCCCGGCGTTGCCACCAAAATGTCCGCGCCCTTGCGTAGCTTAAGCATTTGCGGGTTGATTTTAACGCCGCCAAATACCACCGCCGAACTCAACGATAAATGCTTGCCATAAGTGGCTACGCTTTCTCCCACCTGCGCTGCCAACTCGCGCGTGGGCGTTAGCACTAATACGCGCGCCTGATTGGCGCGGACTTTTGGTCCTTTTGAAAGTTTCTCAAGAATGGGCAAAGTGAAACCTGCGGTTTTACCGGTACCGGTTTGCGCTGCACCCATAACATCGACGCCTTTAAGTACCGCCGGTATTGCCTGGGCCTGAATCGGCGATGGCGTTTCATAGCCTTTTTCGGCAATGGCTTTAAGAATGGGGGCTGATAGCCCAAGTGAAGCAAAAGTCATGGTTATTGCAGGTTTATCCTATTTTGGCTTTCGATTTTTTAGGTTTTATTACGGTGTTAATAAGCTATTTCAGTATAGAAATCAATGTGATAGCGAGAAATTGACCGAACATTGTGATCGATAACCAAACCAACAACATCGCAAAGAACAACCGCAAGGCTGGTAAAACCAAGGGCGCACAGACTATAGATAAAAGTAAGCTGTTGCTATGAATGATTTGGGCAGTAAGTAGGACAATGCAGCAGATGCTATTCGTTCATAACAATCACCGAACGACCAATGACCCGCCTTTGCTCCAGCTCAACTAACGCCTCGGGTAAGGCATTAGCGCCACGGGTATGCTTAATAAAGGGAGCGATTTTACCTTGCTCATATAGCTCGTAAAGCGCCTGTTGAATCGACAACGACATATCATGCGTTGGCACTGTCGCTAAAACCCCAATAACCGAATGGTTAGACAACGCCAAATCTTGCGTCGATGCGTCGCCCCAGCTGCCGCTGGAAAAACCAATTGCAAGCACACGACCACCGTAAGCCAGGCAGGCCAGCGAGCGTTTAAAGGTATCGCCGCCGACAGGGTCATAAACCAGATCAACACCAGCACCGTGAGTCATCGCGCCCACTTGCTCAACAAAATCTTCGCTACCACTATCGATAACCTTATCGGCGCCAAAGCTCAGGCATTGCTGTGTTTTTTCTGCGCCGCGTGCAACAGCAATAACACGACCACCCAAAGCTTTACCCAATTGAATGGCCGCCATGCCGGTGCCTCCCGATGCGCCATGCACCAGCAGGGTTTCACCTGTTTGTATTTTGCCACGAGTGACCAAAGCGATATAACCGGTGCGGTAAGCAATACTAAAAACCGCGGCATCGTTGTCGGCCATGCTATCGGGAACTAAAAAAGCATTATCACTGTAAACCAGCGCCTCTTCGGCAAAGCCGCCATAACCTTCGATAAATGCTGTGACGCCCATGACGCGCTGGCCAATTTGAAACTCATTACTGCCGTTGGCATCGGTAACAATGCCGCAGACCTCCTGGCCTGGTGTAAATGGGTGTTGCGGCGTAAACGGATAGTTGCCATGGCACATTAAACTATCGGGCAAGCCAATGCCGGTTGCCA
>CBFHXO010000105.1:0-9472 GCA_965659815.1 Pseudomonadales bacterium
CGGCTCACCCAAAGTTGGCGCGAAAATTAGGCCGTAGCCGATTTAAGCGCTTGCGTTCCGACTGGGCACAAGTTAAAGAGGTGGTCATGACCCGCGGTATTTATATTAAGTGCCGAACCCATAACGATATCGCCGAGCAGCTAATGGCTACCGCACCAAACAAACTGATTGAAAACAGCCAGTACGATTACTTTTGGGGGTGCGGTCGCGACCGCCGGGGAAATAACGCGTTTGGTAAGGTGCTAATGAATGTGCGAACCAAGCTGCTCGACGAAGCAGGTGTCGCTAAGGACCAATGACAACAAAAACGTCCACCACCCACATTGGCTCGCGCTCTGTTTGCACACGCTGTACCAAGCCCATACCGGTATGTTACTGCCACACACTCACACCTATTGAAAATAGCTGGCCAGTGATTATTATTCAGCACCAAAGCGAATTGGGTCACGCCATTGGCACTGCACCCATCGCACAATTAAGCTTGACCCAATGCCAAACCTTAATCCAACCCAAAAATCCCGGGCAAAATGAAAAGTCAATTGATCAACAGGTGGCTGCCCTGCTCACCCAGTCACTACAACCATTGCTGGTTTACCCAGACGAACAGGCTAAACAACTACCGCAATTAAAACAGACGGCAATACGCCCACTGATTTTTCTTGATGCCACCTGGCGCAAAAGTCGCCGGCTGCTACATGAATTTCCCGAACTCAATAAACTCGAAAAAATAGCACTACACCCACCAGCAGCATCACGCTACCGAATTCGCAAATCGACAAATAAGTCCGGGTTATCAACGATAGAAGCCATTGCCTTTACCCTGGGCGAGCTAGAAAAAAACCATAATAAATACCAACCGCTACTGCACAGCATGGACTGGATCATTGACCAGCAAGTTGCCGCTATGGGCAATGAGGTGTATCAAAAAAACTACGCTGTTAAGTTATGATCACGCAGTATTTTTACCGAATGGACTCGATATCAGTATCGATGGCTATTTTGCGCTAAGCGTTAACTGCCGGCTAACGATAGAAATTATGGGCGGGACACTGCACCATCGAGATATTTACTGTGTCGCTTACCGCGCAATAAAAAAGTAGTTTACGGGCACTCAATGTGCATTGTAGGCAGGGAAATTGTCGCTTTCGAACCACAAGCGGTCGATGTCTGCTTTACACTTGACGGTTTGCTTGTGGGCCTGAGGTTGGCCAATGCTATACCATGCTTAGTTGCTGGCCGCTTTAACAATAGCGCCTGCGTACACTCGTTATTTTTAAAGCGCCACTATGACGGAAATCCACTGACCGGCTACGCAACGCTGAATTCACCAAAAATTTGTTCGTAAACGGTGTCAGCCTGAGAAAAACACTCGGCATTGGGCAATGCTTGGCCACTGGCAAATTGCGCTACAGATGCTGAACCTGCCAATGCATACAACGCCGCGCCCAATAATGGAGCAACGATATATACTTATGCCCTGAAACGGTTAAAGATCGCCAACCAGATTCGCGCCATCATCAACACTAGTATTGACATCAAAACCGACAAAACACTCGCCCTTGTTAGCATCAACGAGCTAAACTAAGCCTCTGCCCTGTACAATACCGTCACCACCAAATTTAACGTTTAACAAACTAAAGAACAGTGTCGTTTTCTAAAAAATTTAAACAATTCTCACGCTGGCAGGCATTTCGCTATCGACTGGGCGAACACGATGCCGTGCTGCCATTATCATTGCTGGGCATTGTGTCTGGCCTGATCACAGGCGCAATTATCGCGCTGTTTCGCTATGCGATTGAGTTCGCCTCTGTCATAGCATTGGCCAGTGCACATGTCGGTCAAGGTGTACATACTAGCGGCGAAAATTTCGAGGGGTTATCGACCGCTTACCGCTTTTGGCTGCCGGTGGGCGGTGCACTCGTATTAGGCGCCATTTTTCAAATGCTGCCCAAAGATTGGTGCTACACCGGTCTCAATCACGTCATGGTACGGTTGCATCAACGCAATGGCGTATTGCCATGGCGCAACGCGCTAATACAGTTTTTTGCCGGTATCGCCGCCCTGGCCAGTGGGCAATCGGGTGGCCGCGAAGGTCCTGCTATTCATCTTGGTGCGGCAGCTAATAGCGTCATTGCCAGGCGCGTTTATTTACCCACCAATACGCTGCGTATCTTAACCGCCTGCGGCGCTGCGGCCGCGATTGGCGCCTCGTTTAATACTCCCATTGCCGGCGTTATTTTTGCCATGGAGGTGATTATGATGGAGTACACCGTCATCGGGTTTATCCCGGTGATTCTTGCCGCTATTACCGCGACGGCCATCGCACAACTAATGTTTGGCAGCGATCACACGTTTATTGTCCCTGAAATGTTCATGAACTCTATGTGGGAGTTTCCGTTTCTTTTGCTGCTGGGCTTTGTTTGCGGCCTGGCAGCATTACTATTTATGCGTATCCAAATTTGGGTGCAAAAATTCCAAGCACTACCCGTGATTGTCCGCTTTGGCATTGCCGGGCTGGTCACAGGAACGCTGGGCATTTACCTGCCCGGCGTATTAGGTATTGGCTACGATACCGTTAATCTAAGCTTAACGGGTGATATAACGCTGCAACTACTGTTGCTGCTTTGTATTGCTAAAATCGTCGCCACCGCTGTGACCAGCGGCATGGGTATGCCAGTGGGTATTATTGGACCAAGCCTGTTTATTGGCGCCGGCATTGGAGGCAGCCTCGGCTTTGCTGGCGCATTATTGCAGCCGGAGCTTGCATCCAGCGCCGGTTTTTATGCACTGCTGGGCATGGGCGGTATGATGGGCGCATTATTAAACGCACCGCTGGCTGCCTTAATTGCCATCTTAGAGCTGGCGCATACCCCCGAAGCTTTACTGCCTGGTATTATTGTGATTGTGGTTGCAGCACTGTGCACCGACCAAATATTTGGCCAGCACTCGGCCGTTGAAAACGTATTACAACGACAAGGGATTTCACTAACCACTCATCCGGTTGAACAGGCACTAAGCCGCATTGGCTTAAGCGCTGTTATCGATACCAATATCGCCTACTTGGGCCCTATTATTCAGCGCAGCGAACTGCTCACTATTGCCGATGAAGAACCTCGCTGGGTGGTGATAAATACTGGTGACAAGACGCACAGGCTACTGTCACGTAAAAACTTTGCCGAATACTGTAATGCATTAGGCATTAATTCTTTAGGCACTAATACATTGGACATTAACACAAACGAAATTAACACCGATAAATATTGCCTTAAAAGGCCCGATAAAAGTTCATCACCGCTCACTAGCCAGGCGTTAATCCACACGCTTAAAACCATGGATGTATCGCTATTAAAGTTACACAATATAACGGTGAATAGCACCGTTGCACAAGGCCGCAAAGCGTTACGTGATACTGATGCAGACGGTTTATTTATTTACGATGAGGCTGGTGCTATTCAGGGAGTTTTGCGCCGCGAGAGTCTGAGCAAACTGATTGATAACTGGTAGCTGTTGCTATAGCTATAGCAATAACCACCAGTTAATGTCACTTGTCACTCATTTGGCAACTACTCGCTGACAAGTTTAAAGCTCGCCTGTTGCACATCCTGCGAACTACCACCCACAAAGACATGAAACTCGCCAAGCTCAATGCGGTAACTGCCATCGTTGGCATAAAAACCCAGCTTATCGGGACCAAGCGTAAATTCAACACGCCTTGATTCCCCTACTTTTAAAAATACTTTTTCAAAACCTTTTAGTTCCTTTAACGGCCGGGTATTACTGGCAACAAGATCGCGAATATAAAGTTGTACAACTTCGGCACCATCGTATTTGCCACTGTTAGTCAGTGTAACCGCCACCTGAATTTCACCATCAAGCGAAATATCTGGCTCGCTCAATTCAATTGCCGAGTAATCAAACTGGGTGTAGCTTAAACCAAAGCCAAAGGGATACAACGGCGAGTTAGGCGAGTCGGTATAATGCGACCAGAACACCGCTTTTTGCGGGCCTGGGCGGCCAGTATTTTTTTGCGCATAGTAAATCGGTACCTGGCCGACGCTACGCGGAAACACCATAGGTAATTTACCCGAGGGGTTATAGTGACCAAATAACACATCCGCTATGGCATGACCGGCTTGCGAGCCACCGTGCCAGGCTTCAACAATGGCTGCGGCGTTATTGGCAATTGACTCAATAGCAAGTGGCCGACCATTCATAAGCACAACAACCACGTTGTTGTTTACGGCACTTATAGCGTCAAACAATTGCTGCTGCACACCAGACAAGCCAATATCAACCTGGCTCCGCGCTTCACCACTTTGGTAGGCATCTTCACCTATAGCCAACAACACAACATCCGCTTCACGGGCAATGGCAACTGCCTGCTCAAAGCCAGAGGTATCATTGGTGTTAATTGTGAGTTCACTATGAAACGCTCTGCCGGCCGTGGCTAGCCTGGCACCTTCGGCATAACTGATTGCGGTAACGTCGTCTACCGCAGCATTAACACCTTCAAGCAACGAAACAGCCGAATGAGCAATAGCCTTTGCGCGCCAGTTACCCAGCGGGCTATCTTTATCGTTGGCCAACGGGCCAATAACCGCAATGCGCTGACCACTGGTTTTTAACGGCAAAATATTATTGGCATTTTTTAGCAGCACGATGGACTTTTGCGCCGCCGCACGGGCAACTGCGTGATGGTCCTGGTGACCAATAAGACTTTGCTCTCGCGCCGCATCGGCATAGCCGTAAGGATTATCGAATAAACCCAGCTTGTGTTTAAGAGTTAATACCCGCCGAACGGCGTTATCGACGGTTTCCTCACTGACAGCACCCGACTCCACCAGCGCTTGCAAGTGATCAATATAAGCCGAAGACTCCATATCGATATCGTTACCCGCGTTAATCGCCTGCTCAGCTGCGTTGGCAAGGTCGGCACTGTAACCGTGCGCTATCATTTCACCAATCGAACCCCAATCCGATACGATTAAGCCTGGGTAGCGCCACTGGCCTTTTAACAGATCGTTTTGCAAAAAGTGGCTACCGGTGGCGGGTACACCTTCATGCTCATTGAAAGCATTCATAAATGTTGCCACACCGACTTCAGCCGCCGCCTTGAACGGTGGCAATATTACGTTATGCAAGGTGCTATTACTGACATCAACGGTATTGTAATCTCGACCGGCCTCAGAAAAGCCATAACCGGCAAAATGCTTGGCAGTGGCCGCAATAGTATCAGTTCGTGCCAGGTCATCGCCTTGAAACCCCTTGATACGTGCCACTGCAACTTCACTGCCCAAAAACGGATCTTCACCCGCTCCTTCCATCACGCGGCCAAAGCGTGCATCGCGACCGATATCCACCATGGGAGCAAAAGTCCAATGCACACCTGCAGCCGATGCTTCGATAGCCGCTACGCGTGCGGTTTGCTCCATTAACGCAAGATCCCAACTCGCCACTTCACCCAACGGCACAGGAAACATAGTTTGGTAACCGTGAATAACATCGTAGGCAAAGATCAGAGGAATACCGAGGCGGGTTTCTTCAACAGCGATACGTTGCGCTTCGCGGGTGTGCTCAACCGATAGTACATTAAGCATTGAACCCACACCGCCAGCGCGCAGATTCGCCAGGCGCTTGGCGTTCACTTCATCACCTTGCTCAATCGGCCCGGTAACATCCCAGCTACCGTTATATTGATTAAGCTGACCAACTTTTTCGGCCAGCGTCATTTTTTCCAGCAAAGCGCTAACTTTTTGTTCAATACTCGGTTCAACCGATACATCTGCCGCCGCATCTACCACATTGTCTAAGACCCTGGGCTGGGTATCGGTGAGGGACTGTTCGCTGCTATTTGCATCGCTCGCTATTGCAGTCTCAAGCTCGGTCGCAACTGCGACCTCATCTGGGTTTTCAATAAAAGCCTCAACCGTATTCTCGGCTTCATTTTGGCAAGCACTAATAAGCCACAGCATGAGCAGCAATAAACTGCAGGACTTTAAAAAGCGGCCAAAGCGTGGAAAAGCATTTATGGGCATAGCAATTCTCTTTTATCAATTTATATCTTTTTATCCAGTGATCATCGGGCGCAACTAAATACAACTAGCATTCAAAGGCAGCTCTCCAGTTCGCCCGAGTCGAAGCTATCGCGGATTTACTCAATAGACCAGCGCGTTACGATAACATGGGTTAAACCAGCGACTCGATCGCCCGTTGATATACCGGCAATTGATGATTCCATTCAAAGCTATCAATATCGGGCACTGTGGGTAGACCAAACGCTCGCCAATCTTCAAGCTGCTGGACCATCGCCGCCGCGCTGTGCTTATGCTCTAAATCCACCGGGTATAAATAATCGGCAGGAAAAATCTCGGGATAAACCAGCGCAGAAGGCAATAGCGGAACACAGCCCGCGCGCACGGCTTCGAGCACGGCAATACCCTGAAAGTCGTGTTCTGCAGTAGAAACAACCACATCGCTATTTTGCAACAGTGCTTGATAGTCAACTTGCTGACTCAAGTACCCCCAATGCTGGCAACTCAACAGCGGCGAATTGATGATGATTTGTTCGATAGCAGCAAACGCTGCTGGCTGTTGACGAAATTGTTGCCCAACAATATTCAGCTCGCAAACCAATTGGCTTTGCGCCAGCTGCTCGACAAATGCCTGCAACAAGTCGGGCCCTTTGTCGTATTCCCAGCGATGATTCCATAGCAAGCGCCACCGACTATTGTCGGTTGTTACCTGTTTTTCAGCGGCGCGTTTTTCAGGGGCATGCTTTTCGAGGTGAGAACTATTAAGTGGCACGGGAGTAATATCGGTTTTCGCGCTGATTGTATCAAGCAGGCCAGTATCAATTTTTTCTGGCATTGCTTCTAACAGTTGCCTTAAACCGCGCAGCGCAGTGTCGCGATTCCACTGCGAGTTAAAACTGATTTTATCTGCGGCCATGCATGCATAGAGGAACACCATTTTTGCTTCAAGCTCATGCTGTGTTTGATGCCCCTGATGAGTCGAAACAGGATAGGCAAACTGGTTTTCATGACAGTATAACCATAACGGCGTTTGCGCTAGCGAGGGCACCAGGCCGCGCAGCGTTGCAATATCGACCAGCGAGGTCGCTATCACAAGGTCGTAGTTTGCTTTAAGTACATCGCGCTCGGCCGTTAGCCAGCTTATTGGGTTGGCGCGCACGCGATAACGAAAAAACCGTGGTGGCAACGCCAGAACGGTCCAATCAATAGCCGGGAAATGTTCGACCAGCCCGGTTCGCCAGTATTGATGACTCAGTGCATCGTAGGCCGATAAAAGTAATATGCGCAACAGTTAACCGTATTGATGTTAAATTATGGGGGTAGAAACGACGCTCTTTAACAGAAACACGGGCGTTTTAGCTACGCATTAAAAATTGGTCTAGCACCGATTTTAACGCCAGCGCATCGTCACTGCCCGCCAACTCGCGAATTGAGTGCATACCATAGGTTGGTAAACCCACATCCAGCGTTTTAACACCCAACGAGGTTGCCGTAATAGGCCCTATAGTGCTGCCACAGGCCATATCGCTGCGCATAACAAAATTCTGCACCGATACGCCTGCGCGCTTACACAGACGCCTGAAAAGCGCCTGAGTTTCACTGTTAGACGCATAGCGCTGATTGGCATTGACTTTAATCACCGGCCCGGCATTAATTTTTGGGCTATGCTCTGGGTCCATTTTATCGGCATGGCTGGGATGTAAGGCGTGCGCGTTGTCGGTAGAAATCAATACCGACTGGTTCATTGCGCGGGCAAAATCTTCGGCTCCGGGCAATAAGCGCTGCAACATTTGCGGTAAAAATGGCCCCGCCGCGCCAGCTGCCGAGGCACTACCCACTTCTTCGTGATCACTGCAGACCAGCAGTGACCAGTCGCCATTACCCGATGCTGCACTACTGATTAAACTGCAAAGCCCTACATAGCAAGACAGCAAATTATCAAGTCTCGCGGCGGCAATAAAGTCACCCTTAATGCCAATCACCCCGGCAGGCTGGGTATCATAAAAGCACAGTTCATGATCAAGAATAGCAGCCGCCTCAACGCCATTGGCCTGCAGCTGCTCTAGCAACAACTGACTGAGATTTTTTTGGTTAGCTTTATCGCCACTGGCCAGTAGCACAGGCAACTGGGTTTGCGGGTTAACGCTACGATTTTTATTTGCTTCACGATCGAGGTGAATGGCCAAACTGGGGATAGTTGCAATGGGGCATTTAAAATCAACCAGTGCCGTTTTCAGCGCGTCAGCCGGGGTTTGATAATGTACACGGCCCGCCAGTGATAAGTCGCGATCGAACCAGGGGTTTAGCAATACACCACCATAAACTTCAACACCTAAACGCCAGCTATTATGCTGGTAAAGATCCGGACTGGGCTTGACCTTAAGGCAAGGGCTATCGGTATGCGCACCTAGCATACGCAAGCCCTGTTCAGCCAGGTTACCGCGCCCTTGCACCCAGGCAATTAATGACGACTGATTGCGGCTGACATAGTAAGCCTGACCCGGCTCCAAGGTCCATGACTCGGCCTCATCGAGACCTATAAAGCCCGCAGCGTCGAGCCGTTGAATTAATTCGGCAGTGGCGTGAAACGGTGTCGGTGAATGATCGAGAAATTGGCAAAGCTGGCTGTTAAATTCGTTAACGTGACGATGACTGCCCATTTGCGTTACCGACCCGGATTCATTGCTCATAAATACCTGCTCTCTCCATATTTGAGATGTGTATTCAAGTTTTGTGTGAAAACTTGCGTTTCAGATTTACGTTTAAGGTTGTGCTCTGTAAATGGCGCATTATCAAATAGCGCTTACTCGAAATTGAATGAGACTGGGAGTAGCGGAATCAGGCAAAGGTATCGACGCCAACCAGCAATTCAGAACCATCGGTGGCAACCGGCTCTGTGCTTTGCGCGGTTGCAATATAGGTTTGCAGAGCATCGCGCAAATTATTGGGTAGATCGTCAAAGCTGGGAATAGGCCTGAACACCGGCTCACCCGTGCTGGCACTGCGCACCACGCGCTGAACATCATCACTGGGTTGAATAATTTCGGCCTGGTCGCGGCGATTGGGCTGCCGGTCGGCACTGCGCTCCTCGATTTCGGGCGACTGCAGTCGCAGGCGATTGTCGCGCGCCAGAACAGGCAAGTTACCCAGATTATTGGCTATCGTGTTGATTGGCAATTTGCTCAACCTATTACCGCCCATTTACCGCTTGTTAAGGGTCGACTGGGCGTCAATTAAAACGGTTAGTAAATAAAGGGAAGCAATGCTGCGATGCACCCCCCAACCGAGAAACAATGTGGTTATTATAAAGCGGCTTTGGCCTGTGTGAAACCCCGTTATTTCGCAGTCGTTCCAGGCTCGCCCAACTATCACAGCGGCCTGGACGCTATCCGCTCGGCTAAAGCATCGCCCTAAACCATGGCCAAGAGAAGCGCACCCAG
>CBFHXO010000106.1:0-9435 GCA_965659815.1 Pseudomonadales bacterium
TGCCATGGCGGCCATGTATGCGGCTAACCATTTAAACGATATTTGTGCCATTGTCTGCTTAACTGAGTCCGGCACCACCCCGTTACTGGCCTCTCGGCTAAGCTCAATTTTGCCGATTTATGGCATCTCCAGGCACTATTCAACCTGTCGGCGTATGGCACTATATCGCGGTGTGATTCCTATGCATTTCGATGTTACCCAGGCGGGTGACAATGTCTGGGATGCGGCGATGAACCTGATTGCCGAGCGCGGTGAATTATTGCCCGGCCAGCGAATAGCCATTACCTGCGGCGACCTGCACGGCGAGGGTGGCTCTACTAATACCTTAAAAATTCTGCAATATAAACCTTAAATTTGCGCCACATTCGCAGCAACACTGGCCGCTTCGCACCCGCTTGTTAACCCGATACTGCGGTATATTGCCAATGCCAGGCCCGGTTTATGCGGTTTTTGGCTATAAAAATGCTTGGATTAAATAAACTCAGGACATAATATTTAAACGGTCATATTTTTGTAATATCGGCGGGGTAGGATCTGCGCCGTTATGGGATTAACCGCTTAATTGAAAATTATAATTTATGTCTGTTCTGAAAATCCTGATTGTCGATGATGAAACCCCCATCCGCGATATGATTCGCGTCGCGCTGGAATTGGCTGGCTTTAATTGTATTGAGGCCGAATCAGCCATGACGGCCATGCCTAAAATTGTCGATGAGCGTCCCGACCTGATTTTACTCGACTGGATGATGCCCGAAGTCAGCGGCATCGAGCTGCTGCGGCGGCTACGTCGCGAAGATTCAACCCGTGAGATTCCGGTTATTTTGCTCACCGCCAAAATCGAAGAGCAGAATGCTGTGCAAGGGCTGGATGCGGGTGCCGACGACTACGTCACCAAACCGTTTAGCGCGCGCGAACTTATGGCCAGGATCAAGGCGGTGCTGCGCCGGGCCGAAGGTTTGGGACAAAGCGAGTTGATCGAGGTTGCCGGCCTCAGCCTCGACACGGTTGGCCACCGCGTTTATGTCGATGACCAACCGGTTAATATCGGCCCCACCGAATTTAAACTACTAAAGTTCTTTATGGGACATCAGGAACGCGCCTATACTCGCGGTCAATTGCTCGACCAGGTTTGGGGCAGCAATGTCTACGTTGAAGAGCGCACGGTTGACGTGCATATCCGACGGTTGCGCAAGGCGTTAAAACCGGCAAAGCCAACGGCCTTTGACGTGGGCAAATATATCCAAACCGTTCGTGGCACCGGGTACCGCTTTTCGGCCAAACTAGCCAGCTAGTTGGGCGACGATTGATTGAATAAAACGATTGTTTGAATGAGTCGATTGATTGAATAAAACGATGATTGTATAAAAAATTGTATTCAATAGAATAAGTAAACTGCGGTCGCATCCACTTTTAAGCCTGGGTTTTACATGAAATCGTTATTCAATGCAGAGCTGTTCAAGCTGGCTGTGCTAGCTGGGATTGGCGCCCTGGTAGGTAACCAGTGGAACAATATCTGGATTGGCCTGTGCATTGCCTTACTGCTCTATATTGTCGGTCACCTGTCCGATTACCGTCGTTATCACGAGTGGTTGAGTCGAGGCGCTGACGGCGAAAAACCCTTCACCAATATTTTCTGGTCCACGATTATGGATCAGATTATCCGCCTGCTCAACGAACTGCGTCAGCAAAATCGTAAACTCGAAGCCGATGTCGATTACTTCAAACAATCGTTTGAAGCACTGGAGAGCGGGGTTGTGGTAATCGACCGCCGCGGTCGCATCGATTGGTGTAACCTGGCCGCCAAGGATATGCTCGGTGTGGAATTGCGCCGCGACCTGGGCGAGCTGTTTGTTAACCTGGTGCGGGCACCGGAAATGGTGCAGTACCTCGATGGTCAGCGCTACGAAATGCCGCTGGAAATCGCCTCACCCAGATCGTTAGATGTGCGACTGGAAATCCAGGCCACCACGTTTCGGCAAAACTATACCCTGATTTTTGCCCGCGATATTAGCGAGCTGTACAAGCTGGAAAAAATGCGCAGAGATTTTGTTGCTAATGTCTCACACGAATTGCGTACCCCGTTAACGGTGATTACCGGTTACCTCGAAACGCTGAGTGATCATGCGGCAGACTTGCCTGAAGTCTGGCTCAGAGCGATAGCACAAATGCTGGAGCAATCGCATCGCATGGACAACATGGTTGAAGACCTGATCTGGCTTTCGCGGCTGGAGTCGATACCCAGCAGTGATGAAGACAACGAACTGGTGCCGCTGGACGGCTTGTTAACCAGTGTAGTGGCCGACGCGCGGCTCTCGCACGCCAATAAAAATATTATTGTCGATTTGGATCACGACTCATTTGCCGGGCTCACGCCGCCGTTGCTGGAGCCGCTGCAATTAAAGGGCAGCTATAACGAGCTGCGCAGTGCCTTTAGTAACTTGGTACAAAATGCGGTCAAATACACCGGCGAAAACGGCGAGATTGTCGTTAGCTGCTACCGCCACCGAGATGCCCTGGTAGTCAGGGTCAGGGATAATGGCGAAGGTATTGATCCGGTGCATATTCCGCGGCTTACCGAGCGCTTTTACCGCGCCGACAGTAGCCGGACTTCAACAACCGGTGGTACCGGCCTCGGGTTGGCCATCGTTAAGCATGTGCTGGCCAGGCACAACGGTGAGCTTGAAATCACCAGCAAGCTGGGCCTTGGCAGCAAGTTCTCCTGTATCTTCCCATTGAGTCGGCTACAGAGCTGAAAACCTGCACCGTTTTGGTGAATTTATGAACAGAAACCAGGCTGAGCGCTGTCATCAAACTGTAATATATCTGTCATACGATGCCTCCACGCTGAATAAGATGCTGCCTGGCAGGTATTTGCGGGTATGACAAGCGAAATAACGCCGGAACAACTAACGGCGAGGCGACGGAGCATCGTTGCCCAGTCCACAATTGCTGTTACGCGGCCCGAGCCACTTAAATCTGTTTACTTTGTTTCTGAAGAGGAAATAACCATGAAAAAAGCTTCCGTTATTGCATCGGTTGCGTTAATTGCATCGAGTGCGCTCTCGGTAACCGCAGCTGCCGCAAATCGGGATTACATCGAGATCGTTGGATCTTCTACGGTGTATCCTTTTGCCACAGCCGTTGCTGAGAAGTTTGGTAAAGCAACCGAATTCAAAACACCAAAAATCGAGTCAACCGGCTCTGGTGGCGGTATGAAACTGTTCTGTAACGGCGTGGGTACCGGTCACCCGGATATCACTAATACGTCACGCCGCATCAAGTCAAAAGAGTTTGAAATGTGCCAGAACAATGGCGTTACCGACATTATTGAAGTACTGATTGGCTACGATGGTATTGCCTTTGCCAATTCAAGAGCCTCGGAGCAGTACAAGCTGACCCGTCGCGATATCTATCTGGCACTGGCCAAAGATGTGCCTAACCCCGATGGTTCAGAAACCTTTGTACCCAACCCCTACACCACCTGGCAGGACGTCAACGCAGAACTGCCGGCAACCAAAATTGAAGTGCTCGGTCCGCCGCCAACATCCGGCACCCGCGACGCTTTTGCCGAGCTGGCCCTGGAAGGCGGTTGCAAAACTTACGGTTGGATCAAGGCGCTGAAAAAAGTCGATAAACCGGCCTATAAAGCGCGTTGTCACACCGTCCGTGAAGATGGTCCCTACATCGAAGCTGGCGAAAATGACAATCTGATTGTCAGCAAGCTTGAAGCCAACCCGTCGGCATTTGGCGTGTTTGGCTTTAGCTTTCTCGACCAAAACGCCGAGAAAGTCCAGGGTTCAATGATCGAAGGCTTTGCGCCAACTTTCGAATCTATCGCATCGGGTGATTACAATATCTCTCGCCCCTTGTATTTCTATGTCAAGAAAGCTCATATTGGCGTTGTGCCTGGCATCGAAGGTTATTTGCGTGAATTCACCGCCGAATCTACCTGGGGTGACGAGGGTTACCTGGCCGACAAGGGCATGATTCCGCTGGACGCAGAAAAGCGCAAGACCATTGGTGATGACGTTAAAAATGGCACGCCGCTTGCGATGTAATTAGCGGCAAGATCGGCTGGTATTTCAGGTCGGCAAAAGGTATAAAGAGCGGCGTTTTTACGTCGCTCTTTTTTTGCGGCCAGCGATCCGGCGGCTAGCGCAATGATTGGATTTGGTGCGCTGGTTTTTTAGGGTGTTGCGCACTTATTGCTCAGTACCAGCAGGGTATGAATACGTGAATGCGGCTAAGGCAAGCCGCGCAACTGGCAAATAAAAGTAAAGCACTTAAAAAAGCAAAAAAGCCTTGGTAGGTAATAAACCTGTCAAAGTACGTGCGGTAACATGGGGCGTAGCCTTTTCGCCGTTGATCAACCTATAAGTTCGGTTAAATATACAGTATGTCATTTAGCTTGTTGTTTACCATTATTGTTGTGGCCATGGCATTTAGTTTTTTTGCCGGGCAGCGCAGGGCGCTTAAATTAAAAAGCGATGGTGAAAGCCTCCACTCACTGCCTTTCTACTACGGCACCTGGTTAATTATCGTGGGCGTTTTGCCCGCCGTGCTGCTATTGCTGGCATGGTCGATTCTCGATGATACCGTGATTCGCGGTATTGTCCTGTCCGAGCTGCCGCCGGCATTTGAGGCAGCGTCCGCCTCGGAAAAAAACCTGCTATGGAGTGAAATAGGTCACCTGTCTGAAGGCCGCGACCTGTCGGTTAATGCCAAGCAGTTGGCGCCACTGGCCGATCGCTACCTGGCATTGCAGGCCTACAGCGCACAATTAAAGCTGGGGCTTAGCTGCCTGCTCGCGCTGGTGGGTTTTGCGTTGGGCTGGTTAAAGGTAAAACCGGCGTTTCGCGCCCGCAACAGTTTCGAGAATACCGTCAAGTTTATTTTAATGTCCTGCGCCAGCCTGGCGATTCTTACCACGATTGGCATCGTCTTTTCGGTATTGTTTGAAGCAATGCGATTTTTCGATACCGTTTCGGTGTTTGAATTTATTTTTGGCACGCACTGGAGTCCGCAAATCGCCATTCGCGAAGATCAGGTGGGCTCTTCCGGCGCATTTGGTGCTGTGCCGCTGTTTGTCGGCACCATGTTAATTTCGGCGGTGGCTATGTTGGTCGCTGTGCCCATTGGTTTGATGTCGGCTATCTATTTATCTGAGTACGCCAGCACCCGTTTTCGCGCCTATGCCAAACCGTTGCTGGAGATCCTGGCCGGTATCCCCACCGTGGTATACGGTTTTTTTGCCGCCATTACCGTAGCGCCCATGCTGCGCGGCTGGGGCGAATCGATTGGTATGAGCGTGTCATCAGAAAGTGCATTGGCTGCGGGCCTGGTGATGGGCATTATGATTATTCCTTTTGTCTCGTCGCTGTCGGACGATGTGATTAACGCGGTACCGCAGTCATTGCGCGATGGCTCGTTTGGTCTTGGCGCTACGCATTCTGAAACGATACGCCGCGTAATTATTCCCGCTGCGCTGCCCGGAATTGTTGGCGCGGTATTACTGGCGGTCTCGCGCGCCATTGGTGAAACCATGATTGTGGTAATGGCGGCAGGTCTATCAGCCAACCTGACGATTAATCCGCTTGAGGCGGTCACCACCGTCACCGTGCAAATTGTGACGCTGTTGGTTGGCGACCAGGAGTTTGACTCGCCGAAAACCCTGGCGGCCTTTGCGCTGGGCTTAATGCTGTTTGTTACCACGCTGTGCCTCAACGTTATTGCACTTTATGTGGTACGCAAATATCGCGAGCAATACGAATAAACCGTTAATAAAAGGTACGGATAGTTTTTATATGAGTTCGACCATTGAAACAGTGAACAAGAATCTCGCCAAGCGTTATGCGCGCGAAAGGCGTTTTCGTTTTCTCGGCCTGTTATCGGTGATGACCGGTCTTGCGGCCTTGCTGTTTTTGCTGTTTACCATTGTTGGCAATGGTTGGGGTGCGTTTGCGCAAACCTATATTCGTTTGAATCTCGACTTTGATGCGCAGGTGCTGGGTATTGACGATCCAAGCGATGACCAGCAGTGGCAGTATGCCAGTCGCTCGCTGGTGATAAAGGCCGCGGTGCGCGAGCGCTTTCCGGAGATGCGCTCGCGTAGCGAGAAAAAACGTATTTATCGCATCGTCAGCCCGGGCGCCGATTACCAGCTGAGTCAAATGCTGGAAGATCGCTCGCTGCTAGGTCAAAAGCGAACCGTTTGGCTACCGGCCGACGATGATATCGATGCATTTCTCAAAGGCTATATCGATCGCTCGCTGCCAGAGGATGAGCGACGGGTGAAAGACACGACGATAACACTGGTTGACCAGCTGGTTGCCAGCGGCGATTTAAAACTGCGTTTTAACGATATTTTCTTTAGCGCCGGCGATAGCCGCGAACCCGAGCAGGCCGGTATTAAAGGAGCGATGCTTGGTTCGTTTTTTACCTTGATCGTAACGCTGATACTGTCGTTTCCGATTGGGGTTGCCGCCGCCATTTATCTTGAGGAGTTTGCCCCCAAAAACCGCTGGACCGATTTTATCGAGGTCAATATCAACAACCTGGCTGCCGTGCCCTCTATTGTGTTTGGCTTGCTGGGTCTTGCGGTGTTTCTAAATCTGTTTGGCTTGCCGCGTTCGGTGCCGCTGATTGGCGGTATCGTGCTAACCCTGATGACGCTGCCCACCATTATTATTTCCAGCCGTGCAGCGCTTAAAGCCGTGCCGCCGTCGATACGCGAGGCGGCGCTGGGGCTGGGCGCATCGCGTATGCAAACCATTTTCGATCATGTACTGCCGCTGGCGATGCCGGGCATGTTAACCGGCGCCATTATTGGTATGGCTCAGGCGCTGGGTGAAACCGCACCCTTACTGATGATTGGTATGGTGGCGTTTATCGTCGATATTCCTGGCGGTTTTACCGACCCGGCAACGGTATTGCCAGTACAGATATTTTTATGGTCCGACAGCCCCGAGCGCGGGTTTGTCGAGCGAACCTCAGGGGCGATCATGGTACTATTGATGTTCCTGATTTTAATGAACGCGTTGGCAGTGTTGCTGCGTCGTCGCTTTGAGCGACGCTGGTAGTGCGAGCTTGCGGGTTTTGCTGTTCGGTTTGGCTGTAAGCGTGACTTTTTGGTTTAACAGCTGCTCGCCGGTAATTGTAATAAAGTAATAGAGCGTTAGAGAATGAACACAACAACGACTTCTGTAATACAGGCTGATACAGGCTTCGCAACTAACGCTGACCGTCAGGTTTCAACCGCCGATGCAAGCCAGGCAATCAATGCCGGGGAGACGAGTATTAATATTCAGCAAACAGCGCAAAGCGATATCGATTACAGCCAGACTGTGGGTGATATTGAAGTTGCCAATGCCAAAATGTCTATGCGCAATGTCGATGTATTTTACGGCGACAAACAGGCGATTTTTGATGTCGATCTCGATATTGCCAAAAACGAAGTGATTGCCATGATTGGCCCTTCGGGCTGTGGCAAGTCGACGTTTTTACGCTGCTTGAATCGCATGAACGACACCATCGAAGAATGTCGGGTGTCGGGGTCTTTAATGCTCGAAGAGCAAAATATTTACGACCCCAGTTTAGACGTGGTGCCACTGCGTGCCAGGGTGGGTATGGTATTTCAAAAGCCCAATCCATTTCCTAAATCGATTTATGACAATGTCGCTTACGGCGCACAAATTCATGGCCTCGCCAGTAGCAAGGTTGAACTCGACGAGATAGTCGAAACCAGCTTGCGCCGCGCCGGACTATGGGAAGAAGCCAAAGACCGGCTCGACCAACCAGGCACCGGTTTATCCGGTGGTCAGCAACAGCGGCTTTGTATTGCGCGTACCATTGCGGTAAGCCCTGAAGTGATATTAATGGACGAACCCTGCTCGGCGCTGGACCCGATTGCAACGGCGAGAATTGAAGAATTAATCGATGAGTTGAGCCGCAATTTCACCATTGCCATTGTCACGCACTCAATGCAGCAAGCGGCGCGGGTATCGCATCGCACCGCGTATTTTCATCTGGGTTATCTGGTTGAGGTTGGCAATACCAACGATATCTTTACCAACCCCAATCATCGTTTAACCGAAGACTATATTACCGGCCGCTTTGGTTAATTTCGCCGATATTTCACAAGCTGCGGCCGGGCTTGAGACCTTTTATCACGACTTGGACTACACTTAGGCGATTAGTATTAAATTATTAGAAACCAGGGCATTGCCAATACAGCGCAGATCCATTGCGCGGGATCAAAATAATGAACATTGAATCATCGTCTTCCCAGCATATCTCGCATCGTTACGACGAGGAGCTCGCGGCGGTTAAAAGCCAGCTGTTTGAAATGGGTGGTATTGTTGAAAAGCAAGTTACAGATGCGATTCAAGCGCTATTGGATGTCGATAGCGAGTTAGCTGAGCGGGTGGTACGCAATGACGATCAAATCAATGATATGGAAGTCACTATTGATGAAGATTGTGCACTGATTCTCGCCCGCCGCCAGCCCGCAGCCGGCGATTTGCGACTGGTGCTGAGTATTATCAAAACCACCACCGATTTAGAGCGTATTGGCGATGAGGCCGGCAAGATGGCCAAGCAGGCGATCAGTTTAGCTGAGCAGGGCAGGGCTCCGCGTGGCTATGTTGAAATTCGCCATATTGGCGAGAATGTCGCGAAAATGCTGGGGCAAGCGCTGGACTGCTTTGTTCGCCAGGATATCGAACTGGCGCTAAAGGTAGCGCAAGAAGATAAAGCGGTTGACCTTGAGTATGGCTCTGCCGTGCGTGAAATGGTAACTTTTATGATGGAAGACCCACGCAGTATTACACGCGTGATGAGTATTATGTGGTCGTTGCGGGCGCTGGAGCGTATTGGCGACCATGCGCGGAATATTGCCGAAAACGTGATTTATCTGGTTAAGGGCGATGATGTTCGCCATGTGGGCTTAAAGAAAATGGCTGAAACGGTTCAGGAAAGCTAGGTTCTAACATTTTGTCTCTGCTGCGAGTTGGGTAATCCCAGCCACAGTCCATTCTTTCGGTGCTATTTTCTCGGCATCATTTTCTCCGCATCATTCGCTCTGCAGCATTCTCGCCGCAACATTCTTGCCGCAACATTGTTTCAACGTTAGTTACTGACGCGCTCACTAGGATTTATTGACAGCCTTTAGCAGCCATTGCTTATTGCGATAGCGTATTTGCCACTGCCTGTACTTGTGCCATTGCCCGTACTATTTTGGTGCACAAAATATAAACGAAGAATTGCTGCTATATTAAATTCATCAAAATGACTTAAATATTCTATTAATCTGTAACAAATATTCCTTTTTCAGCGCTTAATCTGCTTTATGTCATATATATGTAATATTTTAGTCATAAACTACACCCCAGTAACAGACAGAAACCAACAGAAACAAGACATCAGCGCATCGTTTTG
>CBFHXO010000107.1:0-9421 GCA_965659815.1 Pseudomonadales bacterium
CTTGCAGGCTCTGGTATACTCGCCGCCCAAATTTTCTGGCATCCCTGCCATCGGCTCAAGGCAAAACGCGGTAAATAAACGTAATAGCGGCCTAACCGAGAAACGATCAAACGCATTATTGGTAATAGAGGTACCCAGGTGGAGCCAACCGTTAACATTGCTCTTCGCGCAGCACGCAAGGCCGGCGATATTATCGCCAAGGCCACCGAGCGTATGGACCTGATTAAAATTCAGGAAAAAGAAAAAAACGATTTTGTTACCAATGTTGATAAAGCCGCTGAAGAAGAAATTATTTACCAGATCCAAAAAGCCTGGCCCGACCACAATATCTTTGGTGAAGAAAGCGGGCTGATTCGCGGCAAGAGCGGCGACTCAGATACCACCTGGTTTATTGACCCTCTAGATGGCACCACCAACTTCGTTCGCGGCATTCCGCATTTTGCAGTTTCAATTGGCTGCGTGGTTAACGATCGCATTGAGCACGCGGTAATTTACGACCCGATTCGCCGTGAAGAATTTACTGCCAGTCGTGGCCGTGGCGCCAGCGTTAACGGCGTGCGCATGCGCGTCAGCGACCGACATGAATTTAACGGCGCATTAATTGGCACCGGCGTGCCCTACCGCGCCAGCCAGCAACCCTTTGTCGATGGCTATATGCAATGCCTGGAACATTTTGCTATCAACGGTTCGGGTATACGTCGTGGTGGTTCAGCAGCGCTAGACCTGGCCTATGTTGCCGCCGGCAGACTCGACGCCTTTTGGGAGTTTGGGCTAAGACCCTGGGATGTTGCAGCAGGCATGCTATTAATTCAGGAAGCCGGCGGCTTAATGGCCGATTTTCAAGGCGGCCACACATGCTTGCAAACCGGCAATATCGTTTGCGGCAACCCCAAGCTATTTAAAGAATTACTCAAGGTTGTTAACAGCAATCTTGGTGATGTAAAGTAAAGTTGTAATTTTTAATCCATAATTGCTAAACAATAATTGTTAAGCAACGGTTGTTAAACAATAGTTTTTTAAACAATGATTTTTAACTGGAGAAAGGTAGCACTATGAAAGTCACCAAAAAAACTGCCGAGTACACCATTTACCAAAAGCGAAATAATCGTTATGCAGTAAAAGGTGCCGAGGGCAAATTACTTAACGGCGAAGACAAGGTAAAAGTACTTTTAGCTGAGGGCTTAATTAAATTAACTGAGCCTGCACCTAAAGAAGAAGAACCTGCCGAAGAGCCAGCGGAAGAAGCTGCAGAAGAAGCCGCTGCCGAGGAAAGTGCAGGAGAAGAAAACAAGGAAGACTAGTAACCGCCAAGCTGCGCGAGATAGCCTGCCAGGCGCGGGCTGTCTCAGCATACCAATCCCCCACCCGCTCTAAATAGCCCAACCGGCTATCTCGCGATGTTTAGCTCTCTGACTTTGGCTTACCACCCTACTGTATTTTAATCCGCCGCTTTATCGCACTTAGCGATCTTTCCACCTATCATCGGGTAAATCATTTACCCAATATCAGCCCAGATCAATAGAGTGAGCAAATCATGTCTGCAGGATCCAAATCTAACCTTGCCAACACTAGCGATAAAGCAATACAAAACCGGCACGATCACCAGCGCTTGCGTAGTCTTTATCACCCCGACGCCACCGACGATCATGGCGCTTTTTTCAAAGGCCTGGCCATGGAATTTATCGACCAGCTGCCAGCGATACAGGCACCGATGAAAATTCTTCACCACAATCTGACAACCATTAATATCGTGCTAGACAATACGAACGAAAGCAGCCAGGATGAATGCGTTTACGCCGAGAGCGAGGCTTATGTACTGGCATTTCATCAAGTTGAAACTGACGACGGCCTAATGGACCTACTCATTGGTGGCCGCTACTTCGATCAGTACGAAAAGCGCGACGGCCAATGGAAGTTTAGCTACAAAGCGGTTGTGGCCGACTGGGCAACCACAGATACACCTTCGCGCGTTAAACTCGACCACCCAATGCTGGCGGGTTCTTACTTCGGCCAGCCCGGCGCGGGCGACCCTTCATATAAAGTCTTTAAGCTGATTCAGTTTGGCCAAGCTCACCCCATGGTTGGCCGCTAAGTTCAGCACACATCGCAATAGCTCAGCACAAATTGCGCCAAAGGCGTTGCCTGAGTTATTGCAAAGCCGTATCCTGCATAACAGAACCGTTGCACGGACTGCACCGGGCCGTTATTGAAGGATTATTGCCATGACAACCACCAGCACAGAACTGAATTCATTGCCCAACGACGCCTCATTTGAACCCGCCGCTAAACCCCTAGCGCAAAGATCAGCGCCCAAACAGGCGCTTAACAGCCAGTCGCCACAAGCTGTTCTGGAAACAGTGTTCGGTTACAGCGAATTTCGCGGCCAGCAGGCGGAAATTATTGACGGCGTAATTAAAGGGCGCGACAGCCTGATTATTATGCCTACTGGTGGCGGCAAGTCGCTGTGCTACCAGATTCCCGCCTTGCTAAGGCCCGGCACAGGCATTGTTATTTCACCATTGATAGCGTTAATGCAAGACCAGGTTTCAGCGTTGCTGCAATTAGGCATTAGCGCCGCATTTTTAAATTCGACGCTTTCTGAGGCCGAAAGCGAGCAGGTTATTTCGCAGATGAAAGCCGGACAGCTGGACCTGCTATATATCGCCCCCGAACGCATTAATCAGCCCTCGACACAATACTGGTTAAGCCAATGCCCTATTTCGCTTATCGCCATTGACGAAGCGCACTGTGTATCACAGTGGGGTCACGATTTCAGACAGGACTATTTACTGCTTAATCAGCTCACTGAGCATTTTCCCAATGTGCCGCGAATGGCGCTCACCGCCACGGCAACACCGCGCTCTCAACAAGATATTGTTAATAATCTTGAGCTCGATTCGCCCGCCAGATTTATTGCCAGCTTCGATCGGCCGAATATTCACTACTCGGTGACCGCCAAAAGTGATGGTAAAAAGCAGCTGTTGCGGTTTTTAACCCGACACCGCGAATCCAGCGGTATTATTTATTGTCTATCGCGCAAAAAGGTAGAATCGACCGCTGCCTGGCTCAATGATCGCGGGCTGGTGGCCATGCCCTACCACGCGGGTTTGTCAGCTGAGGTTCGCGCCCATAATCAGGCGCGCTTTTTGCGCGAAGACGCGGTAATTATCGTGGCAACCATTGCCTTTGGTATGGGTATCGATAAACCCGATGTGCGCTTTGTCGTGCATATGAATTTACCCAAGAGCATTGAATCCTATTACCAGGAAACCGGCCGCGCAGGGCGCGATGGCGAGCCCGCCGAAGCCTTTATGATTTATGGGCTCGACGATGTGGTGCAACTGGCACAGTTTATCGATAACTCAAACGCCAGCGAAGAGTACAAACGCAACGAACGCAGCAAACTCGATGCACTGCTGGGCTGGTGCGAAGTCACACAGTGCCGACGTGCGCCGTTGTTGGCCTATTTTGGAGAAGGGAGCTTTGGAGAAGGAAGTTCTGAAAAAGGAAGTTTTAAAGAAGGCGCGCAAGCCCAAGATCATAGTGAAACATCCGCCTGTAACAACTGCGATACCTGCCAAAACCCACCCAAAACCTGGAACGCCACTGAAGCTGCACAAAAGCTGCTGTCTTGTGTTTACCGGCTTAATCAGCGCTTTGGGCTGGCGCACACCATAGATGTGCTACGCGGCAAAGAGACCGAGAAAGTTCAGCAGTTTAATCATCAACAACTAAGCACCTACGGCATTGGCGTTAAGCTGTCGCAAAACCAGTGGCGCTCTATTGCAAGGCAATTGCTGGTGCGCGGGCTGCTACGCGTTGATAGCGAGCGCTACAATGCGCTGGCGCTTACCGAGCAATCGCGTGAAATACTGCAGGGCAAGCGTGAACTGCATTTGCGCGAAGACAGCAGCGAGCCGCGCCTTAAAAAATCGGTTAGCACTCATAGCAATGGCGTCTCGCAGCAAGACAGCAATCTATGGGATGCACTGCGTGAATGCCGCAAAGCGCTGGCTGAGGAGCATGGCATTCCACCCTATATGGTTTTTCACGATGCCACATTAATGGAAATGATGGAAACCCATCCGCGCAGCGAAGCAGAGCTGCTGGGCGTTAATGGTGTGGGCGAATCGAAGCAGGAGACATTTGGTGCCGCTTTTTTAACGGTGATTAACCAGCATTTAGAAACCGAGGGAGCCTAAGCCACGGTTATCGTCGTAGCTCGGCAAGTATATTTATAAGCCAGTGTAGCTCTAAGCCAGTATAGCTACAGGCGACGGCGATCTTTATCTGCACCAACATAAGGACCATTTTTAACTTCTAACACTTGTGTGCCGTCTTCCAGAATCTGGTAGCCATGGCCGCCGCGCAGCAGTATGACAATATCCCCCGCCATCGCCGGCCACTCGCCTACCAGTTTTTCATTGGTATCATACACCTGGACCTTAATCTTACCCTTGCGAATATAAAGCACCTCTTGCGTCCAGTGAACCGCGCGCTCAACTTCGTTATGGGTATGCGCAAGCAACTCCTTGCCATTGTCGTAACCCCACGTTCCAACCTGGATATAATCTTCATCGGGCGAGAAAAAATTTAAACCACCCTCCCAGGCAACATCAGCCGGAATATAACGCGCCAGCACCATCTCACCTTGTTTAACTTCTTTTACCGCCACAATTACTTTCTCCAAAAAAACCGGTAAGCGAACGCCCGCACTGTTATATCGCTATTTTTGCGGTTAACTACTTTTATTTGCCAAATACCATTCAATGGTTTCGCGTACACCTTGCTGAAAATCTTTTTCGGGCTGCCAGCCAAAATGAGCAGCGCCTTTAGAACCATCAACCGTTTTATACGGTGCGCCATCAGGCTTGCTGGGGTCGAACTTAATCTCGCCCTGATAACCTACAATATCGCGTATCAGCTCGGCCATGGCCAATACTGAAATTCCCTTGGCAACGCCAATATTAATGGGGTCGATACTCGGTGCAACATCCATGGCTCGCACCATCGCCTGCGCACCGTCATCGACATAGAGCCACTCTCGAACCGGCGCCCCGCTACCCCAAACGTCGACACTGGGTGCATTGTTTTCTTTGGCATGCACGAACTTCATAATCAAGGCACCCAGCGCATGCGAGCGCTCGGCTTCAAAGTGGTCCTCAGGGCCATACATATTCGACAGAATAATATTCACAATATCCATATCGTGCTGCTGGGCGTAGGCCCACGAGCCCATCCAGAATGCCTTGCGGACAAAACCGTAAACCATCACTGATTCATGCAGCGGACCATCCCAGAATTCGTCCTCCTTAAACAGTGTCGCCTCGCCGGGATAGGCACAATTTGAAATGGGATTAACCAGCCGGGTGACATTCGATTGCTGCGCCACAGCCAACAGGTTTAAGGTCATTTGCAAATTGTTTTGAAACAACTCGACAGGGTAACGCTGGCCAAACTGAATACCGCCAACAAAAGCAGCACAGTTCAGCACATGGCTGGGCGCCACTTGTTTAAATAGCCGACTAACGGCATCCCGATCGCGCAGGTCGACGCCCAGACTCAGTGAGGTAGGCGTATAGTCCTGACCCGAAGCATTGAGTATGCGGCATACGCGCTTGCCCAGAAATCCGGTTGCACCGGTCACTAAAATCATTATTTTTCTCTCAATTTACTGCCATTGCCAACAAACTCGGCTCGAGTACGACTATCGCACGATTCGCCGCAGCTGACAATTACCGGTCAAACCGCTATTATTGATGTCTACAATAATGCTAATCAGCATTCGGCCCTGATTATTAGAATAGTCGATGACCCGCATGACAACAGCCGCTAATTTCACATTGACCCACGCCGACGAGCAGCTGATGTTAAATGCATCACTGAGATTATTAACCACCTTCGCAGTGCTCGACGAACAAACGCGCACCCTTGCCTATCACGACTACATCATTGAACGCTACCCTGAGTTTCGACAGCTATTATTGCAACTGGCTGGAGGTGAAAAAGCCAGCGTCGCCTTTGCCAACATCGATGCTGCGATCATTAATGATCTAGACAGCAAGCATATAGTTGAGCTCGACCAAATTCACACCGACACCCCCATAGTCATTGCTCTGGCAAAAAATGTGATAGTCAATTTAAGTATCTTTGTCCGCTTTAACGATGAGCCATCAAAGCGTGACCACATTGCGATTGCAGAGCACCCGACTGCGATTAGCTGGCTGTTAAACGCAACTGCACCAAATACTTTTAACTGTACCGAACCGGTTGCTGACGATATCGAACTGTTACAGCAAAAAGGTGCACTGGTCAGCAGCCAGTCACCTGCCATTGTGCACTATCCCAACCCCAATCATGCCATTCAGCATTGGCAAGACCATATTGCCACAGCAGACCAGCTGTACTTGCAAAAAGCAGGCGAAGCATTGCCCGAAAAAGTTAGCAGCATGCTTGGCAGACAAGCGCTGGAATTACCCGACAGCGATATCGTTTGGACCTGTGACGCCGGTACACGGTTGCTTAATGCCACGGTAATACCCAGCGATGCGATGGCAGGCGTTGAATTTAGTAAAGATGCTCGAACTGTGATACCCAGTGTTAAAAAACATAGGCAAAACTGGAAACAGGCAATCCAGCTCGCCAAAATCGGCTTTAAACGCAACGCTTATGCGCAGCTGGATAATATTATCCCACCGGCTTTTCAACCTGCATTGTGCGAGCATGTTCGGAATCTGACCACGCATAATTATTTTGGCCCCCTAGATGATGGCCAGGTTGCACGCCGAATGGGCTTACACAATGAAGCGGTTACCTCATCGCTGCATCATCGACTGGCAAAACTGGTTAGTCTGGTAGTAGGCAAAGAAGTAAAAGCCTCGTACGCCTATCTGGGTTGTTATCTCGATGGCGCAGTACTGGAAAGACACATTGATCGCCCGCAATGCCAGTATAATTTATCGATTGTATTTGATATGAGCGATGAACAGGGTGAGCCCGTTGACCCATGGCCGATTTATTTGCAAATGGGTAAAAAACCGTTGGCAGTTAACTTACAGCCAGGAAGCGGTCTGCTTTATCAGGGAACAAAAATAGAGCACTGGCGCGACGCCCTACCCGCCGGGCAGCGTGCCATTGTTTGCTTTTATCATTTTGTCGAACCGAACTTTGATGGCCAGCTGATTTAGCTGCGAACTTGGCGCTTCGATGGCTTAGTTCCACTCATCGCTCAAGTCCAGATCAAAGCCTTTTTCTTTGAGTATTTTAAAACGCCGCGCTTTGTCCAGGTCGAAAGAGACCATTTCCTCTACCATCTCGGCAAAGCTGATTTTCGCCTTCCAGCCCAGTGTCTCCCGCGCCTTGCTGGCATCACCCAGTAATGAATCAACCTCAGTAGGCCGAAAGTAATTAGCGTCGATATTAACAATCACTTTATTCAACAATTGATCGGCGGATATCCCTTTCTTGCTTTCATCAACATGAATAACAGTGCCAACCTCATCCAGGCCTGTACCACTCCACTCCAACGCAAGCCCGAGAGCTTCGGCAGATGCATTAATAAAATCACGCACCGACATCTGCATACCGGTGGCTATAACAAAGTCCTGGGGAGTCTCTTGCTGTAGCATTAGCCACTGCATCTCCACATAGTCTTTCGCATGGCCCCAGTCGCGCTTTGCATCAAGATTGCCCATAGCAAGAACATCCTGATTACCAAGACAAATATTGGCTAATCCTCGGGTGATTTTGCGTGAAACAAAGGTCTCCCCTCTTCGCGCTGACTCATGATTAAATAAAATACCATTACAGGCAAAGATACCGTATGCCTCTCGGTAGTTAATGGTGATCCAATGAGCGTACAACTTGGCCACCGCATAGGGTGAGCGCGGGTAAAATGGCGTCGTCTCTGTCTGCGGGACTTGCTGCACCATACCGTAAAGTTCCGAGGTAGAAGCCTGATAGTAGCGAGTCTTATTCTCTAACCCCAGTAGTCGAATTGCCTCTAGCAATCGCAGCGCACCTAGCCCGTCAACGTCTGCAGTGTACTCAGGCGTTTGAAACGAAACCGCTACGTGACTCATTGCGCCCAAATTATATATTTCATCAGGCTGCACCTTTTGCACCAAAGCAACAATGTTAGATGTATCGGTTAGATCGCCGTAGTGAACAAACATCCTGCCTTCATACTCCTCATGAGCACTACGCAAATGATCTAGTCGATTAGTATTAAAAGATGACGCCCGCCGCTTAATGCCGTGCACGGTATAGCCTTTGGCAAGCAGTAATTCCACCAGGTAGGAGCCATCCTGCCCTGTCACACCAGTAAGTAATGCGACCTTGTTAGCTTGATTAGCGTTAGATTCTCTCAAAGGATGTCTCCATATTTCTCATAGCAAAGTTTTCTTAATGCGCGGCTTCAGGCCACTCACGATACCAGGCATTTGCCCTACTCTCTTCACTGTGAGCGATGCCAAGGCGGTTCCAACTAAAGGGCCCTTCGGCCTGAGGCTGGAATTCACAATTAACCATTTTTGCAGCATCGCCAAAGGGGTTGGCGACAAATAACATGGGTGCATTTTTATCCCGCAACATTCTGCGGCGATGAATATACCCGGTAAAAGTACTATAAGCACTGCCCGCAAAAGTCTCCGCATCCACCGCAACCAATAAGCTTAAGAGCGCAATAATCGTTGCATCCTGTTGGGGCAGGCTCGCGAGCTGGGATTTGTACTCTTGTTCAATATGTGTATCTAAAAATATTGCGTTTGGATAGGCTTTTACGATGGGGTAAAAGAAATCATCTTCCTGAGAGTTATCGGTTAAAATGACTAGAGGCTTATCCTTATTAAGGACCTGTTCTATATTACCGAGTATATCCTGAGGTGTCGGCTTGCTCACCCACCAGCTTTTGAAGTCACCTCGACGCACATGAATCGCGTTAAAGCGCTTAAGGTCTCTTGAGATTGTCTTCGCCAGATTGAGATAATGCGATTTTGGCTGAATGCGGGATATAACTGTACGAATATTTTTGCGCATAGACTCTGGGGCAAGAAAAAAATAGGCGTAATTGCAAAAAGTCCGCTGCGGCACAATGGCGACCCAGGTATCGGCATCATTATCGGGAAGAGTCCATTGATGTTGTCGCGTCTCGCGAAACGACTCAATAATACCCTCATCGTACTGCGACTCGTCACCGTGAATATAATAAGCCTGAGATGCACATTGACCGCGCCAATCAAGCTCATGAAGTGTATCAAAACCGGTTTTGTAGAGCTTGGTTATACTAATATGTTTAACTGGGAAATCGAACATATCCATCATAGTTGCAGATCGATACCTTTTATAGATATGGTCGTCCCACTGGGGCTGACAAGGCATTTTGTTAGGCGAAACCAGCGTCCTACCAGAAAGGTGTGCAAGG
>CBFHXO010000108.1:0-9084 GCA_965659815.1 Pseudomonadales bacterium
GTTTATGTGCTTTCTTTTGGTTACTTTTCTTTGCACAAGCAAAGAAAAGTGACTGCCCAGCGGGGCACCCCGTGAAGCAAACCCTGTAAGCAATCCTAAAAAATAGCAACAACTCCCACAAACAAACAAAAACTAAAACATCGGCTCCTCCCCACTCAACCCAAACTCTGGCCACGCCCCATGCACATGGGTCTGACAATTCCCAAACCCAACTCCCCCACCATCAACGTCCTCAACCCGAATCATACAATCCCTAAACTGCTTGTACCGCTCAATCACCTCAGGCTGAGCCGCATCCCTCACATAATCCCCATCCAAATGACTCTCACCACGCCAACTACCATGATAATGCCCATCCCCACCATGATAATGCCCCGCCCCCAAGTAAAACCCGGTCTCGGACAATTTACTAAACACCAACTTACGCTCGGCACCACTGGCCAATACAAAATTAAACTCCCCTCCCTGCAATCGCTTGGTCACCGAATCAAACCGCAACACCGGCGTCATATCCGTAACAATATCCGTCTGCCCCTGCTCGTCTTCAAAACCACCCTGCACCCGCTGGTGCTTAAACCCCGGCCCCGAAAACAATAAGTAATAATGATGAAACGCATAATGACTGCCATCAGTGCGCTGAAACAAAATCGGATTCCAAATCGCCAAGGCCTGCGGAATATGCCGCTGGTAATCCGGCTCAACATCCTGCGGCGGAATACCAACCGCCGGCCGTATCCCCCAGGATTTATCACGAGTCGAAACCCAATCCGCCGCATCAATACCATGCCGCTCACCATCAATTTCTAACCAGCCACTCACCACCCCCGTCTGGTGATAACGAATCTGATCAGTGGCTTTGCGAAACCCATGCATATCACGACGGTCTTCTCGGTTTTCAACCACACAAGCGGCTACCGACTCAAAAGTAATTTCAAACGCAATCGGCTGCTGGTCATTGGCGTCTAACGATATACGCACACTTTTTAATGGCTCAATAATCTCATAACGAATCGGGCCGACATTGACCGTCTCAGGGTCGGTATGCAATGCTCTACTCCCCCGCACCACCCACTGCTCAACACCACGCCCAATACCCGCATAAGCATCAACCACATTGCGATTCGTGTACTTGCCAAAACCAAAGGCAATTTGCAGCGAACCGTCCTTCGCTGCCGCCATACCGCAGACCTTTTCCGTCCACGCCGGGTCACTCTGCCCAACCGTCGCAAAGGTCTCAACTACCTGGTGATTAAACTGCTCATCTGCCGCCAACAGCGGGCCTATCGATCCGGTCATAACCTACTCACTTAAAACTACTTTGATAAACTGTTACTGATATAGTCGGGGAAATCGGCCAACAACCTTGCGCGGATAATCTCCGCCCAAATTGCATAACCCTTTTCACTAAGATGCAAACCATCAAACCGGTAGTTCTTAGGGTTGGGCTCACCACTTGCACCCAGCAAATGCGGTGCGGTGTCAATGATATGCAATTGCGGATCACTGGCCGCATAGTCAGCAATCAAAGCGTTGGTTTGCTGGGCAATGTCCCATACCTCCCAGCGCAATGGCGACGGTGTAATGCCGATATAGTAAATCGGAATCTCAGCAAACTCTGCCCGAGCTATCGCGACAAACTGCTGGAATCGATTTAACAGTACGGTGGGTTCCTGGACCATACCCGGATGAATGTCATTGGTACCAACAAAAACCACCAACGCCCGCGGCTGCTCCACCTGCAACAATCGCGCACCATAGAAAACGACATCGTGCATTCGCGCGCCACCAAAGCCACGCTGTATAACCGGCACAGGATGCATGTCAGCATGCAGCGAAGACCATAGCCGAATACTGGAACTGCCAATAAAAACAATTGCATCACGCGGCGGTGGGCTCGCGCTGGCCGCTTTTTCAAAGGCAATAATTTCCCGCTCCCATAGCTTGGGATCTTCGTCCCAAAAGTGAGTGATCAGCAGGTTCAGTATTGCATCGCGAAAAATAAAAACCACACAGCCCAACACAAGCAACACCAATAGTGCCTTGTAAAACCATTTTCGCTTGCGACCGGGCATCGGGTTGATCACCTGTTTTTAATACCTGTATTGAACACCTGGATTGATCAAGAGTTACAACGCTTGCCTGAATACCAAACGTTATAAAAAGTTGAGACTATAGCCACAGCATTACATTTTCAATGCGCGAAGCTGTAATGTCCGCGGGCATCTAGCACAGCACCGTGGACAGCCGTGGCTCGATGGCGTATAAACGCGTCGGTAGATTCACCCCTAACACGTTTTAGTGAGTGCATAAGCAAGGCATGTATGCCTGGTTAAGGAGAGCACAATGGAATCAATCAGTCTTCTCGAATGGACCGTAGGTGGCGTTTTTGTTGGCGTCAACGCGTTTCGTCGCTATAACACACCGGCAAGCAACCGAGCTTCAACGACTTTTCAAAATTTCAGTCTGTACTTTACTTTTTACCTGCTGTCGGTACTGACGCTTTATGTTTTTTTTGGCGCGGTATTGAACAGCTCCCCCGAAACCATTGGCTGGGTTTACGGCCTGGCCACCGGCCAGATAATTGGCAGCGTTCCCGATGAGCTGCGCAAGCTGAGTGCGCCCATGGTATCAGCGCTGTTTCTTACCACACTGCTGCCCTCGCTACCGTGGCTCTCGCGCTACGAACAGGCGCTGCTAAATACCTTTTGGGATCGCGGCAATATACCTAACCACGTTTACAAAATGGCCGCCGCCATGCGCCGGGCGCGATTTAATTTTTCACCCCGCCAACTGCAATTGCTGGCCAAGCGCTGCCAGCAACTGGATATTGAACTGATACCATTGCACGCCGCCAGCAGTACCGATTTTGACTATCGCTGGGCGCGCGCCAATGCATTGCTCGACAGTCTCGAAGAGTGGAAAGACGACGATATGGGACGCATGCGCCGGTTTATGCTCGAACAGCGCGAAGAATTAAGTCGCCTTAACCAGTTGCGAGAACAAATTAATCACGAGTTCTCTGAAGTTAAAGCCGAACAACTGCAGCCGCAAATTCTGGGTAAAATCGAACGTTTTCTCGATCGCTCCAATACCGAGTTGTTTCGCGATACCAGCGTGCTGGTTGGGCGAGCGGTTTGCATTACCGAACTGTCCGAGGCCGGCCGCAGCGCCCGCATTACACAGCTAGGCTTTGAAAGCGCAAGCCAGGGTTTTGACCGCCTATCGCCAGGGCAAATTCTCGCAGCCTTTGCGGCTATTTTTTTGACGTTTTTAGTGCTGTCGATCACCCAGGAACTGAATAAACCCGTGCCATCGCGCGAGTTTGGCAAAGTATTTTTTATTACTTTTCTAATGCTGTTTACTTACGGCGCCGCACTGGTGCTGGCGTTTGATTTAAAGCGACGCGTGGGCATGGGCTATAACGAGTTAACCCGGCAGCGCTCGTGGTTTGCTTATTCACTGGTTGGGCTAATCACCGCGCTGGGCTGGTTTGTAGTTACCATGAGTTTTCGCTACGCGATGAATATGCTTGGCGGTGACACCAGTGAAGCCAACCTTGCCAAAGTACTGCAAGACCTGCGCTGGAGTTTTCCTTATGCAGTGCAATCGCTGGCGCTGGCCATTGCTGTGTCTTGGATTTTGGACAAACACCAAAGTCGCGGTGCCACCGACCGATTGTGTTCTTACCAACGCTGCGTCGATGTGATGATAGCAGTTTCAGCGCTGGCCCTCGCATCGGTAGTTGCGTTTTGCTGGATGGAAGGACTAGGCCCCTTCGAAGGCCACGCCACCAAGGCGCCCGACTACCGTGGCAAAACGGCGTTTGGCTGGTTTGTTATAAAAGGCGCCGCGGTTGGCGCAGTGATAGGCTGGCTGGTACCCATGTGGTTTCATATCAATCGCTCAAAAGCACCCGACCAAATTGCCGGGCGGCTGATTGTCATGAACCAAAAAGCGCTATCAAAAGAAATTAAATACCTTAAGCCCGGCCAACTGATCCAGGCGGTAGCAAGCGTTGCCGCATCGGTTGCCGCGATTGATTTCACTGTCAGCCGCACTGAACAGGACGTTTATCAAATTATTTGTGCCCACTTGGCAGGACTGCCCGACTCCGATGTCAACAACGAAGGCGCCGAGCAGGCGTTTGAACACAGCCTGGCACTGATTGAAAACGGTGAACTACAGCTTACACAGCAATTAAGCGGTTTAAGCGACTACCCGCTGGTTTCGGCGCTGATGCCTTACATCGCGTCATCCATTGCCTTTGCCGACGGGATCTATCTCGACCAGGAAAAAACAGTGGTTGAACAAATTCGCACACTTGTTGCGGCATAAGCGGTCAATGCACAACGGCTAATACGATCGACCAGCGAGTCTTTCATAACAGCAACCTTTACAGTCATGTTGCTGATGTATGCTAATTTACTAATAAAAATTGTTAATCATTTAGCAGGCACCACAATTTTATGAATAGTCACTCTTCCGGCGATCCGTCACTCGATATTGTTGCCGCCAGAAAAAAATACCAGCAAGAACGTGACAAGCGACTCCGCAGTGATGGCACGGCGCAGTTTAATTACGGCACCGAAGCATTCACGCACTTTATTGCCGACCCCTTTGCCAATCCCGACTTTGACCGCGCACCCATCAACGACGAAGTGGATGTCATTATTATTGGCGGCGGTTTTGGCGGCCTGTTAACCGCCGCGCGACTCTACCAACAAGGCATTTGCGACGTACGCATTATCGAAAAAGGCGCCGATGTCGGCGGCACCTGGTACTGGAACCGGTTTCCCGGTGCGCGCTGTGATACCGAAGCCTATATCTATATGCCCCTACTCGAAGAGCTGGGTTATATACCGCGTGAGAAATATGCCAGCGGCGTTGAGATTCGCGAACACTGCGAACGCATTGCCAAAACCCACGGCGTTTACGATAAGGCTTGCTTTCAAACCCAGGCCACCGAATTGCGCTGGGACCAAGACAGCGCACGCTGGCTGCTTAAAACCGATCGCGGCGACAATATGCGATGCCGCTTTGTCTGCACCTCAGCGGGCATATTACATCGCGCGAAATTACCCGATATCCCCGGCATCCATGATTTCGAAGGCCGCGTTTTTCATACCAGCCGCTGGGACTACGACTATACCGGCGGCAGCCCAACCGAGCGCATGAGCAAGCTTAAGAATAAAAGCGTTGGCGTTGTCGGCACCGGCGCAACGGCGATTCAGTGCATTCCCGAGCTGGCCATTGATGCGCAACAGCTTTACGTCTTTCAGCGCACGCCCTCATCAATAGATGTACGCAATAACCAACCCACCGATGCCGAATGGCAAAATCAACTACAGCCCGGCTGGCAGCGCGAACGGATCGATAACTTCAACTGTTTGCTTTCGGGCGTACCGGTAGAAGAAGACCTGGTGAGCGACGGCTGGACCTCAGTCGTGCATATGACCCAAGAACATATCGCCGAGCATGGCCTGCCCGAAAGCGAAGAGGCCATGGCGCAAATGAGTGAAGTGGTTGATCTGAAAAAAATGTCGCAGCTGCGAGCCCGGGTAGAACAACAGGTTAACAGTAGCGAAACCGCCGAAGCACTTAAACCCTGGTATCGCCAGTGGTGCAAACGTCCCTGCTTTCACGACAGCTATCTCGACACCTATAACCGCGATAATGTGACGCTGGTTGACACCCAGGGGCGCGGCGTTGAAAAAATTCTGCCCAACGCCGTGGTGGTCAACGGTGAGACCTATCCGGTTGACTGCCTGGTATTTGCCACCGGGTTTGATTTTTTTGCAACCATCACCCGACGTTTGCAATGCACTATTATTGGTAAGAACGGCCTGTCACTGGCCGACAAATGGGCTAATGGCGTATCGTCACTATTTGGTTTACATACCCGCGGGTTTCCCAACCTGTTTATTTTATCCAATGACCAAAGCACCAACACGATAAACTTTACCCATACGCTCGATGAGCAAGCCAAACATATTGCTTATGTGATAGAGCAAAGCAAGGCTCGTGACTTGCGCAGTGTAGATGTCGACGCACAGGCCGAAACCGAGTGGGTAGAAAAAATTCTCGCGCAAAACAGCCCCATGAAACAATTAATTGCCGAGTGTACGCCGAGTTTTTACAACAACGAGGGCAACCCTGATGCCAGGCCAGGCCAAAATACGTTTATCACCAACACTACCGAATATTTTAAAATTTTACAGGATTGGCGCGATAACAATGCCTTTGAAGGATTAGAAACCTTACACGAGTGACCGACAACGATATCTGGAACAGCAATATCGACAACAATATATACAGCAATAAACCCAGGAGATAAGCGCATGAGCAATGAATCCGGTGTTTTCCCAACCGATGCTAAAGACCTGAATACAGCCAGCCTGAATACGCTGATTCAAACACTGCACCCGGATGTGACTGTCGACCAGTTTTCAATTATCAAGGAGCTGTCATTTGGCGACGGCAGCGAGCCGGTATCAACGGCTGGCCGTGTTGAAGTGGCGTTATCTTACCAGGGGCAAGGAAGCGAGACCCTGCCAAAACAGTTGATCATCAAAGTGTGCCGCCCCGATATTGCGCCGCGGCCGCTGTATCGCAATGAAGTGGCATTTTATACCCGCTTGCGGCCTGAGCTGGATATTGAAGCCCCGGTGTGTATCGGCGGCATGTTTGACGAAAACACCGCAAGCTTTGGCCTCGCGCTAGAGGACTTGCGAGTGCGCGGCGTGAGTTTTCCCAACGTCACAACATCACCAGGCGTTGCCCATATTAAAGCGGTGCTAAGCCAACTGGCAAAGCTGCACGCCACGTTTTGGAACAGCGATAAATTTTACCGCGAGCTAGACTGGATTAAACCGCACACCGAGGGTGAGTTATACGAACTCTTTAATCACCCCGATTTAGTACCTGCAGTGATTCAAGCCGAAGTTGACAACAATCAATTTAAACGCGAGCTTGTTCAGGGCGTAGGACAAACGCCGCAAGCACTCTACCAGCAGTTACGCACGGTGCAGCAACACCAGGCCACACTCACACCGACCTTATGCCATGGCGATACGCATGTTGGTAATACCTATGCCAGGCCAGACGGTGGTGCCGGACTTTACGACTGGCAATTAATGGCGCGCGGTTACTGCATGCACGATGTTAGCTATGTCATTATCACAGGCTTATCGGTTGAAGAGCGACGTGCTAACGAGAAGGATTTAATTCACTTTTATCTCGCCGATCTGGCGAGTAATGGCGTAGCTTTACCGCCGAGTTTTGAGCAGGCGTTTTTAGAGTACCGCCATGCAGCGGTTTGGTGTTTTTATATTGGCTGGCTAACAACACCGATTGACAACTACGGCTGGGATATTACCGTGTGTAATCATATTCGCCTGGCAACTGCCTACCGCGATCTGGAAACCGCAGCGGCGGTTGCACAACTGCCCACGGGCGCGGCCTATAGTTGAAGATCTGTTATTGAGAATCTGTTTTTAAAGGCCTGTATTTAAAGACCAGCGTTCGAAGAACCGTGCTTGTGCTAAGCCAGGCATCGGCATCTGGCTTATTTATATTCAGCTCAGGCTTTGCTGTTATCCTAACTGATTAGCAACCACGTATAATTTTTTGCTGCTGAGAATAACAATAAAAATCCATAAGCTAGCGGACATAAACAGCAACAATGTCTAACTATATACCTAAGTCGAAAAAACAATGTAACGTGCTGTTAATCCGGCAGTTATTCGCACTTGCCCTACTTGTTTGCGCAAGCGTCGGCGGGTCTGTTAGCAGTCCCGCTACCAGCACATCGATTACCGACAACTATGATGTAGAGGCCAACAGCAACAACAACAGTATTTATATATTGCTTATCAACGACAACCCCGCCAGCAGTTACGATGCTGTTGCGGTTAGCGCTGTATCACCGTATTTCCTTTGCTCCGATCGAGGCATTTTTGCTCTTCTATAGTGCTGTATGTGGTGATTCCCCTAGCTACTGGCTACATTACCCGTAAAATGCTGGATGGTTCTGGCGATCATGAAAGAATTATTGGCTTTATTGAAATGATCAAACCGATTTCAATCATGGGGCTGTTGGTTACTGTGGTTCTGCTCTTCGGTTTTCAAATTCAGGCTATTCTCGACAAGCAGCTCGTCATTGGCCTAATCCCAATCCCGCTCCTAGTACAAAGTTACGAATTTTCCTTGCTTATGGCTGGGCGTATCTGTGGTGTGCGCCCTTTAACACGAGGGCAACTGCAGCGCTAATCGGTACGCCTAACTTATTTGAATTGGCCGTAGCTGTTGCAATCAGCCTTTTTGGGCTGAAATCTGGCGCAGTTTTGGCCACCGTTGTAGGTGTGCTAGTTGAAGTGCCTGCTATGCTGTCCTTGGCGGCTATTGCCAATAAAACACGCCATCGGTTTAAAAGGTATCGTGGCCTAGTTCAATAACATCTCTTTCTGCTTTTGACGGGACAACACACCAAATCAATTTTAGCAGCAATTATATACACAGCAGGTTTTGAGAGTTTGGAGGTTTCATCTTGAAAAAAAAAAGGGAAGATACAGCACAAAGGTTACAAAGTCTTATGATCCTGGCTCTTGGATAATTAACTTTATTGTATTGTTAAGGAAACGCTTTAATTTGTACTGTATCTTCCAGAACGGGAACACGATGTTCGTTTGCTAAACTAGAGAAAATACATGAAGCCGGTGTGACAGACTAATGAAATTATCATGAATAATAATACTTTGAGTTTAGTTAGCTTTATGGCGAGAGTCTTCTCGTGTTTTCAAGCGGAAAATCGATCGGCGGAACGGGTTTATTCAGGAAGCGACAAAGAGGATCCCACTGATCACCACCAGCTATATCCATTATCAAAAGCTGGCTGTTGTTATCCCCACTAAAATATCTTTTAACCGTTTCGACATGTGTTTTATGGACCCATTCAAAGCGCGATTTGTTAAATACCTTGCAGCCGTAAAGTAGTGTTCGATAGAACTCCCTAATTGAGCCATCTTCAGGTACAGCTTCAGGCTGATTAAATAGTGCATGGCCGCAGGAATCCAGCCAACCTTCCAT
>CBFHXO010000109.1:0-9063 GCA_965659815.1 Pseudomonadales bacterium
TTTTTCATACTGCAAAATGTTTGCTTTTTATCTGCGAGATCGTCAACAAAAAAACCAACGAGCGGCATTCAATTTATCCACCATTCAATTTATCCAACATGCAATTCATCCGCTATCCAATTCACCCACCATTTATGGTCGCGCCTGCTAGTCGAGCACGGTAGGGTCGGCTTTAATTTCGCGGCGTGCCATTGCCTCCCATAAAAATGGAAAGCCATTATCATCGGTAATTGATACTTTATCGGCTTCTTCTGGTTTCATGGGTACACCGCCGCCGCCGAGTTCGACTTCGAATGCGCGTTTGCAGCGCCACTCGAGGGTAATAGCGCGTAAATGTGCCTGGCGTAAATCCTTACCCACCACTAGGGTGCCATGATTGGCCAGTAATGCCCACTTGGCATCGCCCAGCGCCTTAACCGCTGCTGCGGTTGCATCGTCATTATCAAAGCGACCTTCATACTCATTGTACAGCGGCAGTTCGCCTGATACATGTGCGGCGGTTTGGTCGTAAATCGGTGGTACTCGATGCATATTGGCCCAGATACCACTCCAGTGCGCATGGTTGTGAATCACGACATGGGCATCGGGCCGGGTGGCGTGCAGTTGCAAGTGTAAGCCCAGTGCAGGCGTCACGTTCCAATCGCTATCGAGAATTTTGCCGCTTGGGTCCAGCGTGACAATGTCGCTGGCAGTTAATTCATCCCAGGCCAGTTCCCAAGGGTTGGTTAGAATATTGCCATTGGGCAGGCGATGGGTAATATGCCCGGCGATATGTTCGTTCCAGCCTTCTTTAAATAGCATGCGACACATCAAGGCAACGGCGGCTTTATCGCTTATGGTCGGCAGCAGGGCGCGCTTGCCGGGTTGCGGTGCAAACTGTTTGACCATGGCTTCGTTAAGGCCGTCGTATTTTTTCATTGCTAATAACCTTCTTTGTGCGGTTGCTTGATAGCGGGTGTTACCAGGCTTGTTTTTGATCAATGCGATTGGGTCTGACTTCTAACAGGTCAACCGCAACGCCAGCGGGGTAGGACAGTGCGTGGCAAATGGAGTCGGCTACATGCGAAATTTCCATACCGCTATCCGAGACATTGCCAAAGCGCTCGGTCCATTCGTTGACACCGGCCATGGTTCTTTCTTCATCCCAGCCTTCGGCAAAGCTGGTCCATGCGGCGCCTGGCCGAATACAAGTCACGCCTATATTGTCTTTTTGGCACTCAAGCCTTAAGTCACGGGTAAAGCGTTCGACAGCCGCTTTGCTCGCTGCATAAATGGATAGATGCAGCATTTCATCGTAATGCCAGGCGCTGGCCGAGGAGATATTGATAATGCGAGGGTTGTCTTCGCCTCGCAGCAGCGGTATGGACGCCTGGCAACACAGCGCAGTGCCAACAAAATTGGTATTCACTTGTAACAGCACTTCGTCTTCGCGCAGTGTTTCTACGCTGCCAGGTCTTGCCAGACCTGCGTTGTTAATAACGCCATTGAGTTGACCAAAATGCTGCTTGATGGCGTTAAAGGCCGTGGTGACTTGCTTGCCGCTGCTGACATCACAGATGGCGGTTTGGATTTTGTCTGTGCCAAAGCGCTCAGCCAGCTGTGCCGACGCCGCATGCAGATCGGCCTGATTGCGTGCCAGCATACCGACCTTGGCGCCGCGTGCCAGCAGAGCCTCGCAGATGCCTAGCCCAAAGCCCTTGGAGCCGCCGGTAACGATATAAACCTTGCCATTGATGCTGCTGTCACTCTGCGTCATTTTCTTCTCAGTTATTCCTGGTGTTGGCTTTATTCTCGCAATAGCAAGATGATAGATGGTAAATTTGCGTTGACAGTTAGTCAATACGTATTTACTATTTGTCATATGGGTTCAAAGCAGAATCAAAAAACCGTGTCCGCGCAAAAAGGCGTCGCCGCTGAGTCTAATCGTTTGTTATGGCAGGCCTACGCCGACAATTCAGCTCGCCATATTATGGCACTCTCGCGGCATATGCAGCTAAAGCTGATGAACAGCCTGACAGAATCGGGCTACGACGGTTTGCGTTTGAACTATGAGCCGTTTATTGCCGCCCTGGCGCGGCAGCAGGGGCATAGTGGCAACGGTGGCATTCGGCCGTCACAGTTGGCTGCCCAGCAGGGCATTAGTAAGCAGGTATGCAACCAGATTCTTAACCAGCTGGAACGCCATCATTATATTGAACGTGTCGCAGACCCTGATGATGGCAGGGCGCGATTGATTCACTTAACGCGTAAAGGTGGCAAGCTAGCGGCCGATGGGCAAGCGGCTTTGGCCGGGGTAGAGCGCCTTTATCAAGAACGTGCAGCATACGTGAACATTACGAGTGGCCTGAACGAACCGTTAGCGTTATTTGCCCAGACGCTGGGCGTGTTAGCCAGGGGGCTATCGTTATTACCTGCCAGTTTGGACTTGTCGCGCTTAACCACCGCGCAGCTGTTGGGTTCGGTGCTGCCGCCACTGGAAAATTATCTGGGCCAACGCTTAATGGCGCTCACCATGGAAAAAGGCCATCCCGATATTGCTATGGCGCACGCTTCGGTGTTGACGCTGATTGGCTTAAGTGGCGGGCGCATACAGCAAATGGCGCAAACCCATAATGTCAGTAAGCAGGCAATCAGCGCGATTGCGAGCGAGCTGGTCAAGCTTGGTTATATTGAGCGCCAGTCGGCCTTCACGGCGAAAGCAGAAGTGCCTATGAAGCGTTCATCGCTGCTGGTGTTTACCAAGCAGGGTTGGCAGCTTATTGCTGACTCCATTGCATCGGTGGCGCAATTAGAAGATGAGTTTGAGGCGCTTATTGCTGAGCAGCAAGGCAATCCTCAAAGCAGTTTTAAACAGTTTAAAGAATTTTCGGCGGGGCTCTATCATGCACTCAGGCTCGAAGAAGACGTTTTTGATCGGCCATTAATCCAGATTATGGGTGCGTCAGCTGATGCCGCGGGTGTGCAGCAAGATTCGCCTGACCTGGCTTTATTGGCGCAACAGTTAAAAGCGCATTTAGGCCCGGCCAATGCTCGGCGCTTAGCGCAATTATTAGATTAACTTGAAACTTTGGCTTAAGTGCCAGTTAGTGAGAGGGTATATTTGTGAGTATTGAATGGTTAGTTGAGCACTACAATTGGCAGGGGCTATTGGTGCATTTGCTAGGGTTGATTATTGCGACCAAAATCGCCTGGAAGATTGCGTTTTCGTTGCCGGGTGTGCAAAAAATGCGACAGTGGAATCGCGAGGAAGATAAACCCAAAAAAGCACTACCCAAATACGCGCCGATACGTAAGCAAACCCGACAGGTGGGCATGTACATGCACTTGGTGTTCTTTTTATTGCTAATTCCATTCGTAGTGACTTTAGAGGCGCAACCAGTCTGGAAGTACTTCGCCGATGCATTGCTTATACTGCTGGTTTACGATTTTCTTTACTACTTGACTCATCGTTTTATTTTTCATGGCAAGTTGTTAAAGCGGGTGCATGGTTTACATCATCAGGCCAGGGATATTTCCTATGTCGATAGCCAGTATGTACACCCCTTAGAAACGGCAATTGGTTTAACCCTATTTATGGGTACGGCCATTGGTCTGGGCTTTGCTTTTGGCGATTACCATGCGCTGAGCTTTATTATTGCCCAGTTTATTTTTAATAATGTTAACCAGGTTAACCACACCAAGTTTAACCTGACAGGCTTTCCCTACAATGTTGTCAATTACCTCACGTCAAAGCATGCAGTGCACCATATCGATATGCATCACGGCAATTATTCAACGCTGTCACCATTATACGATTGGATGTTTGGGACGCTGGACTAAAGAGCAAGAGGAGTTAATACGATGGATTTAATTTATGATTTGCTCAGCGCTTATCAATGGCAAGTGGCCTTGATTTATATGCTGATGGTGGTGTTGTTAATGCGCGCCAGCGTGTATTTTGCGTTTAAGGTGCCAGCCCTGCAAAGAATGCGAGAGTGGAACCGCGAAGAAGATAAGCGCAAGCGAGCTAACCCCAAATACCCGCCGGTTATGCGGGCCAATAGTCGGGTTGGCGCGTTTATTAGTGCGCTGTTGATTTTGGTGGTTGCACCTTCGGTACTTACGCTGTCTAGCCTACCCTGGTGGCGATACATTGTTGATATTGTAGCAGTGCTGTTGGTTTATGATTTTATTTATTATTTTACCCATCGCTTTATATTTCATGGTGACTTGCTGCGTAAGGTGCACGGTTTGCATCATCAAGCAAGGGATATTTCTCATATTGATTCGCTTTATGTGCATCCCCTGGAAACGTTCATTGGTTTAATGATTTATGTGGTTTCTATAACGCTGGTCAGCGCGGCGTTTGGTGGTTTACATGTAGTGGCTGCGGCTTTTGCCTTTGTAATTTGGTCGCAAATTAATACCATTAACCATACTAAGTTTAATGTTGATAGCTTTCCTTTTAAAACGATTGATTATTTAACGACGAAGCATTCCATTCATCATAAAAATATGAATATGGGTAACTACAGTTCGATTACACCATTATTCGACTGGATGTTTGGCACGCTTGATTAACCGAATTGGCTTCGTGGCCACAAAAGAACAATCACAATAACCAACTGGGAGTCAGTAATGAGTAAGCGCGAAAAAGGCATAGCCATGTTTAACGAGGTGTATTGCAATGATTTACCCCAGCCACCGGAGCCTGGCCAAGATAACTTTTTTGACTTTATGCTCGAAAGCCTGTTCAGCGAGCTATGGGGTAACGATATTCTGTCGATAGAGCAGCGTCGTTTAATGCTGCTTGGTGCAATTGCCGCTCAGGGCGAAGAAATGACCTTTACCATCCAGGCGCGCTCGGCAATGAAACGTGGCGAGTTGACCTACGCTCAGCTCGAAGAGGCGGTGCGTTTTATGACTCAGTATATCGGCTACCCGAAGGCGTCTAAAATGCGAATGGCGCTGATGGGGCTAAAAGCGGATTTCGACACCAATGCCTAGCGGGGCTGATAAAGCGAGGTCGCAAGCTTTGCTGTAACTCCCGCAATCGCTGCGTAGCGCCTGTGCATTTGTCACTGCGCTGCGTGACGTTTCGTGCCACAATTCCCTCCTTGGCGCAATTCTGCGCCGCTTCATAATGATCAAGCGATATAGTGATCAAGCGACGACGCTGGAGTAATAAACAATCGATGAGTGCTGCACTGGAAATTTTGGGCCTGCGCAAGGTCTACGGCAATGGTTTTGAAGCGCTAAAAGGCATAAGCCTTACCGTACAGGCCGGCGATTTTTACGCTTTGCTTGGCCCTAATGGTGCAGGTAAATCGACCACTATCGGTATTATCTGCTCGCTAGTGGGTAAAACTGACGGTAAGGTTAGCGTATTTGGCTTTGATATTGATACGCATTTTTCCGAGGCCAAGCAATGCATCGGCGTCGTGCCACAGGAGTTTAACTTTAACCAGTTTGAAAAGGTTAAGGATATCGTTGTCACCCAGGGCGGCTATTATGGCCTGCCGCGTTCGGTCGCGCTGGAGCGCGCCGAAAAATATTTGCGGCTGCTCGATTTATGGGAAATGCGCGATACAGTGTCGCGCAATTTATCCGGTGGTATGAAGCGCCGGCTTATGATTGCCCGGGCGTTGGTGCACGAACCCAGGCTGCTTATTCTCGACGAGCCTACCGCCGGTGTGGATATTGAACTGCGGCGCTCCATGTGGGAGTTTCTTGAAAAAGTTAACGCCAACGGCACAACGATTATATTGACAACTCACTACCTAGAAGAGGCTGAAAGTCTGTGTCGCAATATCGCGATTATCGATTCTGGCTCGATTATCGAAAATACCAGTATGAAAGCGCTATTGCGTAAGCTGACGCGTGAAGTGTTTGTTCTCGATACGAAAACCAGTTTGCGTAATGACCTGGAAGTGCCCGGGTTTATAAGTCGCGTTATTGATGAACACTGCCTGGAGGTTGAGGTTGACCAAAAGCAAACCATGAACGAGTTGTTTGAATGTTTGGCGGATCAGGGAGTAACTATTACCAGTATGCGTAACAAAGCCAACCGTTTGGAGGAGATGTTCGTCTCGGTGTTAAACGCGCCGGATGACGAAACCGCGACCGGCGATGCGGCACAAGGGGATGCAGCATGAATATGTACGGTCAATGGGTTGCATTTAAAACTATAGTCCAGCGTGAGATTCGACGCTTTATGCGTATTTGGGTTCAGACCCTGGTGCCACCGGCAATTACTATCGCGCTGTATTTTGTTATTTTTGGTAGCCTGATTGGTTCGCGTATTGGTGAGATGGGTGGTTTCGACTATATGCAGTTTGTCGTGCCAGGTTTAATCATGATGGCGATTATTCAAAACTCCTATGCCAATGTAGTGTCGTCGTTTTTTGGTACCAAGTTCCAGCGCAATATCGAAGAAATGCTGGTCTCGCCGGTAACTGAAGTAGTTATATTATTGGGCTATGTGGTTGGCGGCATGGCGCGTGGTTTGGCTGTAGGTGCTATTGTTACGGTGCTGGCCCTGTTTTTTACCGAGCTGCAAGTTCACAACTGGTTTATTACCATTAGTATGGTGTTTTTAACCTCAGTGGTATTTTCTTTGGCCGGTTTTATTAATGCGGTATTTGCTGAGAGCTTTGATGATATATCTATTATCCCGACCTTTGTGTTAACCCCCATGATTTATCTGGGTGGGGTATTTTATTCGGTTGATTTGTTACCGGAGTTTTGGGGTAATGTTTCGTTAATTAACCCCATATTATATATGGTTAACGGTTTTCGCTATGGCATTTTAGGTGTTAGCGATGTGGGTATTGCTCAGGCCTACGCGATGCTTGCTGTGTTTATTGTTGCAGGATTTAGCTATTCGCTGTATTTACTCACACGTGCTGAGCGCTTGCGTAGTTAGCGTGTTACTGTGTGTGGTTATACATAATACTAAAATGACTCGCGGTTTTGGGTAAAGCGTTTATGATGAAGCTAGCAGATAGCAACTTGGATACCGAACTTGAATAACACGCCAAACAGTATTCAGTATGCGCAAGACTCGGCATTAGGTAAGGGGAGTGACTATGTCGATCGATACAGTCCCGAGCTGTTGCATGCAATTCAACGTGCCGACTACCGCAGGACTGTAGAGCATCTCGCGCAGGCACACTATGGCCACGATTTATGGCAGTGTTATGAGTTATCGTGGTTAAATGCCAGGGGTTTGCCGCAAGTGGCGGTTGCGAGTATGACGGTGCCACTAAACTCGCCTGCTATCGTCGAGTCAAAATCGTTAAAACTGTATTTAAACAGTTTGCACAATGAGCGCTTTGATAACGGGAGCGCTGTTGTCGCGCGAATTCAGTCTGATCTTACGGCACTTTTGCAGGCGGCTGTTCTTGTCGAGTTGGCACCGGTTACCCAGGGCGAGTTTGCTCCGGGTGCTCTGAACAGCCAGCTGGCCGAACACCCTGAAGGCTTGCTCGATACTATAGATATCGCTTGTGAGCAGTACCAGCGTGATGCGGCGTTACTGTCGTTAAGTGCCAGTGGTGAACAGGGTGAGCTGCGACAAAACCAGTGGCACTACTCTCACCTGCTGCGTAGTCATTGCCCGGTTACTACCCAACCTGACTGGGGTACGGTACATATTTGTTATTCCGGCCAGTCAATTGAGCCTGCCAGTTTGCTGCGTTATATTGTTAGTTATCGTCAGCATTGCGGTTTTCACGAGCAGTGTGTTGAGCAAATATACAGTGATATCATGCAGCAGTGCCAGCCAATCGAGCTGACAGTTTACGCACAATATACCCGCAGGGGTGGGCTGGATATTAACCCTTTACGTTCCAACGTTGATAAGCCGTTTAATGTTGCGCGTGTATTTAGGCAATAATTATTACCCTATGTGGTAGCTATGAATCTATCAGGTCTCGCATTGATTCTCGCCAGTGGCTTTTGGGTCATTCTGTTGGTGGGTTGTATTCTATTTGCAGTAGTGGCAATGAGGCTTCGTCGGCAGTCCGATGATCTTGAGCAAATTGTTGACACTCAGCGGGCGCATATTCAGCGTTTAATTCACGAGGCAGCAGATACAAAAGCGGAATCTGGCGACATTGATAATAGTCAAAGTGATAGCCATGCGATTGCTGCGGCGGAGTCTGTGGATTCCCAGTTGGTTGCTGACTTACGCCAGCAATTAGAAGTGTTAAAGTTAAGTGCGGTTAACGATGCGCATAATGCGGCACAAAATATCGAGCGTGCTCAGCAAAGCATTATTGACCTACAGGCAGAGCTAGACGCGTTTCGGGTCAACAGTTCTGCTGGTGATAATAGAGATACTGTGGTTGCTGCTCCGTTAGCACAATCAGAGCAAGATATTCAGGCGGCCTTAGAGGCGCAGCGTGTGGCGGAGCAGGCTAAGATATTTGCCGATGCCAAGGCAGATGATTTAGCCAAAGAAAACGCGGTGCTAGAGGCGCAATTAAAAGCGTTAAGTGAGACGGTGGAGTCGGGCGATATAGCCACCATGCGAGAGATTATTGTTAATTTCACTGAAGAAAGTCGTGAGCTGCTAATGAGCATTGAGCGTTTAGAAGCAGAGAATGCCGAATTAGGGCAGCGGTTGCAGGATACTGAAGGTAGTGAAAAAGGCACTACTGGTGCGGTTATTGGCTTAAAGCGCAAGTTACAAGAAGCAGAGCAGGCGATTGTAAGCCTAGAAGAGGAGTGTGCAGAGCTGCGTGACGGTCAGCAGTCGAGTGCAGGGTAAGCGGGTCTTTACAGTGACAGGCAGCTTGGCTCGAGTGACGCGCTTTTATTGCGATACAGTTTTTAGTGAGGTGCCTGAGTGGTCGAAAGGGCTTGCCTGGAAAGTAAGTGTACGGCAACGTACCGAGGATTCGAGCTAACACTTTCCGTTTTAATACAAACAATGGCTTACAGTTGATAGAAATGCTGATAAGCAAAAAAATTTTACTGGCAATACTACTCCATAATCAATACCTGTACGTCGTCAAAGATAGTTGGACCGTTCGCTGCCTGATTTAAGAGACGGTTTAGCTCATCAGGGTTTGTGTTCGC
>CBFHXO010000110.1:0-9003 GCA_965659815.1 Pseudomonadales bacterium
ACTTTTCTTTGCACAAGCAAAGAAAAGTGACTGCCCAGCGGGGCACCCCGTAAAACAAACCCTGTAAGCAATTAAGAAAAATAGCAAATCGCCGCCTTTACCCACTAACCCAAAACTCCAACCTCATTGAATAAAAAAATCAATCATCCAATTCGCCACAACCTCCGAATCCGCCTCATCCCCCAGCGATTCAACTGCCTCCTTATACAAATCCTCCGGATACCCCTCCCGCCGAAAATCATAAACCGCCCTGGCAAACCCCGCACTAAACTCCGGATGTCCCTGAAACGTCAAAACATGCTCCTCAATCGCCGTCATCGCCACCGGACAAAACGCATTTCCCGCCAACACCACGCTCCCCCGCGCAGGGCTTATCACCTGATCCTGATGACTATAAATAAGCTTAAACGATTCGCTACCGGAAAACGCCTCTAACCCCCGAACCGCCTCGGCATCAAAACTGGCATCCTTAACACCAATCCCCCAGCCTTTGTCCGATTTTTGCGTGCTACCACCCAGAGCCTGCGCCACCATCTGATGACCAAAACAAATCCCTAAAAGCTTTTTCTTGCACTGATGCAATTGCCGCACAAACTCACCCAGCTCATTGATCCACGCAACATCATCATAAACACTACTCTTACTGCCGGTAAGAATATAACCGTCAACTTCATCAATATCCGCAGGATACTGACCATGATTCACAGCATAACTGCTAAACCGTAATTCAAGCGAATTACTGCGTGATCGGTTCGCCCGCCGCAGTAAATCCTCAAACATCTCAGGATACTGACCATGCCCATTGGCTAACTCATCAATCACATCGTCAGCACGCAAAATACCAATATGTAATGGCTTGTTCATAATTTCAAAATAATGTTGATAACTTCAATTAATACTTGTTCTGTAATAAAAATGATTTTGGCTGAATAAAGGCGTTGTAACCCAAAGCCGATAAACTAGCGCCGCGCCCCGTGTCCTTAACCCCCGTCCAAACTAACGCAGGGTCGAGATAGTCGCAGCGATTCATATAAACCGTGCCGGTTTGCAGTTGATTGCCGAGCCGCTCAATGCGGCCTAAGTCCTGCCCCCATATCGATGCCGTTAGACCAAAGTCACTGTCATTCATTAAAGCAACCGCTTCGCTATCGTCACTCACAGGCATGATGCCAACCGTGGGGCCAAAGCTTTCCTCGCGCATCACACTCATGCTGTGATCAACGTTAACTAATACTTGCGGCGCTAAATAGGCCGAACTGCCGGTATCCATGGCAAATAACGCCGGGTCAATACAGGCTGTAGCCCCGGCAGCTACCGCTTGCTGATTTTGCTTGCGAACCCAGTCGGCTGCATCGGCACGCACTACTGGCCCAAGTGTGGTGGCCTGCTCTAGTGGATTACCCAACACATATAGCTTAACTTCATTAATATAGGCCTCTACAAAGGCATCATAGTTTTGCCTGGCAACATAAATGCGTTCAATTCCACAACACGATTGCCCGGAATTAAAAAATGCACCATCAACCAATTCGCTCACCGTGCTGGCAATGTTGGCATCGTCACAGACATAGGCGGGGTCTTTGCCGCCAAGCTCAAGCGTTAGCCCTTTAAATGTACCGGCTATCGCTGCCTCCATTTTTTTGCCGGCATTTACCGAGCCGGTAAAACAGCAGTAGTCAATCGCGCCGCTGCCAAGCAATGCGGAGGTCGACTGATGATTTAAGCACAGCGCTTGCACAAGCCCTTTGGGTGCGCCGGCTTGCTCAAAACTGCGAGTAAAGTGCTCGCCAACCAGTGGGGTTTGAATAGAGGGTTTTATAACAACGCTGTTGCCTGACATTAAGGCAGGAAACACCGAGTTAACCGTTGTCAGCAGCGGGTAGTTCCACGGCGCTACAACAAACACCACACCGAGTGGATTTTTGCGAATTAAACGTCGGCGCTGCTCGCTATCTTCAATATTAATATCGGCTAATACCTGCGGCGCAATATCAATCATATGCAAGGCGCGCTCTTGCGCTCCTTTAACTTCATTAACGCTGTAACGAATCGGGCGGCCCATTTGGTGGGTAATATCGCTGCCAATGGCTTCGCTGTTTTGGATAAAGTAATCAACCGCTCGTCGGCAAATACTTGCGCGTTGTTCAATGCTAAGTTCGGCCCAGGCCTGTTGCGCATCTCTTGCCTGCTCAATTGTTGTATCAATATGTTGCTGGCTTGCAAACGCCTGTTCGTATACAACGCTGTTATCGATTGGGCTAATGGTTTTGGCTGTCATGGTTTTTTACTACTATTGTTAAATTTATCGATACTTGGCCAGGTAGGTATTGAGGTCGCGTTTAATTTCAGGTGCATAAAAATACAGCCCAATAATATTGGGTACGGCAATTAAAAATACCATGGCATCTGAAAAGTCGAGCACTGCTGATAGCTGAATCATGCAGCCTATGGCGACAAATGTGCAGAAAATCGCTTTAAACACCAGTTGCGTAATGGCGCCTTCGCCAAATAAATAAGTCCAGCCCTTAAGCCCATAGTAAGACCAGGCAATGGTGGTAGAAAACGCAAACAGTAATGCGGCAATACCCAGAGGGATAGGTGCCCAGCCAATATGATGCTCAAATGCCGCAGAGGTAAGCGCTATACCCTCTAAGCCCAAACTGCTGTCCATTAAGCCATTGGGATAAGCAGTGGTAACAATAACTAACGAGGTGATAGTGCAAATAACAATGGTGTCGATAAAGGGTTCGAGTAGCGAAACCAAGCCTTCAGACACAGGTTCATTGGTTTTTACCGCAGAGTGTGCAATTGCCGCAGAGCCAATACCGGCCTCATTGGAAAACAGGGCGCGCTGAAAGCCAACAATCATTGCGCCCACCATGCCGCCGGTTGCGCTCTCAAGGGTAAATGCGCTGCTAACAATCAAGCGTATCGCATTAGGTAAATGCTCGGCGCTCATGGCGATGATTACCAGTGCAGATGCCAGGTAAAGCATGGCCATCATCGGCACGATACGAGCGGCCACCCTGGCGATGGAGCGAATACCACCAATAATTACAACGCCTACAACTAGCGCGATTAACAGGCCAAAAAGCCAACCCTTGTCATAAAAAAAGCTTTGCTCGCCGCCAGTGATATTCACGAATTGCACATAGGCCTGGTTGGACTGGAACATATTGCCGATACCAAAACAGCCAATAACAAGCGCAAAGGCATAAAACGCCCCCAGCGCCTTACCGGCATTGGGCATATTGCGGTCAGCCAGAAAGCGTTCGAGGTAGTACATGGGCCCGCCCGATACTGAGCCGTCGGCATTGATGCGTCGGTATTTCACACCCAATGTACATTCGACAAACTTAGTCGACATGGCCAAAAAGCCCGCGGCAATTAACCAAAAGGCAGCGCCGGGGCCACCAATAGTGATTGCAACCGCAACGCCACCGATATTGCCGACACCTACGGTGCCAGAAATAGCGGTAGACAGCGCCTGGAAGTGGGAGATTTCACCGGAGTGTTCACTGCTGCTGCGTTGGCCTCTAACGATTTTCAGCGCGTGTGAAAAGCCGCGAATATTGACCAGCCCCATATAGCCGGTGAAGAACACCGCAGCGGTCATCAGCCAGAGCACAATAATCGGGATGTCCTGACCAAACAGCGATAATTTATAAAAAACCACATCCGAAAGGGCGCTCGCCAATGGTCTTAGGATACTTTCAACTTGTTGGTCTATCGACATTTTATGCCTACCTACGCTGGTAAAGCCGGTAATGCTACCACTAGTGGCCCAGAATGCTAAGAGATGTGTCCCCAAATACCATGGAGCTTGTTGGTTGGCAGCGCTAGGCTGGGTGAGGTGAAGTCTGTGCAGATGGCCATGTTTGGCTGGTTTGCGATTGTGCGCTGGCTTTTAATTGAAAAGCTTATTGAAATATTGGTCTAGGAGAGGGGATACCTTATGTCAGCACGTACTTTTATGGCGATTGTCGCCGTATTTATTGCCTGGTCAGTGATTGATTTTTTAGTTCATGGCATTTTATTGCAGGACGCGTATGTAGCAAGCTCAGAGTTGTGGCGACCGATAGGTGAAATGAAAATGCCATTAATGTATTCAGTAACGCTGGCGGCGAGTATTTGCTTTGTGCTGGTTTACAGTTGTCTGGTGAGTAGAAAGTCATTAGATGCGGGTATTAAGCTGGGTTTGTTGCTAGGTTTGGCCTCCGGTATCTCGATGGGTTTTGATTCCTATAGCTATATGCCAATTAGCATGACTATGGCCCAGGCCTGGTTTGCTTCGGCGCTGGTTGAGGGTTTGTTGGCAGGTATTTTGGTGGGCTCGATTATCGTTCCGCAGGATGAGGTTGCCTAGGTGCTGCGCTTTACGGCGAACGATAATCTCTATTATCTGTATAGTAGAACCGTTAAATTAATTGCAACGCTAGGGTATGGCATGTTTACCTGCAAGCGATCGACACCTAAACCTCTAACTATTTACTTAACATAAACTGGGGAGCCCGATGGCCGCAAGAGACACATTACGTAATAAGCCATTAGCAAAACGTATTGAGCTTAACCCCGTGCACAAAGGCAGTTGCCATTGCAGTACAATACAGGTCGAAGTCAATTTGCCTAACGGCCTTATCGACCCGCGTCACTGCAATTGCTTTATGTGCTGCCGTCGCAGCGCTGTGGTTGCATCGGTTGAACTAAAAGACCTCACCATTACAAAGGGGGCGGACAAACTTTCGCTATATCAATGCTACACCCATACCGCCAAACATTTCTTCTGTTCGATTTTCGGCATCTACACCCATCATCAGCGACGCTCCAACACCAAACTTTATGCTTGAAATATTGCTTGCCTCGAAGGTATTGACTCATTTTTGCTGGCGAGCGTGCCCATTTACGATGGTGTTAGTCACTCTTTAGAACAATAGGTAAAGCTATAAAAGACGATTTTAACAACAGGTATTAACAAAACAGGAATTAAAGAAAACAAGGATTGAGAGCGCTGGTATCAAAAGGGCGAAACCGCAAGGCGAGTGAACTTGGCCTTAACGGTTTCGCTTGTGAGGTGCTGCCTGTTACTGCGGAGTAATGGCGTTGAGCCTGTCATAGGCTTCGCTGTACTCAGTCATTAAGCGCATCATTATATCGCGGCACGACTCGATTTCATTAATTTGCCCAACCACTTGTCCTATGGGGTTAAAGGCGACTTTTTGCGTTTCACCGCTGCCAGCGTAGCGATGCGTGCGACGTGTAGCATCAAAAGTTAAATAGCCCTGTAATGGCATAGGCAGAGGGTCGGGTGTGTCCGATCGATCCCAGGCTTCGGTCCATTCGTTTTTCAGCATACGTGCCGTTTTACCGGTGAACGAGCGCGAGCGGATAGTATCTTCTGAGCTGGCATCCATATAAGATTGACGCTGCGCAGGTTCTGCTGCCGATTCCACCGTGTTTAACCACATCGAACCCATCCACACGCCTTCGGCACCCATACTCATTGCAGCCAACATTTGTTGGCCGCTGGCAATACCACCAGCTGCGAGCACGGGCAGTGGTGCAACCGCTTCAACCATTTGTGGCCATAACACCATAGAGGTTACTTCACCGGCATGGCCGCCGCCTTCGGAGCCCTGACAGACAATAAAGTCCAGGCCAGCATTTTTATGATTGATGCCATGCTTCAGTCTACCGGCTAGCGCGCCAATTAAACGACCCGAGTCGTGTACTTGTTTGATAATATCGTCGGGAGGTGTGCCCAGCGCATTAACAATCATGCGGCACTTGGGTCGGGTTAATGCAATATCAACTAACAGTTGCGCTTGTGCTTGCGAAAAGCTTAAGGTCACTTCATCGTCGCCGGCAGGCCACTCAGGCACACCGTGGTCGGTTAATAGCTGTTCGGCAAACTTGCGATGCTGCTCGGGAATCGCAGCCTGTAACATCTCTACCAGTTTGTCGGGGTCGGTTTCGCCCTGGCCTTCGTACTTTTGTGGAATGGCGGTATCGACACCATAAATATGGTCGCCAATATGCTCGTCAATCCAGTCCAGCTCTTCTTTAAGCTGCTCAGGAGAAAAACCTACTGCGCCTAGTACGCCGATACCACCGGCTTTACTGACCGCGACAACCACATCGCGACAGTGGGTAAACGCAAATATAGGCGTCTCAACGCCCAGTTTCTTGCAAAATTCGGTATGCATATTTTATCTCCAACATTAAGCTGAAATTCAGTAATTGATTCGACCGCGTCTAAGTTAGCCAGTATCGCAGATGATTCCAATAGCGATAGCCACTTTCAACCTGACAAAACCACTCAGTTTATGCTTACCCTATGACTGTCCTGCTGATGGCAGCTAATGACAAGTTAACTCGAAATTTTATCAGTGATGCTGGATAATTCGCGTTATTCACATAACCACTAACCACGGACCGGTAAATACGGATGTAGTAATGATGAGCCATCGATCTGGCAATTATCAACCTGAGCAGATACGGCTTGCGGATACTGAAGCGATTAGATCATTGGTGTATCGCTATGCGCATTATTTTGACGCTGGCGATATTGAGCGATGGCTGACCTTATTTACTGATGATGCCCAGATATTGACTGATACGGTGGGTAGCCCCAAGGGTATAGAGGCGATTCGCGATTGGGCTCAGCAGCGGCAGCAATACAATCGCGACGTTCAAATACATCATCATATGAGTAATGTGGTGGTTTCGTTTCAAGGCGAAGCGATTGCCAGTGTGCGCAGTTATTTGATATTGACACGGCAAGCGTCCATGGGTGATGGAGTCACTGAATCTGAGACTATCTCAACAGATCAGCCGATGACGAATGTTGTCGTGCTTGCAAGTGGTGTTTACCAGGATATTGTGGTTCAAACATCACATGGCTGGAAGTTTCGTCGTCGTGAGGTGGCGGCGAGCTTGCCGGTTAGTGACATCTAAATTCATAGGTTTTTTTGTCAATTTATTCAATGGTTAAAGCGTTAAGCGAGAACAGCATGATTAAACAGCTTAAAAAACAGTTTTTTATCAAGCCAGGTTACTTTCTACTAGCCGTTATTGCATTGAGCTTAACTGCATGCGTCAGCAATGGCAGTGATCGCTTTGTTTCGGCAGAAAACATCGCCGGTAGCGCGACAACGATTTACACCGGCGGTGATATTATTACCATGAATATCGATCAGCCCACTGCAGAGTCGGTTGCGGTACGTGAAGGTAAAATTATAGCGGTAGGCTCGCATGCGTCGGTATTGGCTGAATCAGAGGGCGGCGCATCCTTGGTTGATTTGAACGGAGGTACTTTATTACCGGGTTTTATTGATGCACATGGCCATATTAGTTTTACTGCAAATTTATTGGCTTCGGTAAATTTATCATCGCCGCCTATTGGTAGTGCTGAAACAGTTGATGATATTGTTGCGCTGTTGGCGGCGGCAAAAGAAAAAAACCCTGCAGCACCCTGGATTGTTGGTTGGGGTTATGACGATTCATTGTTAAAGGAGCAGCGTCATCCCAATCGCAATGACTTAGATAAAGTCTCTAAAGATATACCGATCTTTTTAATTCATGTGTCAGGGCATTTATCGACCTGTAATTCAAAGTGTTTAGAAAAAGGGGGTATTACCGCTCAAACGCCGAACCCCGAAGGTGGTGTTATTAAGCGTTGGCCAGGTGGTAATGAGCCTAGTGGGGTATTGGAAGAATCTGCTTCTGCGTTAATCCAGCGATTATTGCCTGTACCTAATGATCAGCAGCGCATGCAATTACTGGCGGCGGCTCAGCGATACTATGCCAGCTACGGTATTACCACGGTGCAGGATGGTGCGACCTATGCGCCTGAAATAGCATTGTTAAAAAACATGGGTGAGCAAGGTCAGCTGTATTTGGACATTGTTGCTTATGAATTTCAGCATGCGCAAAACTTTTCTAGCAACAGCGTTGCGATGCAGGTTTCGAATAAAAATGCCTACAGCGATGAATATCAAGGGCATTATCGCGTTGGTGGTCGCAAGCTAATGTTAGATGGTTCACCGCAGGGTAAAACCGCGTATTTAACCAAGCCGTATTTGCATCCGCCGCATGGACAAGATGAGGCGTATCGCGGTTATCCTGCATTGCCGCAGGAAACGCTTAATGCCTATGTTGACAATGCGTTTGCGAACAACATTCCAATTATTGCGCATGCCAATGGTGATGCGGCGGCAGACCAGTTAATTGAAGCTGTCACAATTGCCAATAACACGTATGGTAAAGCCGACAGGCGTACGGTAATGATTCATGCGCAAACGGTGCGAGAAGACCAACTTGATGCGATGCAGGCGCAAGGCATTTTGCCGTCGTATTTTGCCAGTCATACATTTTACTGGGGCGACTGGCATAGGGATTCGGTATTTGGCGTTGAGCGTGCATCGAGGATTAGTCCGTTAAGGACAACGGCGGAGCGGGGGATGGTTTATACCACGCATAATGATACGCCGGTGGTGCCGCCGGATATGATGCGGTTGTTATGGGCGAGTGTGAATCGGGTTACTCGTAGTGGTCAGGTGTTGGGTGAAGGGCAGAGGGTAACGCCGCTAGAGGGGTTGAGGGCTATGACGATTAATGCAGCGTACCAGTATTTTGAAGAGGGTAGTAAGGGGTCGATTGAAGTGGGTAAGTTGGCGGATTTTGTGGTGTTGGATGAGAATCCGCTAGAGGTGGGGCCGTTGGCGATAAAGGATATTGTGGTGTTGGAGACCATAAAGGAAGGGGTTAGGGTTTATGTAAGAGGGGAGGAAAGGTAAATGGTGGTTTTGTTATTTAGGGTAGTCGGGGATTTTTGATTTTTCTTAATTGCTTACAGGGTTTATTGCACGGCATGCCCTGCTGGGCAGTCACTTTTTTTCAGTAGCAAAAAAAAGTAACCAAAAAATGCCATAAACGACCCGACGTTTAATCCCGGAGAAAAGAAGAAAGTCCCACATGGCAGTAAAGCCCCGTCGAACTCACCAC
>CBFHXO010000111.1:0-9003 GCA_965659815.1 Pseudomonadales bacterium
GTCTTTGTAATCAGCATAAAAGGCAACCACAGAAATATTGGCGCGTTGATCCCACAGCTTGGCTTTAACACCTACCTCCAAGGTCTCTACGCTTTCAGCCTCGTAAGGCTGCAAACCATCGGCCAGAATTGATGCACCACCTGATTTAAACGCCGAAGCGTAAGACAAGTACGTGCTTAAATTACTGGCAAAAGCGAGGTCAACCCGCGCATGGATATCGGTGTTGTCGTCTTCGATTTCCGTTTGAAAACCCGATACTGCGCCACCCAGCGAGTCGCTGATTACCGTTTTCTCTTCGGAGGTTTCACGCCAGCCCAAAGTAACTGACAGGTTTTCGTCCAGCGCGTATGTGCCTTGCGCATACACCGCAAACGACTCGGTTTCAGCGCTACCATTATTCAGGTCACCGCTTAACTCTATTTCTTCATCAAAGTATGCCAGGCCTACTGTATAGCTTAGTGCGCTTTCGAGCATGGAACCGTTAAGAATAAATTCCTGCGTGGTTTGCTCCTGGTTTTGCTCATCGCCATTAGCACCTGTGGTGCCTACGCCCGCACCCAAAATGTCGTCGAAGTTGGTGAACTGCACGGGATCGAGTTCGCGATACGATGAAACCGATTGCAGGCTCATAGTATCGTTAATTTGCCAGGCTGCTGTTAACGCGTGGCTTTCATTTTCGGTCTCGGTGGCTGGAATATCAATTTCACCACGGGTGACACCATCGCCAGGCTCTTCGACAGCAAAACCCGAACTGCCGGGTACAACGCTAAAAAAGTAAGGCTGTGTCGATTCACCGCTAGCGTCCTGGTAAACGTAGTCGACCACCAGGCTATCACTGAGGTCAAAATTTAATGCCGCCCGCAAACCGTCATTGCCTTTAGACCAAAAACCAGTGCCTGCCGGGCCGCTAACGCCGGCCTGGTTTTCTACCCAGCCATCGTGATCGTTAACCAGGTACGATAGCTTGGCACTAAGCACACCCAGCTTCGGTAAATCCAAATGTGAAATCGATTTAAATTCATCAAACTCGCTGCCCAGGGTAAAGCGCTGAGTAAAACCCAATTCACCGCTTGGCTTTTTTGATACCAGCTTTACCGCACCGCCAATAGTATTACGGCCCGATAATACACCTTGTGGGCCGCGCAGTACCTCAATGGTATCTAGATCAATTAAATCCATGCCTAAGCCTTGAGCGCGCGACTGGTATACGCCATCGACGTAGACACCAACACCCGCCTCACCGCTGGCTTGTGCAGCCGTTGTGCCACCAAAACCGCGCAAGGTTAAATCCAGTGCATTGGCATTATCGTTGGCAACCTGTACTTGTAAACCGCTGATAGCGCCAGACGATAAATCTGACAGCGAAGTAACATCACCAATACCAATTGCGCTAACAGCAACGCCACCATGCTTTGCGTCGGATTCTGCAATCGCGCTAGCGCTTGATACCGCTAACAGTGCCGACGCCATCGCCAGGCTTTAATGTTTAACGTGTGACATAGGATGTGGTCTCCCAGTTTTGCTTTATGTTAAGAATTAATTTCAACTTCAATGTTATTTTGGGAATGCTATCGATCTAAAATATCAGCACCCAACCCTCACTTTAACTACCAACGGTTAACCATTATTAGTGCTGGGCTGTTATTGTGTCTTATCGCATTGGTAAGGTCTTATGACTGACGTCTTACTCAGCAATGCTCTATTGGGAAGGCATTACCGCTTGTATTATTTTTAAACTGCATTTTGCAACGTTTGGCCAACGTTGTTGTCCGCCTTGGCAAGCGGTTGGTTTAACCTGTCCGGGTTTAATCATTTATCGGTTGCTATTGTGTTTATCTTGCCGCATCAAATCAAGCCCGAATCCTGACAAATCCTTGGAATGCTAATGACTTAATTATCGCCGGCGGGCGGGTAGTCAACATAACCGACCGGCCCGTCAATATACAGCGTTTGCACATTCATATCGGCCAGTGCCTGCCCGTTCTGGACTCGCGCAACAAAGTCGGGGTTAGCAATAAACGGGCGGCCAAACGATACCGCTTCGCCCTCTCCGCTGGCAATCGCCGTATCGGCTTCGGCTGCATCGTAACTTTCATTTAAAATCAGCGGCCCACCATAATACTGCCTCGCGATATCGATATTGTTAAGCCCGGTAGCTGGCATTCGGATCACATGCAAATAGGCTAAGCCCAACTTAGCCGCATTGCTTAAAAAATACGCAAAGGTTTCCTTGGGGTTATCGTCATGCAAATCGTTAAACGGGTGCCCTGGACAAATCCTAAAGCCCACTTTTGCCACACCAATTTCATTAGCCATGGCGGCCAATACTTCTAGCGGAAAACGACAGCGGTTTTCGACACTGCCACCATAATTGTCATTGCGCTGATTGCTACCAGTGGCCAGAAACTGCGCTGGCAAATAACCCGAAGTGCAGTGCAACTCAACGCCGTCAAAGCCCGCCGCCATCGCATTGGCCGCAGCCTGACGAAATTCTTCAATGACCTCTGCAATTTCATTCAGCGTTAATGCTCGCGGTGGGTCTAGCGGTTTCATACCCTGTTCGGTAAAGATTTCACCCTGGGCGGTAATTGCTGATGGTGCAACGGTTTCGGCATCGGCATCCTTATTTAAATGGCTGGCCACGCGGCCAACATGCATAATTTGGCAAACGATACGCCCCCCAGCCTCGTGTACTGCATCAGTGACTTTTTTCCAGGCGGCGATTTGGGCATCGTTATAAATACCGGGCGTGCGACAATAACCCTTGCCGTTTTTACTGGGCTGAGTGCCTTCGCTGATAATCAGACCGGCGCTGGCGCGCTGGCGGTAGTACTCAACATGCAAATCGGTCACTAGGTCGCCCTCAGCCGTGGCCCTGCTACGGGTCATGGGCGCCATAACAAAACGGTTAGTTAATTCAATATCACCCAGCTGGGTCGGTGTAAATAAATTATTCATATGGCTCTCTATTTTTGACGGCTGTTTGTTTTTAACGGCTGTTTTTTGTTTGCAATTGACCAGGTGTTATTAACAATTAACTGTTACCGATTAACCGTTACCGATTAACTGTTACCGATTAACTACCTCACGCGAATTTTTGGTTCTGCCACACCGCCACGCATGGTTGATAAAAACCGTTCTAACGGCGCGGGTGCGGCCACTTCGGCCAGTTCATCGCCGGGTGGGTTGGCCCAAAAGGTTTTCCAGCTAGGCCACAATTCATGAAACGCGCCTTCGTATTGCTCGCGATCGGGCCAGCGCATTTTATTATCACCAATGGGTGGTTTATTAAGATCCACCGCGTACCAATAGCACGGTAGCCGGCGCCTAAAGTACCAGCGGCCGTTCATACGCTCGTACTGGTCCCAGTAGAGCATTTGCATGATCACCCATTCGGCGGGCCCCGACTTACTGGGTGTCTCGTGCTCGTTTTTCGAATACACTACACCAATAGCGTGATCAGGATCTTCAAACTCGATCACATGGCCACCAATATGATGTGAGGTGCCGGTAAATTGCAAGCGCAACGTATCGTCGAGCCAGCGTTTCAAATGCGCACGGCCGGTTAATTCGCGACTTACGCGAATGTCTTCGGCAAATAAATTCACATGTGAATCGAGGTCACGCATATCCAACGACAGTGAATACTTGGCCACCAGCTGGCGAATCTCATCGAGTGATTCCAAGCGATCTATACGAGCTTCAAGTGACATATATTTTACCTGCGTGTATTAGCTGAGTGGGTTAATTGCCAATCTCAATTTTATTTAAAGCACTGCAGTGTATAAAAGGCTTACAATTGTCGCCATGCTATTAGATAACGCTCAATCTCAGCAACCTAACTATAAAAACAAGCAACGGGAACGGTCCTACCATGTATCTGCTTTATAACAAAAGAACGGTCGGGTTAAGCCCCGCCCTGCGGCCAGTCGGCAAGTGTATTCGATTTTGCGCGGTAATAGCAGTTGCACTAACGCTCATAAGCGGCTGCGTGGAAACCGGGCTATCACTGGACAGTGAAACCGTCAACCCCAGCGTTGAACACCAGGGTTGGCAACACTACGGCGGTGATAGCGGCAATCGCCAATACTCTGCGCTGAATCAAATTAATCGTGATAACGCGGGCAAGCTTAAACTGGCATGGCAATATAACAGTGCAGATGGCGAGGCCATACCAGCCGCAGCAGAACTGCAGCTTAACCCAATCATTGTTAACAACGTATTGTATGGCCGCAACCCCAACTACAATGTTTTTGCGTTACAGGCCGATAACGGCGAACCGCTGTGGCAATATCAACCCGATAAAGCGCACGTTGGCCTTTCATTTATGCGCGGCTTAAGCTACTGGCAAAATAGCCATGGCCAACAAGCGCGAATATTTGTTACCACCTCGCACTACCTCACAGCACTGGATGCCAACACCGGCATGCCAGTAAGCGACTTTGGAAAAAACGGCCATGTCGATTTGCGCGCCGGGCTGGGCCGTGATGTTGACAAGATTGCCGTTTACGCACCCTCGCCAGGTGTGATTTTCAAAGACTTAATTATTATGGGCTCGGCGGTAAACGAAACTCGCGGTGCTGCGCCAGGGGATATTCGCGCCTACCATGTATTAACCGGCGAGCTGGTCTGGTCGTTTCATACTATTCCTCACCCCGGCGAATTTGGCTACGACAGCTGGCCAGAAAATTACTGGCTTAGCGGTGGCGGCGCCAATGCCTGGGCGGGTTTAAGCGTCGATCATGAACGCGGCGTGGTGTACGCACCTACAGGTTCGGCAGCGCCCGATTTTGATGGCAGTAGTCGGCACGGCAGTAATTTATTTGCCAATACACTACTGGCATTGGATGCAGCTACGGGCAAACGGCTTTGGCACTACCAAACCGTGCACCACGACTTATGGGACCGTGACTTAAGTTCGGCGCCCACGCTGGCCACACTCACCATTGATGGCCGCAGCGTTGACGTGGTGGTACAAGCCTCCAAGCAAGGAGTGTTATACGTATTAAACCGTGATACCGGCGAGCCCATTGTGCCGATTGAAGAAGTTCCTGTGCCCGCTTCGACCATTCCGGGCCAGCGCGCACACGCCAGCCAGCCCAAAGTCACGTGGCCTGAACCGTTTACCCGCCAGCAATTTTCGGCCGATGATATTACCGATATCAACCCGGCTGCCACAGCCTTCGTTAAAGCCCAATTTGACCAGGCGGCTGCATTCGAATACTTCCGCCCTTTTGATTTACAACCCACCATTATGTACCCCGGCTTTTATGGCGGTGGTAACTGGGGAGGTGGCGCTGTCGATATCGACACGGGGATGTATTTTATTAATGCGATGGAAGATGCCAGCATTGTTAAAATGGAAGCCATAGAAGTTGACAAAAATACGCAGCTGGGCTTTGGCGAATTTGTTTTCAAAAAGCACTGCGCGGGCTGCCACGGTGATAAATTGCAGGGCTTTTACCCCTATGCGCCAGCGTTAGTTGATATTTACCAAAGCGGCAATAAGCGTAGCGCGCTGGAAATTGTCAATACCGGTAAAGGCCGGATGATGCCCTTTAGCCATTTATCCCACCATGAACAAAGCGCCGCGCTTGATTACCTGTTTTTTTTAAGCGAGCAATTAAACAAAGCTAGCAGCATGGCCAATGACCATAATGCCGACACCGCCAGCCAACAAGCGGGTCACCAGGAAAAAGAAACAACATACGTATTTGGTGGCTATACGCCCTTTATGGATAACCGCTACTACCCTGCGGTTAAACCGCCGTGGGGCACACTTAATGCAATTGACCTTAATACCGGCAAACGCAAATGGCAGGTCACACTAGGCGAATATGCCCAGCTTCGCGACGAGGGCATTGCCCCCACAGGCACACGCAACTATGGCGGCCCGGTAGTCACCCAGGGTGGTTTACTGATTATTGCGGCGACCAGTGATGAGAAATTACGGATTTTTGATAAAGACAACGGGGACTTATTATGGGAATACGCCCTGCCCGCTGCCGGGTATGCCACACCGGCCACCTATCAAGTCAATGGCAAACAATATATTGTTATTGCCTGCCCCGGTGGTAAGTTAGGTTCAAAGGCCGGCGACCAATATCTAGCGTTCGCCTTACCTGAATAGTAACGAACATAGCATTATTAACTTAAATAAAAAAAGAGAAGCCCATGAGCCAAACCCTTGCCAAACTGCCACTACCCATTAAATTAATGAATAGCGCTTTTAGCATTTTGGGCACGCCGGGTAAAAAACTACTTGATCTTAGCCCAGAAAAGCTCATGCAAAGTGCGAGTAAGCAAACCGGCCTCAAAGATTTTGGTGACGACTACTTTATCGACCCGTTAAAGCGTTTGCATCAGTCAATTGAAAATGACGCTAAACTCACTGCTATGGGCAGAATGGTTGCCAAACAGGATATGATTCGCCTGCTTAGCAATCGACTAAAGTTTGTTGATATTTTTAAACAGCACCCGGAAATTGCTGAGCAGGAAATTATTGCGCCGATTTTTATTTTAGGTATGCCACGTACCGGCACCACCAGTCTGCATGAACTCATGGCGCTAGACCCCCAGTTTCGAGTGCCATTGAGTTGGGAGATTGCGCATCCTTTTCCGCCACCGGAGGCTGCCACCTATAAAACCGACCCGCGTATTGCCCAGGTAAATAAAGACCTCGAACAGGTTGATGTATTAGTGCCGGGCTTTAAAAATATGCACCCGATGGGTGCAGAGCTACCGCAAGAATGTGTGGCGTTATTTAGCCATGACTTTGCTTCAATGATTTTTGATGTGCAGTTTCGGGTGAGAAGTTACCAGCAGTGGGTGGCCAAAGAAAACATGAGCGAGGTATTTAAAAATCATCGCCGCTGGTTACAACTACTGCAATGGAAATGCCCTGGTAATACCTGGGTGTTAAAGTCGCCGCAGTACTTATGGAATATCAACGATATGTTGCGCGAATATCCTGATGCGCGGGTTGTGCAAACGCATAGGGACCCGGTGAAAGTTGCAATGAGTATTGGTAGTTTAATTACAACCATGCGTAGTCTTGGGTCTAATGATCTTGATATTAAAGAGACTACGCAGGATTATGCGGATTATTTGCATTATGGTATACAAACCACTATGGCAGCACGTGCGGATGGGACGCTAAATGCAGAGCGGGCGTTTGATATGCAGTTTGCTCAATTCAGGCAAGACCCGGTGGCGATGGTGGGTAGGATTTACCAGCATATGGGTTTGAGTTTGAGTGATGAGGTGGCGGGGAAAATGCAGGCTTTTTTGGATCATGGGAATGAGGGGAATCGCCATGCTAAGCATAGTTATACGCTGGAGGAGTCGGGGTTGAATCTTGAGCGGGAGCGAGAGCGGTTTGCGAAATACCAAAGTGCTTATCAGATTCCATCAGAGGGGGTTTGATTTTTTTTGGTTTTTAGAGTAGTTGGATAAACCTCTACCAAAACACCTATAACAACCGCCCCTGTAACCACCCTGCATAATCCACCCTATCCAATGCCGCAACGGCACGCTGCAAAATATCCCTCATCAACGGGCCATGCTCATCATTCAGAGCCCCAAACCCAATCGACACCACTATCGTCATCAACGTATGATAACTAAACCCCCGATAATCATCCCAGACTTGGTCAAAATCAACCGCCTCACCATAAACCGCACGCCGCTCAACATAGTACCGGACAAACGCCTGCTCATGTCGCTCCAACAATTCAACAGGCAAAGTATCAATCAAAAAATACTGCACATCACGTACCCCTTTCCCCCAATGCACCGCCTGAAAATCCAACATCCCCATTTGCTCGCCCGCAACAAAAAAGTTACCAATATGACTGTCACCATGCAGTAACGATAAAGGCCCATCAAACCAATGCGCCAATAACCGGTCCCAGTTTTTCAGGGTTTGCTTATACAAATCAATGGTTTTACCAGGAATCAAATCACCACACTGACGCACACAAGGCGCAAGCCCCTGCGCATTCAGCGTTTGCGAAACATATCGCATACGCGTGCCCAAAAACGGATGATTATCCAACGGTAGGATTTTACTGCGCTGCGCAGCATCCAAGCCAAAGTGACAAGCATGCAACTGGGCAAAGGCATCAAGACAACGATAAACAATATCCAATGGCGGCCCATCAACCATATTCATATTGGTAAATAACTGGACCTCCGGGTCCTGGTGAAGATTTTCCTGCACCAGAAAAAATCGCGTACGCTCACTAAAACTGGCATAAGTTTTGGGCGTACGCAGCGGCACATGCTGCGCAACATGACGGCAAAAATACGCCTCTAACTGCCACGAACCAATAACATCAAAAAACCACCGAGTACCCAAATCCGCCATCGGTAATTTAATAAATAATTGATCAGGCAATACTGCCTCACCGGCCTGCTCAAGCTCCACCACCACATTATTGCAATTACTGCTGGTAGAGCGAATATCCAAAGACCTTACCGAATCAATCTCTATACGATTTACCACCGGCCCAACCGCATATCGGTTTAACATCTCACTTAAATGCGCCGGGGTTAAAAAGCGCTCGGGCGCATAGGGCACACTGCGGCCCAGGCAGCCAGCAATGGCATCGCGGGTGATATTCAGCCCTGCACCGACTGCAAATGCACCGCTTCTCGCAATATTCGTGAGTGTTTTACTCAATATTTTTTGCCTGTATTTTCAGCAGTTTAAAAGCTTATACCCATCAGCATAGACAAGCCCTTTACTCACGCACAATGAAAGAAGCGTCACTTGTAGATAGCTAACACATTATATAGGCTACTAAATCTAATAGAAGTATGGCAGCGCCGCAAAACACTCAGGCCGGGAGCGACAATAATGACTGCAAAACCGCTTGATTCGCACACAATTGATACCACTGCCTTCGATACCATCGTTATCGGTGGCGGCCATAACGGCCTGGCAACCGCTACCGTGCTGTCACGCAACGGCCAGCGCGTATTGGTGCTGGAGAAAAACAG
>CBFHXO010000112.1:0-8700 GCA_965659815.1 Pseudomonadales bacterium
TAAGAAGTGAGTGCTTGCTCGTAACGCTTATATAGTTCTACAATCCGAGCCTCTTGAGGGCTTTCTGCGAGGCTGGCAACCACCTCCGGCCGTTGGCAGGTATTCTTCCACTGCGAGATCTGCTGTTGATACAGGTCAACCAGGTCGGTACTGCCATCACTATGATCAAGCAGCAAGTCTTTAAGCAGGGCTTTGGAATCCTGGTCATCAAAAATAGAGAAGCCGGATTTACGGCCCAGGGTATAGGCCTCGCGTTGAATAATTTTTAACCCGAGGTGGTGAAAGGTACAAACGGTTAAGCCGCGGCTATCACCGCCTTGTAGCAAGCTGCCCACCCGTTGTTTCATTTCACGAGCAGCTTTATTGGTAAAGGTCACCGCTGCAATATGGTTGGCATGATAACCGCAGTGCCGCACCAGCCAGGCAATTTTGCGGGTGATCACACTGGTTTTGCCACTGCCGGCACCGGCGAGCACCAGCAATGGGCCGTCGATATATTTCACTGCGGCTTTTTGCGCAGGGTTAAGTCCAGCGAGAATTTCAGCGGTATTCTGTGTTGGTTGAGAACTGTTAGCCGAACTGCCGTTAACCTTGCTGGTATTAGTGTTGTTATGAGTACTAATGGGTGTGTATCTACCGCTGAATTGAATAACTGCCGAAGGGTGACGGTACAGTTTATCAGGCATTTGTGTATAAATCATTGCGTAGCGAGCGTGATAACTGACGCAATGATATTTTTAACACCCGGTAGATTCGCATGGTTGGCAAGTAAAGCGCAGCGGCGCGCGAAGTAAAAAGTACCTGAAAAACCCGCGCTGCTGTCATGGCGAGAACACAGTTTATAGCCTAGCCTTAATGCCTAGCCTTCTTGCCTACTGGGGTTCGAGTGAAGTCGGAGAGGTTTTACTAAGACCTGAAAGCGGTAGGCAGGATAGTCGTAGGCGTGGATTGGAAACGGTAACATGCAAAAACCCTTAATTCGGACGCTATTGATCAACGCTAATCGCGATCAATATTTGCAAACAGCCAGGCTGTTAGATGCCGTTGCTGTGTCCGATTATGAAATGACGTGGTGCGCTGACTACAGCTATGCGTTAGAAGCCATGTTGGCCCCCATTCACGATATTATTCTGCTCGACTACGAAGACGACCCGCTCACCTGCGAAGAATTACTCCGTTCAGCCTGTGCCAATGGCTGCACCACGCCCATTTTATGCCTAACGGCCAAAGTAAACCCCGAGCTCGATCGCGCCGCCATTAAGGCCGGAGCCGCCGATTATCTGGTTAAAGACCGGCTCGATATTGCCTCCATTGAGCGTACCATTCGCTATGCTATTGACCGCAAACGCGCCGAAACTGAGCTGGCGCGGCTGGCGCACTACGATTCATTAACCGGGATTCCCAACCGCCTGCTATTTAACGACCGGCTCGACCGCGCATTGCAGCGCGCCGAGCGCGGCGATTCGCCGTTTGCATTGCTTTATGTCGATCTCGACGGCTTTAAATCGGTCAACGATACCCATGGTCACGACGTCGGCGATAAGCTAGTGCAAGGTATTGCTGAACGGCTTAGCCAGTGCATACGTCGAACCGACTCGGTGGCGCGCATTGGTGGCGATGAATTTACCGTATTACTCGAAAAGGTGAGCTCCACCAACGATACAGTGGTAATTGCTCAAAAGATAATCGATATTATTACTGAGCCCTTTGATATTAATGGCCAGCAATTGCGGGTAGGTAGCAGCATAGGTATTGCGGTTTACCCTGATGCCGGGCGTGATGCTACCACCTTAATTAAGCATGCCGATATGGCGATGTACGAAGCCAAAGCAATGCAGGGTTCTAACTATCGTTTTTTCACTGACAAAATGAGTGACGATGAGGTTGACCAGAACCGGCTCGATATTGAATTGCGTGCCGCGATTAATAACGATGAACTCGAACTATTGTTCCAGCCGCGCGTGTCAATGCGCACCGACAAAATTGTGGGTGTTGAGGCTTTATTACGCTGGTCACACCCTGAACGCGGTTTGCTACTGCCGTGCGACTTTATTGCCACTGCCAAGCAAAGTGGCTTAATTGTACCCATGGGTTACTGGGCGCTAAATCGTTTATGTGCCTATATTGGGCAAATGAATAAGAAGCACATTGCGCCGCTGCGAATTTCAATGAACGTTGCCCAAGAGCAACTGGTTGCTCCTAACTTTGTTAGCACGGTTGCATCGATACTCGAAACGGCCAACGTCAATGGTAATCGCTTTGAATTTGAATTTGCCGAATCGGATGTTGTGGCCAACCCGGAAAGTATTGCCGCCGATATGGAAACAATGGCCAAGCTCGGCATTCACTTTGCGCTTGATGACTTTGGTACAGGTTTTTCTTCATTACCGCAATTACAGCAACTGCCTATTACCACCTTAAAACTCGACACCAGTCACGTGCAAAAAGTTAACGACGACGAAGACAGCGCCAATGTGGTTCGCGCAATGATTTACCTGGCCCATGGCCTGGAGCTTAAAGTCGTTGCCGAAGGTGTTGAAACCGAAGCGCAAAAAACCTTTTTGGCCGAAAACCGTTGCGATCACTTGCAGGGTTTCTTTTACAGTGAGCCTTTAAGCTTCGATGACTTTATCCGTCTGCTCAGCTCCGATGGTGCCACCTCGCGGCGCAGCTATTTATCGGTCGTAGATAAATAGCTCATGAGATGAATAGAAAAACAAATTAAAAAGCCGCGTTCGTCACTGGCCACTCGTTAAACCTGCTCGCCGAAACCCCTTTATTACAAAACACTAAGTTGGCAATTCTATGTTTTGTCCAGCGGTTTCGTTATATTGTTTTTCACTAACACTTGCAGAGGGATTAACAGTGAAAATAGCAACGAATAACACTAGGTCAATGCTTACTGGTTTGTTTGCCGTAATGTTTGTGGCTCTGTTATTAAGCGCTTGTGATACCAATAAATATGAACTGGATAATAACCAGGCCATTGCCTTTGGTGCGCCCAGTGCTGAAATTCAGTGTGTTAATGCTAACCCGTTAAAAAATGCCTATTTTGGTGACCTGCATGTGCATACCACTAATTCATCCGATGCATTTAACTTTGAAGTGAACCTCACCCCGCAAGACGCTTATAACTATGCTTTTGGTGGTGTGGTAAAGCTGCCCCCCAATGACAGCGAAGGTAATGGTACGCGGCCGGTGCGTATTGATCGGCCATTGGATTTTGCTGCAGTAACTGATCATGCGGAATTTTTAGGTGAAAACCGTTTATGTAAAGACCCGCAATCACCGGTTTACGACACTGAGTTTTGTCACGAGTCGCGCGAGGCTTTTGGTCGCGACTTTCGATTGGCTGCACGTATCTTTAGCCCCATACCTTGGCGCTCTAACCCGCCTTGTGTAGAGGGCGATAATGGCAGTAATGTATGCCGGGAAGCAGCATCGACGGTATGGCGTGAAACCATTCAAGCCGCCGAAGACTGGAACGACACATCAAACAACTGTGAGCGCACGACTTTTGTCGCCTACGAATACAGTTCTTTTCGCAACGGCTCAAACCTGCATCGCAATGTTGTTTTTCGCAACGGCGTTGTACCACCTATGCCCATTAGTTATGTTGAAGCGCGTCGTGCCTGGCGTTTATGGGAAATGCTAGACCGCGACTGCAATAACACTGACACCGGTTGCGAAGTGTTTGCGATTCCGCACAACTCCAATATCAGTAATGGTCGGATGTTTTCTATTGACTATCCGGGTGCCAGCAGCAAGCAGGCGCAAGCCGAGCGCGCGGCCTTGCGTATTCGTTTAGAGCCGCTGGTTGAAATGATGCAGCACAAAGGTGATTCGGAGTGTCGCAATGGGCTCGATGGTGTGCTGGGTGCTGTCGATGAATTATGTGACTTTGAAAAATTTGAAAACCGCGCCTTTTTAAGTGTTGCCGACACTGAAACGCCCGACAGCTGTTACGACGGTGCGCTGCAAGACCTGGTACCCCACAAAGGCCCCAACTGTTTAAGCAAGCGCAGTTATGTGCGTTATGCATTGGTAGACGGTTTAACCGAACAGCAGCGCATTGGTGTTAACCCGTTTAAGTTTGGTTTAAGCGCGGCAACCGATACCCACAATGCGCTTGCCGGTGGTGTGCAAGAGCGCGATTTTGAAGGTCATTTAGGTATGGGTGATGATGCGCCCGAAAAGCGCACCACCTGGAGTGGGGAAGTGGCGGGTAATACCAGCAATGGGCCAGGTGGTTTAATTGGTGTATGGGCAACACAAAATACCCGTGATGATATTTTTACTGCCATGCAGCAAAAAGAAGTGTTTGGCACCAGCGGCCCGCGTATATTGCCGCGGCTATTTGTCTCAAGCGACTACCCGGCCAATTTATGTAGCGACCCTGAGTTATTAAGCAAAGCGTATCAAGGTGGTGTGCCCATGGGGGGTGATGTACCTGCGTTGGCTAATGGTCAGTCGCCGGTATTTTTAGCCATGGCTACGGCCGATGCCGGTACGGCAGCGTTTCCTGGTACGCCGTTGCAGCGTTTGCAAATAATTAAGGGTTGGAGTGATGCCGAAGGCAATACTCACCAGCGGGTATTTGATATTGCCGGCGATGCTAATAATGGCGCCAGTGTTGATGTAAACACCTGCCAGCAAAGCGGTGAAGGCTTTGCGCAACTATGTGCAGTATGGCAAGACCCGGAGTTTAATGCGCAGCAGTCGGCGGTGTATTACTTGCGCGCGGTGGAAAATCCCAGTTGTCGTTACAACGCCTGGCAGTGTTTGGCGATGGATCAATCGCAGCGGCCTGAAGCTTGTAGTGGTAATAACAAAGCCGTGAAGTTAAGCCAGCAAGAGCGGGCCTGGACTTCACCGGTTTGGTATAGTGCTGAGGGTTTGTAATCGTCAGCGCATGATAATAATAAAAACCCTGCGGTAATTTTTTCTTTCTTTGTGTCCTGTAATACTAAGCAGGATATTCTGTAGCCAGGTCTGGCAGAAGACATTGACTTGTATTTTCTCGGTGTAACAGGCTACGGTGCCCAAGCGGTATTCAGGCGTGAGGTGCTGTTTGCAAAAGACTACTTTGATAAATCGCTTAATACTTCTGGACGCTCGATAGTGTTAATTAATGATAAGCAAAAGGTCGATAAACATCCCTTGGCGACTAAGACTAGCATTAGTCGCACCTTGCATGGCTTGTCAGAAAAAATGGATCCTGAACAGGATATACTGTTTGTTTATCTAAGCAGCCACGGTTCTAAATCACATGAATTTAGTCTTAATCAGCCAGGGCTGAAAATTGGCGATTTGTCAGCACAATCATTCGCTAAGATGATTGAAGATGTGCCAGTAAAATGGAAGGTGATTATTGTTTCTGCTTGTTATTCCGGTGGTTTTATCCCGCTATCGGAAAATAATTCTACTTTGATTATGACGGCATCCGCAGCTGATAAAAAATCGTTTGGCTGTAGTGATGAAAATCACTTCACTTACTTTGGTGAGGCATTTTTTAAAGATTCCTTACCAACGGCAGGTTCTTTTGTCGATGCATTTTCGAAGGCCACCGCGATTATTGCAAAAAAAGAGTCGGGAAATGGCTATGAGCTATCCGAGCCACAGATAAGTAAGCCTGACACTATTGTGAGTCATCTATCAGCTTGGTGGGCTACGCGGGCAAGCGTCGTGGCGCCTTGATATACGACTGCTAGGCGCTCTGAATGGGTTATTACGCTTTGATTATTGGCACCGCTATTCTTTGGTGCATTGGTTCATTTTATTCAGATAAGAAAATTGTATTGAAGATTTCTGTGTTCCTTGCTGCTATGTTGCTTTTGATTTTTTCATATTACTATCTTATCGGAGCAAGCTATCTCGATATGTTTACATTGAAAAGAAAAAGCCGCACCGTTTCTACAATTGCATATCTTTATGGATGTATCTCCGGCGCACTAATTGGCGTAATTATAAAAACGCTTTTTGAATGCATTATAAGAATTTTCAAGCGCGAAGAATAATAACTATGTGCCGGGAGGACAGGTCGTCAAAAGTAATTGTTAATTACTGGTAAGCGAAGATCTGTTTCAGTAGGGGGTTCAACGGGCGCGAGGCCACTATTTCTTAAAAAACTCAGCAGTCGCCTGCCGCGTTTCTTCACTTAGCGCGCATTCAATCATGGCTTGTGCTTCTTGCTTTAGCACTTTAACAGGCGATTGCGTGAGCGCTGCATTTAAATTGGCTTTCATTGCTTTGTACATTGGCTTTGGTGCTTGCGCCAGTTTTTGCGCTAGCGCATTTGCTTCTAATGTCAGCGTTTCGGTGGTAAACATTCGATTAATCAAGCCAAGCGCTAGCGCTTGCTCTGCACCAATACGCTCACTTAAAAAATAGTATTCGCGTGCTTTGGCCGGCCCTAGCAGCTGAGTTAAAAAATAACTGCCACCAAAATCACCGGGCATTCCGAGTTTGGCAAAAGCAGTAATAAAGCTACTGTTGGCACAACCCAGCCGCAAGTCGCACGACAGTGCCAGCCCCATACCCGCGCCAGCAGCCACACCGTTAAGCACCGCAATGGTGGGTTTTGGCATGGTGTGCAGCAGCAAAACCGATTGCGACCAGCGTTCTAACATTGCCACTAACTCGTCTTGGCCAAGTGCATTGTCGTTACCATTGCCACTGTCAGCTAAACCGCTAATATCACCACCACCACAAAAAGCCTGCTCACCGTAACCGGTAACCAGCACACAGCGAACGGCTTTATCATCGGCACAGCGTTGGGTGGCCTCCAACAGCGAGTCGAGCATTGCTGGCGTCATCGCATTGCGTGCCTGGGGCTGGTTGATTGTTAGCGTTGCTATGCCCTGGTCAATATCTGTATCAATCGTTGCCATACTTTTTCCCGGTGTTTTTCTAAATCGCGTGGTTTAGCCGATCTGCTTAATTTTTTTGGTTAACGTTTTCGCTCAGCGTGGATGAGTGTTTTGCTGAAGTCAGCAGTGTGCGATAGTAATCGCGTACTTCACGCCGGAGTAACTTGCCCGCCTCGGTGCGTGGCAAACTATCGCTAAACACAAGCTCACGCGGTTGTTGAAAGCGGGCGAGTGATTGCTGGCACAGCGCAATAAGCTCGTTATAAATATCGTTATTGTCGTTAGCCGGTTGTTTTAATTGCACCACTGCTAGCACATACTCGCCCCACTCGTCATCTTCTATGCCAACAACGCAGCAGTCGAGTACCTTTGCGTTTTCGAGTAATACTGACTCAATTTGTGCAGGGTATATATTTACCCCGCCAGAAATAATAGTGTCGGCCTTACGATCGCACAGGTAGAGGTAGCCGTCTTGATCTAGATAGCCGATATCGCCCAGCGTGTATTGATTATCGCGGTAGCTATTGGCAGTTTTTTCGGGGTCGTTTTTGTAGCTAAAACCGCTGCCATCATCGGTAGAAAAATACACATCACCGGCAGTGCCTGTTTCACAGGGTTTACCATTGTTGTCGAGAATATGAATGTTTAAACCTGGCCTTGGTTTACCGACCGAGCCGGGGTGCGCTAACCAGTCATGTGCATTAATACTGACGCCACCACCTTCGGTGCCACCATAAAATTCAAACAAGATAGGCCCAAGCCATTCAATGGCCCGGGTTTTAATGGCTTGTGAGATAGGTGCGGCGCCATGGCAAATCAATTGCAGCGAGCTTAAATCATAGCGTTGCTTAACAGCGTTGGAAAGTTGCAGCAAGCGTATGATTTGTGTGGGGACTAAAAACGTCGAGACAATTTGTTCAGATTCAACCAGCTGCAAAAAACCTTCGGCATTCCAGTGTTGCATAATCACAAGGTCAGCACCAAGTAAGGCAGCGCCTTCGCCGTAGGTTGAGGGTGCGGCATGATACAGCGGCGCTGCCACTAAATGCGCGCCATTGGCGTTATTAGGCAAAGCGTTTGCCAGCATCATTGAGCCCATTTTACTGGTAAAGCAGGGCGGTGGTTCGCGTGATGTTTTTGCTGGTGTTACGCCTTTGGGTCTGCCAGTGGTACCCGAGGTGTACATCATAATCGTGCCGGCAACAGCTTCGTTAAGTGTTGCATCCGAAAAGCGTAGCAGTGTGTTGTCAAAATCGCTTAGACGAATATCACTAGTACTTGCACTGTCAATAACAAGACAGGCGTTAGGGTTAATGGTTTTAGTGATTATTGGTAAGTGTGCAATAAAGTCGCGATGCAGCACGATTGCGCAGGCTTCGCTATTGTCCAAAATATACTGGATATCGGTGGCGGATAAATGCCAGTTGATGGGTGTAAAGGTGCGGCCAGACCAGGTGGTGCCGCGTAATACGTAAAGAAACTCGGGGATGTTGGGGAGTAGTGTGGCGACTACGCCACGCCTGGGTATATCGGCGGCATCGAGCCAGCGTGCGAATTGATGGGCGCTAGTTTGAATCTGAGCGTTGCTCAGTCGTTGACTGGCTACTTGCATGGTTTTGGTTTCCAGAGTTTGGGTGCCTGTTTTACTTTAATTTAAGGTTAATGAAAAATAACGATAGTTAATGGTTTGTGAGGGGGCTATTTATCTTTGTGTATTGGCGAATTTAAAGGGGGTCTGAAGGGCGGTCAGGTGGTGGAGCTTTGTTCTTGTGTTATCTTTTGCCATAGCCGTGTTTTTGTCCTGCAGGCCAGTTACTTGATTCGCTTCGCT
>CBFHXO010000113.1:0-8579 GCA_965659815.1 Pseudomonadales bacterium
CATTGCTAGCACTAACTCTATTGATGCAACACCACCCCCAACCACGTTTATTACCCTGGCATCAGATCGTTGCGATAGCGTTGCTAGGCAAAGCTGCCACCAGTCAATTAATGCGCTAACCGGTCGCACACTACCGCACTGCGGTACTGCAAAAACTGCGGGGTTTACATTTAAACCCACATTCCAGCTAAAGTAGGTAGCGGACAGGCTGGATGCTAGGTTGTCATTAAGTTGTATCTGCTTAGATGGCAAATCAAGAGCGCTTACTGTGGCTTTAACAAAGCGAATACCCAATTGATCACATAAGGCTTTAAGCGGTATTTTAGCCGCCGACAAGGGTCGCCGACCTGCAATAACAGAGGGAAGCAAGCCCGAATAAATAGAATCCTGCTCAGCCGAAACCATTACCATGGCCTGGCTTAGATCGTTTCTTTGCTCACTGGGCAGCGCGAAAAGCTTTTTCAGTAGTAATACGTGGCTATGGCCGCCGCCTATTAGGACAAGCTTTTTTTTCATTGATGGCCAATATTTATTTAAAACGCTTATTGCTGACTAATATTGCTAACTAATCTCGCTGACTGAGCGCCATTATTCGACGGCAGTAACTGCAAGCAAGCACCCGAATACACGCCTTGCTAGAAAAAGTAATGCCGAATAATTTGCGCAATAATCAAGATTGCAAGCAATGGGATAACCCAACGCGATAGCTTCACCTGTTGCTCATTGTCCATGGGCTTGCCAAATCGCTCTAACACAACAACCATTACCGCAACGGCGATAAACAGAATAAACAATAACTTCAGCAAATTTTCCATATCAGGCCACCCTCTAAACACCCATTATTTTTTAAATAACGATAGTGATAAACGCAATTGCACCCAGCAGCAAAACCATTGCCCGTGAACCCATCATTTGCATGGCATCGAGTTGGGATTTAACAGCACTGCTATCAAGCTGCTCGCTCTCGCCTAAAGAGGCGCTCTCTGCTGCGCCGTATATCGACGCAAGATTGACTTCTAACAGCAGTTGTTGGCTAGAGACGCGTTCAAAGCAACGCTTGTGCAGCACTTGTATAATCGCGTTGTAATCACCGCAAATGGCATAGGTCAATGCCCAGAGCCGAGCCGGTAACCAGTCCATAAAGCCCATTATAATATTGGCGTTTTCCTGGTAGATGTTTTCGCTTTCAACCGCTGTGTCTTCTGTACCATCTGTACCAACATCGCCCCATTGTAACTCAGCTGTGGCATCATCACGGATAATATGACACAAACGATACAGCAACGCACCGGGCGCACCTAATAGCAAAAACCAAAACGCCACCGGAAACCAACGCTCATATGATTGGTAGCTGATTAGTTCACGCACCTGGCGATGCAAGCCACCCAAATGACTGTGCTGTATATCAAACTGCTGGTTAGCGGCGCTGAATGCCTGTGTATTGTCACTCGCATCCAGCGACTGCCGGTAAGCTTCGATCCGGGCAATATAATCACCGCGTCCACAGGCATAAAGCAATACAGCTACATTAATCAGCACACCAAGCAGGCCAAAAAACCAGCCGCCAAACCAGTGCAGCAATAACGCCAGCAGAAACACCGGCAAAATCAAAACGACAATCGACGCTGCTGTATCACCGACATTATCCCTATATTTACTGTCGAACCACTGATGCCAGGACAGAAAGTATTCATCGCGCTGGAACATTGCCGCGCCACCCCAGTACTGCATGGTTAGCCAGGCAATAAGCACCAAAATAAATAACATAGTTCGACTCCCCTTCTCGCTTCACTTGGTAAAAATTGCAGTGCTTAAGTGTCCTACTTCGCTGCTTTTAATTGTGCAAAAAACGCTGGCCAATTAAAGCCGACACCCGGGTCGGTTTTGCGCCCCGGAGCGATATGTTCGTGACCGGTGATTTTCGCCAGCGACATCTGCGGGTAATAATCGAGCAGTGCCAGACAAACGCCGGTTAATTGCCGATACTGTACCGCCGCAAAGGCATCGGTATCGGTACCCTCCAGCTCAATACCAATACTAAAGTCGTTGCAACGCTCGCGCCCCTGATAACATGACTGACCCGCGTGCCAGGCGCGCGCATCAAAATTGACAAATTGAATTAGCTCACCGCAGCGACGAATCAGCAGATGCGCAGAGACTTTTAGATTGGCGATATCCCGATAGTATGGATGCGCATTGGGATTTAAACGGTTGCAAAATAAGTGCTCTATCGCAGCGCCGCCGTATTCGCCGGGTGGCAGCGAAATACTGTGCAACACCAACAGCTCAGGCGGGCATGCCACTGGCCTGGCATCCTGATTAGGTGACAAGACCTGGCGCGCCTCACGCAGATAACCCGCCTCAATTTTCATTGCAGCCGGTTTTGTCGTCGCTGGTTCTGAATTTGATCCTGACATTAACGCTGTTGTACCCGTGTGCTTAGGTCCCCATCATAGCGCGCAGTGCGCCATTGGAGAATACCGAAAGGGTATTTTATTGCAAAATAGAAGAGCGCCGGCAGCCGAATTGGCCCGCCTGCGAAGTGTTGTAGCTAACGAGGTGTATTATATAAGCTTGCGAACACTGCCTATCAGGCGGTCGATGCCGCACGAGTTTGGCGTAAATTATCAATAATAGATGACAGGGCCTTATCGAATAATTGCGCATCCTCGAGCAACACCAGGCTTTCGTCAGCCATTTTTTCGGCGATTTCTTGCACTTGGTATTCGCCGACTTTAATGCCACTGCGATTGGCAAAGATACGCTTGCCACTATTGCGCAGCACGGCCACCAAGCGGCAGCGCATTTTTTTATCGCTCTCGATAAACTCGACCCATTGACCAACGCCTAACATTTTTGCCTTGGCCATATAGGGATTGCTTGCATCCAGCGTACTGGTCGCATCGGCTTCGCTGACCTCGGCAGTTGTCGCATTTGCGCCAACGGGCATGTTTGGTTCAGTCACTTGTGGCTCTACCGTATTTTGCACAATAGCGTGTTGCGTATTCGCGCTCTGTGCATCGGAGATCAACGGCGCAGCCCGCTGCATAACATCCATATGTAGGTGTTCCAAGTGCGCAAAAAATTCACCAGCTGCGTAATTGTCGTAGTTAATACTGCTCAAACCATGCCTAAGCGTTTTAAGTAAGCCGGGAATACGACGCATAATTTCGGTACGATCGGCCATCGATCGCGCAGCGGCTACTGTCCAAAGTAGATCGTCAAGTGCGGTAATGGCGTCCCGCCACTCCTGGCTGTCCAAACCTTTTTTCAGGTAAGTTAAAAATAGAATATTATTCCAGTTGGTTTCTATCATGCTGCGGACAATCACCGGTACACTCGAATCCATTGCCCGAGCTTCAATTAGTGCTGTTACATATTGGCGCGCAATTTCCGACTGGTCACGCCCTGCCTCAGCGTCGACCACGCGCTTTTCACGCAGGCTAATGCGCTTTTTCTCATGCTCGATATAGGAAAGAAAATCGGCTAGCACTTGGGAAAAAATATTGACATCCTCGACAAACTCGCAGCTAACCCGCTCTACCGCAGCACAAACCGCCTGGTACAGGCTATCGTTCTGATAGTTATCTTCGGCTTCCCAACCAGTGACGGCCAATGTCATTTCATTGAGCAAGCGCCGGGCCGGGTGATTTTTTTCAGCAAAAAAATGGCTGTCTTGCATGGCAATTTTAATTACTGGTATTTGCAGCCGACTAATCGCAGCCTTAATAGGTTCGGCAAGGTTGCGGTCGTCAAGTACCAGTTGAAACAGCAAGGCAACCAGGCTAATAACATCGCGCTCACCATGACCAATGGAATGATCGCCACCATTGGCAATTTCATTGAGAGACCGGTTTAAACCCTGAGTTAGCTGCGCAGGCATAAGCACGCCGCTACCGTTAAGCCATTCCTCCCCACAATTGGGCAACCGCTGGGGTTCGCGCTGGATCGCCGTTAACAGTTGCAATAGCAGCTCCTGACCTATAGCTGGCTGCTTGTTTACCGGTAGCAGCTGTATCGCACTGACCAGTGGTCTGGAGATCACTGAAGATTGAGCAAAACCAGATTGATGCAACTGTTGCAATAGCGCATGCAATTCATGCTGATAATCAAAACCCGTTAAGTCGGCGGGCTTGCCTTGTGATTGGCTATTCATTATCGCCTGGTTCCATGCGGTACTGGCATTTGACTGCAAACCTGCGGGAACAGCGTCTGACGACTGCTGGCCGGGGCGATAATCAGGCAAGACATTATGGTTAATTAGGTGCTTATTGGCCTCAGCATAAAGTGTGTCGAGCCGCTCTACCAAGTATTTTTCGTACAGTTTAAATACCACCAAGCGCGCTTTGATATCGATATTCAATAACAGGCAGGCATTTGAAAAAATATCGCACAGGCGCTGTGGGCCTATGGGGTTACTACGCGCAGCCACTTTTTCGTTGCTGTTTTGCCGCGCTTGAGGCATTACCAGCGCATTAATACGTGCCAGCAAAGCATCCAGCGGCTGAAGTAAACGCTTATCGGCCCTTGCGACCATGGCCTCCATCGCAACCATTTCCTCTACGGTATCGTCCGCCATTAAAGTGAGGTCGGACTCGGAATGATCCTGGCTTGAAACCTTAGCCTTGTGAATCGATGCATTGGGATCCATCGCCACCGGTGTAGCGGTAAATAGCTGGAGAAAACCTTCACCCAATGCATCGGCATATTGCGCTTCAATATCAATCCGCTTAAGCCTGACCTCGCGCATCGATTCGAAAAAGATATTTTGCTCAGCATTACTACTGGCTTTTTCGGCGAGCTCAAACAATGCATCATCGATCTTGTCGAACATATCCTGTAAACACTTCATTAGCACCCGCTGGCTTAACTCCTGCAATGCCACCATTGGCGCTGTCATATTGCGATGCAGTTTTGTGTTATAGGAATCACGCCGGTTGCTGCGCGCAGGCGCGGCGCTTGCGTTGGCGGAAACATTAACCGGGCTATTAAGCGCTACGATATTCGAGTCTTTATTCAAAGGAGTCATGCTGTTGGTATCGGCGTTGGGTTTACTGTTCACGTTAATCCCTATTTTTTATTCGGCGGCTTTATTGAACTGGCCCTTTCGGGGCTCGCTTTGGCTGCTAAGCCGCACCGGGTAGTGAAAAACAGCGGTTTAGTAAAAATATTTGTATTCAAAATCAGTATAAACGCGCAACAATTGCCAGTAGACTACCGCTTGCACAATGCGAGCATAAGTTCACATTTTGACCAGCAGCAGTATTAAGATAGTGACCTGGTCGACATAAGCTGCGCCATAAACGGCTGGAGATCCGCTTAAACCCCTATGAAATCAAACAATCACTCCCCTAGCCCGCCGCCTGACTCACAGGGACGCTCTATTGGCATTAGCATGACGCTTATCGCCTGGGCGATATTGTTTATTTTGTTGTTTTTCTACTTTACACAGGAAGAACAGCAGCGCTTTAACCCCAACCAACAGCCAGAGACTGGCAGACTCGATGGGCGCAATACGCTGGTACTCAATGCCAATCGACAAAACCACTTTGTGATGACTGGCCGGGTTAATGGCAGTAAGACGACGCTGTTGCTGGATACAGGCGCAACGCGGGTGGCGGTACCCGAAGATATGGCTGACCGGCTTGGCTTGCAAAAAGGCAGTGCCGGCTACGCGATAACCGCGAACGGTCGGGTACGAACTTACAGTACTGTGATCGATACTTTGCAGCTGGGCAATATTATGTTGTACGGCGTTGCCGCCGATATTAACCCCGGTATGAATGGTTTAAATGAAATACTGCTGGGCATGAGTGCGCTATCGCAAATCGAATTTACCCAACGCGATGGGCAGTTATTACTGATTCAGTAATACTTTAAAGATACTGTTAACTACAAACCAAAAGACAAAAATTATGTTAGACCAAGAAAAACTGCAGCAAGATCGGATTCGCGCCGTGCGCGATGCGCTGGCAGAGGATATTGGCGATGGCGATATTACCGCCAGCCTGGTTGCCAGCGATACCCGGTATCAAGCCAAGGTCATTACCCGTGAACACGCGATTGTTTGTGGCGTAGACTGGGTCAATGAAACCTTTACTCAGTGTGATGCCAGCGTCAATATTGAATGGCTGGTTAAAGATGGCGATCGCGTGACACCAGACCAGATATTGTTTATCGCTAGCGGCCCCGCGCGCAGCATTCTTACCGCCGAGCGTACTGCATTAAATTTTTTGCAGCTGCTATCGGGTACCGCAACAGTCTGCGATCGCTATGCACAGTTAGTGGCCCAGACTCCAGTTAAATTGCTCGATACACGCAAAACCATTCCAGGCTTGCGTACAGCACAAAAATACGCTGTGAGTTGCGGCGGCTGCTTTAACCACCGAGTGGGTTTATACGATGCGTTTTTGATTAAGGAAAATCATATTGCCGCTTGTGGTTCAATTACACAGACAATTAAGAAAGCAAAGCAACTACACCCTAGTAAACCCGTGGAGGTAGAGGTTGAGTCACTCGATGAATTGCAGCAGGCACTAACAGCCGGAGCCGATATTGTGATGCTGGATAACTTTTCTGTTATAGAACTTGCCAGTGCAGTAAAAATGAATGATAAAAACGCAAAACTGGAAGCTTCAGGGAATATAACTGAGAAAACGATAGGGAGTTTAGCAAATACCGGTGTAGACTATATTTCAATTGGCGCACTGACCAAGCATGTAAAGGCCATTGACCTGTCGATGCGATTTAATAGTTAATGTAACGCAAAAAAAAACCGGCAACGTGTGCCGGTTTTTTTTGCATACAATCTAGACTAGCGGCAAGCTGCAGGGAGATACTGGTCAGACAATGCTGATGTACACTCCCAAGATAATGAACCGCCATTACTTGTTGGTGTAAGTATCAGAGTCCCACCAGCGAGGTTAGCATTCGCATCACCGCCAAATGTTGCAGTGATTACGCCAGCGGCAACCGCAACACCCGTTACATACTTACCTACAACATTAGCTGCTGCTGGGATACCATCGGCACCGCTCGCGATACCAGCTAAAGCACCTTCGTCAGCAAAAACATCGGCAACCTGAATTTTCAGACCGCTTGCTAAACTCATACCCTCTGTGGCTTGCGAACGAATCGTATAATCCTGGTATGCAGGTAGCGCAACCGCAGCCAAGATACCGATAATCGCAACAACGATCATTAATTCAATCAGTGTAAAACCTTTTTGCATTTGCTTTCTCATCGTAAAACTCTCCAGTCATTAAAAATTGTTTCGGTGAATCGATTTAAAACGCCGACCCTAAAACCATAGACAGAAAACATTGTCTGTGCTGTTTTTTTAACAATTACTATGCCAAGATCACAATAACGACAATTACTGATTGAATATCAATCATATACAGTTCTTACGCTGTTTTGCAGTGACGCTGCTTACGTGACAATGTGCACAATTAATTTTCCCATTAGGTCAAATAGCGACAATTTTTGTCAGTTACGATTCTGGATTAAACGGATTTTACCGACGCAATCACCTGGCTCGGGCTCTTTTTATACAAAAAAGTCTGTGGCTGATGACCCGCGAGCGCAGCCAAATTGAACCTAGTTCGTAAAATATCGCGCTGAGGCCCAGAAAAACGTATGTTTTTCAACATCATTGCTATACTTTTTGGGTTAGCTGGCTATTAAGGAGGTAGCATTGCAGCGCCTTGTATGACTTCCTCTTATTTTATCGGGTTAAGTTAAGTAGTACCGCGTTGAGTTTTAGATCACCTCGCAATGCCAGCCAATTAAAGTCGCCACAGCGGTGACTATTTGCTTGATCAATCAAGAAAAGGCTATGAATATCTAATGAATGCCAGTGTTGTTATGCCACTCTCCGGTGTTGCCCGTCGATTAATTGCCGATGCAATTATTGAAGAGTCCCAGGCGCAAAAAGCTTTACAAGAAGCGTCACAGCAAAGCCTGTCGCTGGTTTCATACCTAGTGCAAAACGGTGTTGCCGATGGTGCCCAAATTGCCAATGCAATTGCCGATGAGTTTGGCTCCCCACTATTTGATATCAACTCATTAAGTAGCGAAGCGATACCCGGCGAACTCGTCGACCCGAAGCTGGTACGCAAACATCATGCCCTGCCCATTTTCAAGCGCGGTAACCGACTTTTTATTGGTGTATCTGATCCAACCAATTTACATGCTCAAGATGAAATTAAATTTCATACTGGCTTGAGTACCGAAGCGATATTAGTAGAAGAAGCAGCACTAAGCTCTGCAATTGCCAAATACCTCGACGATGAAGAAACCGCCTTTGGCAACAAGCTGGCCAATCTCGACGATGCAGGCCTGGAAGACCTGGATATCGAAGCCGTTGACGAGGATGCTGGTGGTGAGGATGTTTCTTCTGATGTCGATGATACGCCGATTGTTCGCTTTGTGAATAAAGTGCTTATTGATGCAATTAAAGGCGGTGCATCGGACATTCACTTTGAACCCTACGAAAAAACCTATCGGGTGCGGTTTAGAACCGATGGTATTTTGCATGAAGTCACCCGGCCACCCAATAATCTGGCTCCGCGGCTTGC
>CBFHXO010000114.1:0-8529 GCA_965659815.1 Pseudomonadales bacterium
TAGGCCTGCCGCCAGCGTTCAATCTGAGCCATGATCAAACTCTTCAGTTTAACTTCTTTGGATTTCGTTATTTCTTGATTGAAATGAATCAACCAGAAAACCGTGAAACCCGATTTCGGCTCAACAAATTAATGAACTTCACAAAATAAATTTTGAGTAGGTCACTTACTGTTGATATTTAGTGTTGTACCTGTCTTACCTTCGAAATAAAGGCAATAGGGTACTGTCGTACACTCTATCCAGTAAGCGCCCACACGCATGATTTGATTAAGTTTTTAAACAACAGAGTCACAGCTGGTGTGACTCTTAATTCGTCTTATGAAGACTGCCGTTTTGTTGGCTGCCCTGTAAGAGAGGAGCGCATTATACGGAGAGTTCGACTGCATGCAACTGTTTTCTGAAACTTTTTTTAAATTATTGAAAAGGTCACAAATTGTCTTGCCGACGCTGCGGCCCGCAAATAACCGTATGCACTAAAAACACTATAAATATAGGCGTTTTTTAACAGCCGCTGTTTTAAGCACGAATACCCTCACTGCCTTAGCGCACCTGAAGAAAACGTGATCAGCGGCGATCGCTCGTTAAATCGCCCCAATTAGACGCCAGAACGGCCAGACAAAACCACTGGATTTGCGAACGCAGCGATAACAAACCAAAGCACAAGCAACAGAAAGAGAGAAATGGCTATATTTTGTGCAGTTAAGGCCGCCCCAATACCATGTGAATAACGGCCACCGGCTACCGAGTAAGAATCCCGTAGCTCTTTTTACCCAGCCGCACTATATAGTACTTGCCGAACAGCGCCCTATCGGCAGCAAATACCTCACCAGCGGCCATATTTTGCTCCCAGCCGGTTTGCTCGCCATTAACCAGTACGGCATTGCGCGACAGCGCATCTTTTACCTGTTTACCGTTCTTAGCCAGGCCAGCGCCAACAAACAAGTTCGTTAGCGGCGCTTCGCTGCTGAGATATTGCGGCTCCAGCACTGCCGACGGCAGACCATCGAGCTGTAATTGCGCAAGGTCGGATTCAGTTAATGAATGAATATCGCCAGAAAACATAGCCTCAGAAATACGCATCGCCGCTGCCAGCCCGTCTGCACCATGCACCAGCTCGGTTACCGCTTTGGCCAGCACGCCCTGGGCCGACTTTCGCCCCTGCGCCTCGGCATCGGCGCGCTCAATCTGGTCAATGTCATCAACACCAAGAAAGGTAAAGTATTTTAAGAACTTATAAACATCAGCATCGGCCGTATTGAGCCAGAACTGGTAAAAAGCATAGGGCGAGGTTTTACTCTCATCGAGCCAGATGGTCCCCGACTCGGTTTTACCGAATTTGGTGCCATCGGCCTTGGTGACCAACGGCAGGGTTGCACCAAACACCTGGGCCTGATGCATTCGACGGGTTAAATCGATACCCCCCGTAATATTGCCCCACTGGTCGCTGCCACCAATCTGAATGGTACAGCCATGACGCTGGTAGAGCTCGGCAAAGTCAAAGCTTTGCAACATCATATAGGTAAATTCGGTAAACGAGATGCCAGCCCCTTCGCGGTCTAGCCGCTGCTTGACCGACTCTTTCTGGATCATGCTATTGACCGAAAAATGCTTGCCAATATCGCGCAAGAAATCAAGCATCGATACGTTTTGAGTCCAGTCGAGGTTATTCACCACGACTGCGCTGTTTGCTGATTGATCAAAATCGACAAAACGGCTGGTTTGCGCCTGCAATTTCTCCACCCAGCCTGCCACCACCTCGGGGCTGTTAAGTTTTCGCTCTTCGGCTTTAAAACTGGGGTCACCAATAAGGCCGGTTGCACCTCCCACGAGCACAATGGGCTTATGGCCGGCGAGCTGAAAGCGACGCAGGGCCAATAATGGCACCAGGCTGCCGATATGCAGGCTATCGGCAGTGGGGTCAAAGCCAGAATAGACAGTGCGAGGCCCAGCAGCCAAATGCTCGACAAACGCCTCTTCAGCGGTAAGCTGAGCGATTAGACCTCGCGCCTGCAGGTCGGACAATACGTCGTCTGACATTATGCTTGTTTCTCCTGATTACCTTTAATAAGCTTTGCGGGTCCAACATTAATCCCACCGTTTATGACACCGCTGATGAGCAGCGCGAAACCATACACCAACACGCCAACCCGGCACTACCGCTAGCGCGCATAATTTCGTGCAATAGTTTCACAAAATACCAGCTAAACCCTTAATTTAACGTGGCATTTCTAAAAGCTTTGTTATACTGGTTTGATACCACTAATTTTTATACTAATGCACGGCTGACCGCGAAAACCAATACGAAACCGATTTATGGCCCAGCATCGACACGCAACCCCCATAAAAGAGCGATCGAGCCCCAGCCTATTTAGCAAGCTGGTCTTACACCTTGCCAGCCTAAAACCCACCAGCCTGAAGATTGGCCGCACTCAAACAACCGTTTTAACGTTGGCGGCTTGCGCACTGGCACTGGGGCTTGGCGTACCATCTTTAAACAGTGGCCAATCCGCAGCCTATGGCACCACTGTCGCTAGCGCAAGCCATTCCACCAATCGCACCGTGATTGAACTTGCACTGCCGGCACAAGACATTGCAGCTAACGCCGAAACTGCAGCAAAGCAAACAGCGGCAGCTATTAATAACATTGAAGATAACACTGAAACCAATACCGAAATAACCGTCCTCCTTGCAACTGCAAGTAGGGCACAACAATCAACTGATTTGGCGCATACGCCGTATTCGCTTGAGGACCAGTTACACACGGTACTCCCCGAACCTAAACCTGCCAACAAGCGCGTTACAGAAACCATTAAGCGCGGCGACAATTTATCAATGGTATTTGCACGGGTAGGCTTAAGCGGCAAAGATGTCTACCAGGTTGTGCAATCCGGTAGTGAGGGTAAAGCTCTCACGCGCATGTTCCCTGGTGAAGCGCTTGAGTTTGTACTCGATGGCGATAATCGCTTGCAAAAAATTATTCGTATAAAGTCGCCGCTAGAAAGCGTTTACTTTGTACGTCAGCAAAACACCGACAACCCGCGCTATGACATTAATACGATTACTCGCGAACCTCAAATCAAAACCACTTATCGCAGCGCCTATATTAATAACTCTCTATCGCTGTCAGCGCAGCAGGCGGATGTTTCACAAAACATCACGATGAATATGGCCAACATCTTTGGCGGTGTTATCGATTTTGTATTGGACGTTAGAAACGGCGATCAATTTACTGTGATTTATGAAGAGCAGTTTCTCGACGGCAAGAAAATTAAAGAAGGCAATATTATTGCGGCGCAGTATGTGAATCGCGATAAAGTGTATAACGCCTACCGTTATACCGACCCTAAAGGAGACACCGGCTATTACAATGAAGAGGGCGTTAGTATGCGTAAAGCCTTTTTGCGCGCGCCGGTCGATTTCACCCGTATCAGCTCTGGCTTTAATTTACGTCGACTGCATCCGATTACCAAACAGGTAAGACCGCATCGTGGTATTGATTACGCAGCGCCCACTGGTACACCGGTTTTTTCTGTGGGTGAAGGTCGCGTAGTTGCCTCGGGTCGCAGCAAAGCCAATGGCAACTACGTGTTTATCAAACATGGCGAGTCTTACACTACCAAGTATTTGCATTTGCATAAGCGCAATGTAAGCAAAGGCCAGCGCGTTAAGCAAGGCCAGATTATTGGCCAGGTCGGCTGCACAGGCCTGTGCACAGGCCCGCATTTGCATTATGAGTTCTTGGTGAGCGGTGTCCACCGCAATCCACGTACGATTATGCAAAAGCTGCCCAAGGCGAAAAAGCTCGATGACGCCTTAATTGATGACTTCCATGCTTCAATTGGTAAAACGCAACTCGCACTCGCCAACTATAGCAGCCAGATAAAACTTGCCAGGGCGCAATGAGCGAGCTTTATGTTGGGCTGATCTCTGGCACCAGCATTGATTGTATTGATGCGGTTATACTCGACTGCAACGGTGCCCTTCCTAAGTTAATTGCCTTTCACGAACATCCAATCGATAACGCCACCAAACAGGCTTTGGCGGCGTTGTGCTTGCCCGGTGATAATGAAATTGATCGTATGGGTGCAATGGATATTAAGGTCGGCGAGTTATTTGCCGATGCCACTCATAGGGTATTGGACAAAGCGAAGTTAACGCCAGCCGATATTAAAGCGATTGGCAGCCATGGCCAGACCATTCGCCACAGACCACCAAAACAAAAAGGCAAACGCGGGTTTACCTTGCAGATTGGTGATGCCAATACGCTTGTTGAACAAACAGGTATTACTACCGTCTCGGACTTTAGGCGGCGTGATATGTCGACGGGTGGACAGGGTGCGCCATTTGCGCCCGCTTTTCACCAGGCGATTGTACCTGACGATATTGAAACCTGTGTGTTTTTAAATTTGGGCGGTATTGCAAACATTACGTTGATGCATCAAGGCAAGGTGGTTTGCGGTTACGACACCGGCCCGGCCAATGGTTTGATGGATGCATGGATTTTAAAAAATAAAGGCTTATCTTTCGATGATAATGGGCACTGGGCGACAACCGGGTCGGTAAATACCGAATTACTCGCCGAGCTTAAATCGCACAGTTACTTTGGTTTACCAGCACCCAAAAGCACCGGGCGCGAGGAGTTTCATTTACCCTGGCTTGAATCGATAATCGCAGGCGCGGATATAAGCACTGAAGATATTCAAGCAACTTTATTGCAATTAAGCACTGAAACCATTGCGGACGATATCGCCAAACAATCGCATAACGCATCGGTGATTTATTGTTGTGGTGGTGGTGTGCGTAATGCCGCGTTATTGGGAAGTTTGCAGGGGCAGCTTGGCTCTACGCGCGTGACAACGACGGATGAATTGGGAATAGCGCCAGACTGGGTTGAAGCTTGTGCGTTTGCTTGGTTAGCGAAGCAACGGCTTGATGAAAAGCCAATTATGTTGAGTGCGGTTACTGGCGCTGAGCATGAGTGTATTGCTGGGGCAGTTTATCAATAAATAGCTACAAGCTATTTCTAATTGCTTGAACTGAATTAAGCCCTACGATAAAAGCGCTATGCTATGCAGACCCATTAGTCCCCTGCCAATATTAATTTCCGTCAATTCACTTACAGCGTAATCATTGCCGCCTGACCATGATAAACGCCTACGCTATCCATCAAGTTCCAAACAATCGCCCCCTCAATGGCAAAGTCCCTACCCGTTCGAGTGACCCTTATACCCGAATAATTATCGATGTACCCTAGCCGCGTTACAGTATCTAATAATTGCTGTCGCTCCGCCTGCTTTATCGGCTTGGCAGAAAACCGTGATGGCAATTGAATAAATTCATCCCAACAATAGTCAAACAGCTCCAGCGCAACACGATTACCAAAATTGAAAATCGGGTCATCTTCAACACCATGCGATAGCAAAGCAAAGTCCGCTTCAAATAAATCAACAATTGTTGGTTGTGACGATTGAATTAACGGCTCATTCAAAAAGCGCTGATAGCTCTCGAAAAGCAGTTCGGCATGTCGATGATAAAAAGGCGTATTGAGAAACGAATGCATTGCTAGAGTATACGACCTTGGACAAAATACTCGCAAGCATTCAATACTCAGGAAACGCTAATAGCGTTGTTTAACATTATCGACTCCACCTTTTTGCTTGTAACCTTATTTGACTTTGACATCGGTAATAAGGCGCTAACACAGCCCGAACCGACCACCACTGATATGCCAACACTTGCTCTTAGCCTGCCTATAGAGGCAATCGATTCAACATCCATCGGTCGGGCAAAGCAAGATACCCGCCTGAATATAGAAGAGGCACGCCTGCCCAACCTATTTGAGAAAGAAACCAAAGAAAAGAAACTATCAGTAAGCGGTAAACCCACCGTAGAGATGGGTGAGTCGATGACTAGAGCACCCAATGTTACCGACGGCGAAGCGGATATCGAATTAAAATTCCTTAAGCCATTGGCAAAAATCTGCGACCACGCTTCATGGTCGCCGCAGCCAGCAATAATAATATCCACGGATAAACCGGCGCTATAGGCACATTAACAGGCTCAGGTGCAAACAAGGCATCGTAAACTGTCATCATCGCCAGCGTATGCCCCATTGTGGTGGGGTGAATATCATCCCAAAATAAATACTCGTCGGGGTTGGCGCATATGCCGCTTCCACCATCCCAACAGCGATCGGTGACATTCGTCAAACCATAATCTCCAGGGTTAGCAACCGCATCATTGGTTAACGCAAAAAAGTCTACCAGCAAAATACGGCTATCATTCACCGATGCAACCACATCACTTAAGCCTTCGTTATAGGCCTCGGTTAAGGCCTGAAATATCGCTTGTTTACCATCGGCAATGGCTCGCGGTGTTGCACCGACGTTTGGCACATTTAATATCGCCAAACGTGCCTCGCCAGGCGCAGGGATACTATCCACCAATTGCTGAACCGCCACCTCTATCGAACCCGCAATATTGCGCATCTCTTGCTGAGCCAATGCAATATCCGCCGCACTGGCATTGATGGGCAACGCATCTCCCGCATCAAGGATATCGTTACCGCCAATACTCAAAGTATATAAAGCATTTGGATCCGCCGAGTTACTGACGTCGCCAAGATAATCAAAAATTTGCGAGGTTGCTGAAGGCAAGGTGATGGTAAAGAAAATCAGCACCGTGATATTCACATCCTGACTGGCAAGCGCACCACCGTAGGCATAGTTAGTGCCACCATCACGGCTGTTATCAGGCGGCATTAAACCTAATTCAATAGCTAGCAACTCGTTCCATACCTGACCATTAGAAAACCGACCCATAAAATTGGGCGAGCCAGGCGTAGTGCCAAAGCTCACATCCTCGGTATTACCCACATCCGATAAACTATCACCAATCGAAATCACCTGCGAAAACTGGGCATGCGCTGCCAACGGAAAAAACGCCAGCAAAATGAATAGCTGTTGTAGCTTTAAAAGCGACTTAATCAATTGGTTTTTCATTATTATTTTACTTCCAATATTTTTTAACTGAACACTTAACCCCGCATTTGCATACCGCCATGAATTGCCGGTAAATCAATAGCCGACACAATACCAGGCGCCGCATTACAAACAGCCGGAATCGCATTCACCAAACGGTTAGCCGCCGTGCAGTTACCACCACCTGCAGGCCCAGGCTCAACCGGGTCGTGACCATGCAAACTAACCACTAACTCAGGGTTACCTTTAATAATTACCTGGTGACAACCCTCACCTTCAGCCGGACGCGGCCAATCGGGCGCGCAATCGGAATGGATTCGCGTAATATGCTCTAACACAATACCCGCATGACCATTGCTAACACCGTGAACCTCAAAGCGAAAAGCCCCTTGCGTACCCTTTTTAAATTCGCCCATGGTGGCAACACTGACATCGTTTTCTAAGGCGCGCTTTGCAACAACAACGTCGATTGAATCCAACTCATAACCCAATTCTTTCGCCACCATCTCAACCATTGGCGACCAAACGGTTTTTAATGCACTTTCTTCCAGCATAGAGGGCTTATTCTCCATAGGCTGACCAAAACCAATCACATCGCGTACCACATCGGGCGCATCATAAAGTGCGTAGTTAAAAATCTCTTGCATACGGATTTCCTGAATATCACTGACTACGCCACTTAGCATTATCGGTAGAATATCCATTGCCCAACCTGGATCTACACCCGAAACAAAAACCGAAGCCTTACCCTGCTCGCAAACTGCCTGCGTGGCATCTACAGCTTCTTTCACGGTGTTTTGACTTTGAGGATATAACAGCGGGTAGAACGCGGGTGATACCACATTAATACCTGCGCCAATACAGCTGAGCATTTCAACAAAGGCCTCTTCGGCGCGGGTATCGGCGCTGGCGGCATAAACCAGCGCATCAATTTCTCCTGCGACCTTGCCGGCAATCAAACCCTGCCAATCATCGGTTGCCAATACACCAGCAGGTTCAACGCCTGCGATTTCGCCGGCATCTTTACCCACTTTATTGGGGTTCGACACAATCACTGCGCACAGCTCTAAACCCTTATGCGCCAATACCGCTCGAATCGCCGGACGACCAACATTACCTGTACCCCAAACTGCAACACGCTTTTTCATATTCTGCACTCACTAACAAACCAGGCGACATAAAACCACAGCTTGCAAAGTTTGCGGGTTAATTATTAGCGAGGAGCATCTACGCAGGAGGCGTTCACAATACGATTATTAGGGCAGGCGATAACAGTAAAAAAAGCGAACGTTAATACGACAAAACAGAATACTAAGCGCATCGACGTGGTAGCAGGCGAATCGTCCGCGATGACTGTTGCGGCTGATGAATATCCACAAGATCGGCATGACCAAAAGCATCATACTGCTCAATCGGCATCGTCTTTTGCTCCGCATCCAGCAACTGCTGAATATAGTCTTCAACCAGATCATGCAGCACTACTGCGCTGCTTGTCGCCGACACCAGAGGAGTACCTACAGATGATTCTTGCGACACAGTTGATTGGCTA
>CBFHXO010000115.1:0-8508 GCA_965659815.1 Pseudomonadales bacterium
CACTTCTTACAACGCTGTTGATTTTGACGACTTAATTACGCTGCCGGTACAACTGCTTGAAAGTAATGAACAAGTTCGCCAGCGCTGGCAGCGCAAAATTCGCTATCTGTTGGTTGACGAATACCAAGACACCAATATCAGCCAGTACCGGCTGGTGCAATTACTGGTGGGTGACCGCGGCAAGCTGTCGGTGGTCGGTGATGACGACCAGTCGATATACTCCTGGCGCGGCGCCAACCCCGAAAACCTGGTTCAGCTTGAGGCTGATTTCCAGGGCCTTAAAGTGGTCAAGCTCGAACAAAATTACCGCTCAACCAACCGGATATTGCGTGCTGCCAACCAGCTGATTGACAATAATCCGCACATTTACAGCAAGCAGCTATGGAGTGAAAAAGGCCTGGGCGATGCGATTGCGGTGGTACAGGTGGGTAATGAAGACGCCGAAACCGAGCGTATTTGTAACCAGATTATTGAGCAAAAGCTGCAGCGGGGTGCCCGTTTTAAAGACTTTGCGGTATTGGTGCGCAGCAACCACCAATCGAAGCTGTTAGAGCTAAAGTTGCAGGCCAAGCAGGTGCCCTATCATTTAACTGGCGGCACGTCATTTTTTGCCCGCGGCGAAATCAAGGACATTATGTGCTACCTGCGGGTGCTGGTTAACCCCGATGATGATTCGGCGTTTTTGCGTATTGTTAATGTGCCCAGGCGCAAAATTGGCACCAGCACATTGCAAACCCTAGGGCAGTACGCCACCAGTCGCAACTGTAGTTTATTTGCGGCCATTGGTGAGCTGGGCTTGCAGCAGGCGCTGCCCGAAGCCAGTTATGCCCGCTTACATAAACTGACCAACTGGTTTGAGGGTTTGCAGCGCCAGGTTGATAATGGTTATGCCATGCAGGCGGTGCGAGAGATGATTGATGATATCGATTATCTGGGTTGGTTGCATCAAAACAGTAGCAGTACTGCGGTGGCAGAGCGGCGCATGGAGAACGTACACTTTTTGACCCAGTCAATTGCCAAGGAATTGCTGAACGCGGGTGGTAAGGATAATGAAAACGATGAGGAAGAGCAGTCGTCACTTGAAGATGTAATTAAAAAGCTGTTGCTGCGTGATTTGCTTGATCAGCAGTCGGAGGAGGAAGCGGATGACAAAGTGCAGGTGATGACATTGCATGCGTCTAAGGGATTGGAGTTCCCGCATGTATTTATCATGGGTTTTGAAGAGGATATTTTACCGCACCGAAATAGTGTTGAAGATGACAATATCGAGGAGGAGCGGCGGTTGGCATATGTCGGGATTACGCGAGCGCAGCAAACGTTGACGTTGACCACGGCGAAACAGCGTAAGCAGTTTGGTGAGTTGTTGCAGTGTAAGCCGAGCCGGTTTTTAGAGGAGTTGCCGGATGAGGATTTGCATCGAAGTGGGTTCAATGCTGATGATGACGGTGCGGCGAACGAGGTTAAGGCTAAGCAGACGCTCGATAGTTTAAAGGGTTTGTTTGATTAAGGTAAGTGGAGCGGGAAAGGTAGGTTAGTTAGGTATTGCTCTATCTCTCTTTGTAAGTTAGCTTAATTTATTGGCGTTTTTGTCCTTTGGGTCAGTTGAGTATTTTTCTATTTTCCTTCATTGCTTACACGGATGTCTGCACGGGGAGTCCCGCTGGGCGGTGACTTTTTTGATTTGCGTCGCTCACCACCCGGAACGCCTTTTAGGTGCGCGGCAAAAAGCGCTGTGCTTGTGCAGAGGAAAGTCAGCAAATAAAAGTCAACACCGCCCGACTATCCCCAAAAAAAACCTCAATAAAAAAGCCGCTGTATTAGCGGCTTTTTACTAAACATCCTTCGCTACACACCCCGAACTACAACCCTTCGATCATATAGTCAACGGCTGCTTTAATTTCAGCATCAGAACAAGTAGGACATAACCCCTTAGCTGGCATGCTCCCCTTACCATTAATCGCATTAGCATACACAGTATCGATACCCTGCGACAAACGATCAGTCCAATCAGCAGCAATACGAAACTTAGGCGCACCCGCCGCACCCGATGCATGGCAGGCTAAACAACCCGTGTTATACACATCTTCAGCTGACTTGGGACCAGCTGCCGCAACTGTTAACGCCTCGGCACACTTATCACCTTCGACACAGACGCTACCGACCGCCTGGATACGGCTGGCAATACCGTCTTCAACACTGCCGGCTTGTAAAATGGCAGAAAACACTGTGGCCATAACAACCAAAACAGACATTATTGCGGTAGTAAAAATAGCTTTCACAAATCATTCCTCTTTTAAAATCATTACTGCTAAAAACATTATTGCGAAATAACATGGCTACTAAGTATATAGCTATATGCTACATGCGTCCTACAATTCGTTTCCGATAATCAATGTCGATTTGGGGGGGCACCCGATTCGACCAATATCAGCTTCTAGTGGCGTTGAACGGCGGCAATTATAGCGATTCAAGCCACGGGTAAAAGCGCAAATACTGCCACATACGTCTTTTGATACGTTGATTTTTACGTGATTTACCGTATATCGGATCAATTTGACCGGTATTGATGACGGTGTAGCAGCAAACCGCGCCCTTTACCCTATAGATGGTTTTATATTAGCGGTAGCATGCCAGAATATCGGCCACCACCTGCTCGGTGGATAAACCGTTGGTCTCAAAACAGTGGTCAGCGTAGCGCTGGTAAAGCGGCACACGCTCGGCGTAAAGCGACTCGGGGGTTTGATCCGTAGGGCAGGCAATACCGCGGCTTTGCCAATTGGTGATTCGCTGGTGAAGCGTGTTGATGCTGGCGGCGAGATAAATAATATCGCCACTGCGCTGCAAATGCCGCATGGCCAGTTCGCCATAAACCGCACTGCCACCGGTAGCAACAACCGCGTTATTAAACTGCGTCGATAAAATGCATTGCTGCTCTATTGCTCTTAAAGCGCGATAACCCTGGGTGTTGAGTAGCGTTTGCAAATCACTGTTCTGCGCAGCTTCAATTAAACGGTCAGTATCGACAAAATGATAAGCCAGGGCATTGGCTAATTGCTTCCCCACCGTGGTTTTGCCAACGCTGGGCATACCAATTAACACCATGCAGGATTTTGCTGCCATATCAGAAGCCCATACCCAGACTCACCGGTGAATGTAGTCGGTCATTTAATCAGAGATATAGTCGCTAATACTGGGACACGAACAAACCAAGTTACGATCTCCATAAACATTATCAATTCTCGCCACCGGTGAAAAGTATTTATTTCCGCGCAAACTGCTTAATGGATACGCGGCTTCCGATCGTGAGTAAACGTGCTGCCAATCATCAGCCATTAACTGCTCGGCAGTATGCGGCGCATTAACCAAAGGGTTATCTTCTAATGGCCATTCACCGCTGGCAACTTTTTCAATTTCGGCGCGAATTTCCAGCATGGCATCGCAAAAGCGATCGAGCTCATGACGCGATTCGCTTTCGGTTGGTTCAATCATTAATGTTCCCGCTACAGGAAACGACATGGTAGGCGCATGAAAACCGTAATCGATTAAACGCTTGGCAACATCTTCAACCGCAATGCCAGTGGCGTCTTTTATGGGCCGCAAATCAATAATGCATTCGTGTGCAACCAAACCTTTATCACCGGTATATAACACAGGAAACGCATCAGCCAGCCGATAGGCGATGTAGTTAGCGCTTAAAATGGCTGTCTCAGTTGCGCGGCGTAAACCGTTTGGGCCCATCATTCGCATGTACATCCAGCTGATGGGTAAAATACTGGCCGAGCCAAAAGGCGCGCTGGCTACTTGCGGGCTGCTTTCACCGTTTGGCGTTGCCGCCATGCTTGGCAAAAAAGGCGCAAGGTGAGACTTAGCCGCCACCGGGCCAACCCCGGGGCCACCGCCACCGTGCGGAATACAAAAGGTTTTATGCAAATTCAAATGCGAAACATCACCACCAAAATCACCAGGGCCGCATAACCCCACCATGGCATTTAAATTGGCACCATCGACGTACACTTGGCCGCCATGTTGGTGAATAATATCGGCAACTTCGCGAATCTGCGCTTCGAACACACCGTGCGTCGAGGGGTAAGTAACCATCAGCGCAGCAAGATTATCGGCATGTTGCTGGGCTTTATCACGCAAGTCTTCGACATCGACATTACCTTCGCTATCACAGGCAACCACTACAACTTTCATATTACACATTTGCGCCGATGCAGGGTTAGTGCCATGTGCAGAGCTTGGAATTAAACAAATATTGCGTTGATCATCACCGCGACTTTGGTGATAGGCGGCAATGGCCAATAGCCCAGCAAACTCACCTTGCGAACCCGCATTGGGCTGTAGCGACACAACATCGTAACCGGTACATTCGGCCAGCATAGCCTCAAGCTCGGCAATCATTTGATGGTAACCCTGCACTTGCTCGGCAGGCGCAAAGGGGTGTGGGTTACCAAATTCAGGCCAAGTGACCGGAATCATTTCGCTGCTGGCATTGAGCTTCATGGTGCAAGAGCCCAGTGGTATCATGGTGCGGTCTAGCGCTAAGTCCTTATCCGACAAGCAACGCAAATAGCGCATCATTTCAGTTTCTGAGTGATAGCGCGAAAACACCGGATGGCTAAGAATGGCATCACTGCGAAATTGCGCCGCATGGGCAGTTAAGGAGTCATCGCCAAAAGCCTGCGCTAAAACGTCAAACTCCGGTAGCTGGCTGGGGTTAAAAATCTCCCATAGCAAGGCGATATCTTCGGGCTTGGTGGTTTCATCTATCGAAAACCCAATATGGGTGGCGTCAACTTTGCGCAAATTAATTTTTTTCGCTTGCGCGCGTTGATATATGGCATCGGTATCGCTACCGGTATTAAGGGTTAGCGTATCGAAAAATTGCGCGTTAACCCGGTTAAAGCCTTGCTCGGCCAAACCTGCAGCGGCAATAGAGCTTAACTTGAAAATGCGCATTGCAATTACTCGCAATCCGGCTGGGCCATGATAACAGGCATACATTGAGGCAATAACGGCCAGCAGCACCTGCGCTGTGCAAATATTGGAAGTCGCCTTTTCGCGGCGAATATGTTGTTCACGGGTTTGCAGTGCAAGGCGATAGGCAGGCTTACCATCGTTATCAACCGACAAACCTACCAAGCGACCCGGCAGTGAGCGCTGATAACGGCGGCGGGTTGCCATATAAGCGGCGTGTGGGCCACCAAAACCCACCGGCACACCAAAGCGCTGGGTGTTGCCAATGGCAACATCAGCACCTAACTCACCTGGCGATTGCAGTAACACCAACGCCATAATATCGGCGGCCATTACCACCAGTGCTTTTTGCTTATGAGCCTGCTCAATCACTGCATTAAAATTGGGAATCTCACCTGAGCTGCCAGGGTATTGCAATAACACACCAAAGTATTCGCAACTGGATAGTTCGGTTAGCGGGTCACCAATTTTAATATCGTAACCGGCCGCTTTGGCACGGGTACTAACGACTTCAATAGTTTGTGGAAAACAGTCCCTGTCAACAAAAAAAGTATTGGCTTTGTTTTTTGCTGAGCGCTTAGCCAGGCTCATAGCCTCTGCCGCCGCACTGCCTTCGTCGAGCATTGAAGCGTTGGCAATATCCAAACCGGTTAAGTCGCAAACCATGGTTTGAAAATTCAGTAAGGCCTCTAAGCGACCTTGTGAAATTTCTGGCTGGTAAGGCGTATAGGCGGTATACCAGGCTGGATTCTCCAGCAGGTTCCGCAAAATTACCGTGGGTGTTTCCGTACCGTAGTAACCCTGACCTATCATTGAACGGTATGGCTGATTTTTTTCAGCAATCGATTTAAGTACCGCCAAGGCATCGGCTTCGCTTAATGCCTTGGGTAAGTTTAATTGCTTGTCATCGTAAATACTGGTAGGCACCACATCGCGAATAAATGACTCCATTGATGTGTAGCCTAAAATTTTTAGCAGCTTGGTGGTATCACTGCTTTCGCCTTGCGGCATATCGCTTTGAGATAAGCCAATATGCCGATCCTCAAATTGGTCGGATACTGCAAGCGACCCAACTGTTTTTAAATCAGCCTGTTCTGATAAAGTTAGAGACATATTTTTACCCTGGCTATCGATCAATGTATGAATATCAGCATCGACAATAATGCGTTCTTTGATTGATCCGGTGTTGGCTTGATTATCGCTCATGATTAATTATTTGCTCTTCTTGAATACGATTAATAAATTTTTACGCAAACATACGCATATTTACGAACATTTATTTGCGAAGCTTTATCTACGAGAATTTAATTACAGCGCTTTATTTACGACAATAGCGTTGCGGCACAAAAGGCATTTTGCTTACTGTCATAGGCCGCGGCTTGCCGCGCACCATTGCCTGTGCTGTCGAACCTGGCGCTGCGTATTCGCTACTGATGTAGCCCATAGCGATGGGGATTTCAAGGCTTGGTGAAAAGCCGCCGCTGGTAACAATGCCAATTTCATCGCCGTTATCATCAACAATACCGGTGCCCTCACGCACCGGAGCACGACCATCAACGGTAAAACCCACACGCTTTTTTGCAGCGCCGTCTTTCTGTTGTGCAAAAATAATATCAGCACCAGGAAAACCACCCGCCTTTCCGCCATCACTGCGACGGCGACGGCTAATACTCCAATCCAACCCAGCTTCGACAACAGTCGTTTGTTCACTCATATCGTGGCCGTACAAGCAAAGGCCCGATTCAAGACGCAGTGAATCGCGCGCACCTAGGCCAATCCATTTGACTGCGCTATTAGCCAACAATAGTTCGGCCACGTCGGTAACAGCTTGATTAGCAACGGAGATTTCAAAACCATCTTCGCCGGTGTAACCCGAGCGCGAGATAAAACAGTCGTTGCCATCAAGTGTGGTTTGCGTACCCTGCATAAAGCCAAGTGTCTCTGCAGCTGGGGCTAACTGAGCGAGTGCCTCATAGGCTTTAGGGCCCTGCAAAGCCAGCAGCGCGGCTTGCTCTTGATACTCAACTTGATAATTGGCCAGGTGCTGTTTTAAATAGGCGATATCCTGCGCTTTTCTGGCGGCGTTCACCACCAACAAAAATTCATTATCGCCACGGCGGGTGACAATTAAGTCATCGAGAATTCCACCCTGGGGGTTGGTAAACACCGCATAGCACTGGTGATTAAGCGCCAACCCCTCGACATCGATAGGAAGAATACGCTCTAACGCTTTACCGCTGTCGCTCCCGCTAACCACAACCTGGCCCATATGCGACACATCAAATAAACCGGCTTGCGATCGGGTGTGCAAATGCTCAGTTTTAATGCCTGCGGCGTAATGCACCGGCATTTGGTAGCCGGCAAACTCCACCATTTTTCCGCCAGCGGCTATATGCAGTTCATAACAGGCTGTTTTATTCACTTAAGTTACCCTGAAAAAAAGCGCTTAACAAAAACAATTTGCCATTTTAGCGCTAAAGCCATACATTTGTTAAATTAATAGTTTTGATTTATATATTTGGTTTTTAAATATGAGAAATTTATCGATGGATGCTTTGCGCACCTTTGTGACGATAGCGGATTTAGGTGGTGTGACTAATGCGGCGGATCATTTGGGTCGTTCGCAGCCGGCTTTGAGTTTGCAGATTAAGAAGTTAGAGGAGACATTAAACGCGGAGCTTTTTCTTCGATTAAACAAGCAGTTAAGTTTGTCGGAGCAAGGAACGGCGATTTATGGCCAAGCCAAACAGATACTGGCCATGAACGACCAGTTGGTGGGGCAATTTTTGCAGCCGGAGTTAGCAGGTCAAATTCGGCTGGGAATTCCGAGTGAGTTTGCGACCACCTTGCTGCCGCGGATTCTCAGTCGTTTTGCGCAATCTTACCCTTATGTCGCCTTGGAGGTCTTTAGTGATTTAAGTCGCAATTTGTTATCGGAGCAAAAACGTGAGCAGTACGATTTGATATTGGCACTACATGACAAGCCGTCGGCCAGGCGTAAGGGTTTGGTCAAGTCGGATCGACTGGTTTGGGTGGGTAGCCGGGATCATCGGCATGAGCAGTTGGAGGTATTGCCGCTGATTTTGGCGCAGGATGGGTGTATTTATCGCAAGCGGGCATTGCGGTCGCTGGAGAAGATTAAGCGGCGGTGGCGGATTATTCATACCAATCCTGATTTGTCGGGGATACAGGCGGCGATTCGGGAAGGGTTGGGAGTGACGGTGTTGGCGGAGAGTACGGTGCCGGATGGGTTGATGGTGATTGATAGTGTTGGGAGGGGGGATAGGTTGCCGGAGTTAGGGAGGATTGATATTAGTTTGGTTTATGAGAGGCGGAGTGCGAGTGATGCTACGGGGAGGTTGGCGGAGTATATTCAGGCGAGTTTAAATTGAATTGTTTTTTGGGTTGGTAGGGAAAGTAGCAATTTACTATTTTTCTGGATTGCTTACAGGGTTTGTTTTACGGGGTGCCCCGCTGGGCAGTCACTTTTCTTTGCTTGTGCAAAGAAAAGTAACCAAAAGAAAGCAC
>CBFHXO010000116.1:0-8389 GCA_965659815.1 Pseudomonadales bacterium
CCAGGCTCTCCGCTTTTGCCAGCTTCGACCCTGCCCCCGGGCCTGCAACGACGCAATGCGTTTTTTTTGACACGCTACCGGCGACTTTAGCGCCCAGCGCCTCTAATTGTTGTTTTGCCTGGTCGCGGGTTAGCGCTTCGAGTGTGCCGGTTAACACCCAGGTTTGCCCGGCAAGTGGCAGTTCAGCTGCAGCATCAACGGCGATATCTGGCCAGTGAACACCGGACTTTTGTAGCTGTTCAATGACTTCGATATTGTGTTGCGATTGAAAAAATAACTGCAAATGGTTGGCAACCACCGGGCCAACATCATCGACCTTGGTTAGCAGCTCGGCTTTATCGGTGTTTTTATCATCGTTTTTTTCATCTTTATAATGTAAGGCCGCATCAATAACCGCGGGCAGGTTGCCAAAGTGGCGAGCCAGATTTTTGGCGGTGGTTTCGCCCACCTCTCTAATACCCAGGGCGTAAATAAATCTGGCCAAGCTGGTTGATTTACTTTGCTCAATGGCAGCAATTAAATTGCCTGCCGACTTTTCTGCCATGCGTTCCAGTGCAGCCACAGGCTTAAGGCTTAGACTATATAAATCGGCTACAGTGGCAATTAAATGCTGCTCTACCAGCTGGTCGACAATTTTATCGCCCAGCCCATCGATATCCATGGCCTTGCGTGAAACAAAGTGTTTAATCGCTTCTTTGAGTTGTGCCGAGCAAAATAAACCGCCACTGCAACGCATCACTGCTTCATCTTCAGGTCGTACCACTGTTGATTCGCAAATCGGGCATTGCTCGGGCGGCTTAACGGTTCGTGCGCCTTTTTTGCGTTCTTCAAACAGCACTCTGGCGACCTGGGGAATCACATCACCAGCGCGACGCACAACGACGGCATCATGTTTGCGCACATCGAGGCGGGCAATTTCATCGCTATTGTGCAAGGTGGCATTGCTCACCGTGACACCACCAACAAATACCGGCTCTAACTTGGCTACCGGCGTTAACGCACCGGTGCGACCCACCTGCCATTCAATCGCATTAACGCGAGTTACTGCTTCTTCGGCGGGAAATTTATAGGCAATGGCCCAACGCGGCGCACGCGATACAAAGCCCAATTCCGACTGTAAATCAAATAGATTAACCTTGCAGACAATACCGTCAATGTCATAATCCAGCGCCTGGCGTTTTTGGGTCAGCTGCTCGACATAATCGATGGCAGCGTCAATAGACGTTAATTCCGCAACTTCTGCGTTAGTATAAAACCCCCACTGCGCCAGTTGTTGGATACTGTCGTAATGAGTGTCGGCAATAAACCTTTGGCGGGCGTAGCTGTTTTGTTCGGGTGCCGATTCGATATCGTCAGCAATAAAACCGGTGGAGTAAACACACATTGTTAACGGTCGTGCAGCAGTAATTTTGGGGTCGAGCTGGCGCAAGCTGCCGGCTGCGGCATTGCGTGGGTTAACAAAGGCTTTTTCACCTGCCTGCTCGGCCTTGCGGTTCATCTCGGCAAAGCCCTGATGGCCAATATATATTTCACCGCGGACTTCTAATAGCGCAGGATAACCCTCGCCGCGTAAGCGCAGTGGTACGGTGTTAATCGTTTTGACATTTTCTGTCACATCCTCGCCGCTGCTGCCATCACCGCGGGTAGCGGCCTGAACCAAGACGCCATTTTGGTAGGTAATACTAACTGCCACGCCGTCGAGCTTGGGCTCGCAAACATAAGCGATAGTGTCGCTAGCATCCCAATCTAGCCGGTCTTTTAAACGCTGGTCAAAGGCCAATAATTCTTCTTTGTTAAAGGCATTATCCAGCGAGAGCATGGGTAGCCTGTGAGTGACCGAGTCAAAACGATCCAGGGCTTCACCACCGACACGCTGTGAGGGCGAGTCGGGATTTTGCAATTCGGGGAACTGTTGTTCGAGGTCAAGCAGCTGGCGAAACAGCTGGTCGTAGTCTGCATCGGGCAGTACCGGGTCGTCTTTGACATAATAGCGATAGGCATGGTCGTTGAGCGCATCGACCAGCGCTTTGTGCCTGGCGCTGGCCTGGTCGGACTTTACTTTGCCGGTATCGAGTTGCAAAGGCTTCGCCAGCAATTGTTGAACAGTTAATTTAGCAGCCATTGAATTTAGCAGCCATTCAATTGAACTAGAATGGGCCCGATATAAATATTATTGTCGTGTGGCGTGATATGTTAAGCCGGTTGCACTGCTGATTGCTGTTGATAATTAAACCGTTTAATACGCTCACGATAGTGGCTAATCACCTGTAGTGTGGCGGTAGAATGATCTTCATCAATCAATACGGCATTGAGGTTTTTTACCAGGCAATTGGCGGTTTCGATCATACATTCAAATGCCTGGCCAGCATCCTGTGGGCCGGGCAAGGTCATAAAAAAGGTCACACCCGGCGTGCGAAATGAATTGATATCTTCGAGGTTAAAGATGCCAGGTTCGAGCATATTGGCCACACTAAACTGCAAGCTGCCCTTGCCATCAGCCTGTTCGTGGCGGTGCAAAATATCTTTGTCACCGTAGCGCATATCGCAAGCCAGTAATACTTGTAATAAATCGCTGCCGTTGAAGCCTTCGGGTTCTTTCGACTTTACGTGCATGACCAGTATTTCTCTATCGCCAACAAAGGCTGAGCCACTGACTTGTTCATTGTTTTGGTAGTGATCACCGGCATCGGCTTCGGCATCTTCCTGTCGCCATTGCTCTAATGACGCTTCAAACTCTTCGCTGGCTGGCATTAAATCGTCAGTGCTCTCTTCACTAAAAATGGCGTCGCTGATAATGGGGTCGGTACGACGAATAACCCGTGCGCCGCCGTTGGGTAGCTCGGTGCCGTAAGGCGCATCGTCGGCAAAGCCACCACCCATACCCAGTGACATTTTAATACCGCTACGTCGCTCAGCGCGCATACGCCTAAAGCCGTCGAGCAGCACTGCCAACACAAGCAGTACGCCGCCACCAATTAACCACTCTCGCATACCTATTTCAGCTAATAGATCCATATGTTATTACGGCCTCTTACTCTTACATTATTCAGGCAAATCAGGGTGATTAAACACCGGGATAAACCTATGCGATAAACTTTAATATCGGTTAAGGTTCTTAATCTGGGTGAAATCGATCAATTTCAGTTAAACCTCTGCCAATGCAACAGCCTCATCGATGTCGACGCTTACCAGTCGCGAGCAACCCGGTTCGTGCATGGTAACACCCATTAGGTGATCGGCCATTTCCATGGTGATCTTGTTATGGGTAATAAAGATAAACTGCACCCGCTCGGACATTTCTTTAATCATACGCGCATAGCGGCCCGTGTTGGCATCATCGAGTGGCGCATCAACCTCATCGAGCATACAAAACGGCGCAGGATTAAGCTGGAAGATTGAAAACACCAGCGCGATTGCGGTTAAGGCTTTTTCGCCACCAGAAAGCAAATGAATGGTGCTGTTACGCTTACCCGGAGGTCTGGCCATGATGGCAATACCGGTGTCTAACAGGTCTTCGCCGGTCATCTCCAAATAGGCTGTACCCCCACCAAACACTTTGGGAAACAGCTCCTGCAAGCTTTCGTTTAACTTGTCGAAAGTTTCTTTAAACAGGCTACGGGTTTCGCGATCGATTTTTTGAATCGCGTTTTCCAGTGTTGCGAGTGCCGCCTCAAGCTCGTCGTTTTGCGCATCGAGATATCTTTTGCGCTCAGACTCGGTTTCAAATTCTTCGATAGCCGCTAGGTTAATGGCGCCGAGACGTTCAATACGCTTGCCAATATCAGTCAGGTTGTTTTGCCACAGCTCAAGCTCTGCGTCTTCGGGCAGGCTGCTAATGACATCGGCGAGCTGCAGGCCGCTTTCTTCAAGCTGTTCTTCAATGGTTTTGGTGCGCACCGCCATTTCCTGGCTATCAATACGCAGCTTTTCTAGTCTTGAGCGAATATTTTGCGTGTTTTGTTCACCCTCGCTACGCTTACCCTCGGCTTCACGCATTTTCAGGTCCAGTGATTCAACCAGATCGCGGGCCGCGCCTAATTCGGCTTCTAACACCACGCGATCTTCGAGTTGCTGCTCAAGTCCCGATTTCAGCTCTGCCACTGGTGCTTCGTTTTCAATACAGGCCTTTTGCAAGCTTTCACGCCTTTGCTCCAACTGGACCATCTGATCGGCTAGTCGATCTACCGTGCCACTTACCGAGTCGACCTGGGCGCGCAGACCCTCAGCCCTAACCGCAACCGCTTGTAATGCTTCGCGGTCGGTTTTCGCCGTTTCGCGATAAACGGTTAATGCATCTCTGACTTTATCGCGCTCGAGTAGTAAGACTTCACGTTTTTCTTCAACGTGCTGCATCGATTCAATCGCAATATCCAGCTGCGCACGGGCCTCGGTTAAGGCTTCGCGTTGCTGGACCTGATTGGTCTCGGCCAGACGAATTTCTTCCTGGGTGCGGCTGTGGCGGGTTTTAATTTGGTCAATTTTGGCTTCCAGTGCGCTAAGTTCGGAGCGACACTGGGCCAGCAACTGTTCTTCATCAGCTTTGTTCGCAAGTAGCGTATCTTTTTCTTGCTCTGCGGCAATAACTGCCGCCTCTGAATCGCTTAATGCGGTTTCTATGCTGGCAATTGCGGCAACGCTATCGCTGATGGTGCTTTCCAGTGTGAGCAATTCTTTGCGTCGCTCAATCACACCCGAGCGGGCATCGGTTTGACGCAATACGCGCAACCAGTTTGGGCCGAGCCAGATACCGTCTTTGGTAACAATCGATTGTGATGATGATAAGCGGCTGCGCAAATTAATGGCATCGGCAAGATTTTGCGCGGCAAACACGCCGTTAAGCATGGTGCTGATACCGGCCCCGCTAACCATTGAACTTAGTGAAGGCAAACCAAAGTTGGCAGCGCTATCAGCGCTCTGCCCACCCAGCTCAACAAAACTGATATTGTTTTTACCCACGCTGTCGAGCTGATCGATAATGGTGTCGAGTTTATCCAGCGTAACGGCTTGAAGTGAATCACCCAGTACGGTTTCAATGGCAACTTCCCAACCGGCGTCTACCTGCATTTGCTCTAGCAGTCGCGGCGCGGTATCGAGCTTTTGGGTTTTTAACCAGCTGTCGGTGCCACCATCGGCTTCGGCCTGGGCTGCCTGTTGCAGAGCTTCGAGTGACGCCTGGCGACCACGCAGTTGCTGCAATTCGCTACGCGCGCTGTCGAGTTCTACCGAGTACTGCTTTTGCGCATCACGCTTTTGCTGTAAGCCCTGGTTACAGCTGGTCACGTTTTGCTGCACTTGTTCAAGTGAGGCCAGGTGTTGTTCGACCTGTTGCTGCTGCTCTTGTTGGCGGGTTTCAAACTCGGTGGTATCCAGCCCACCCAGTTCGGTTGTCATCCGTTCAAGACGGCTGCCAAGCCCTCGTAATGCATCTTCAATTTGATCGATACGCGAGCGTTGCACCTCGGCATTTTTTTGTGGCTCAGCAGCACTTTCGTTAAAGCTGTCCCAGCTTTGCTGCCAGTTTTGCATATTGGTTTCGGCGTTATGCAGCGCTTCGCTGGATGCCGATTCCGATTGCTTTAAGGCTTCGTGCTTAGGTTCTATGGTGCTGAGTTCGGCCGACCAGCTTTCGAGTTTTTCGCGGTCTTCGGCTAAATGCCTGGCGCTTTCATCCGCACTGTTTTGCGTTTCGCGCAAATCCTCAGCCAGCTGCTGGGCGCGTTGTTCATGGTGAGCAATGGTTTGCTCTACGCGCGCAATTTCGGCACCCAGGCCGTAGTATTTTGCCTGTACTTCGTTAAACGCATCGGTTGTAGAGGCCTGCTGCTCACGCAGGGTTTCAATATGCGCACCGGTTGCGCGCTGCTCGGCAATAGAAGCTTCGAGGTCAATTTCATGCTGCGCAATGGCTTCGCGCTGGCCACTGGACTTATCGCGCAGCGACTGCCATTGCAAACTCATGGTTTGCGCTTTAACCGTACGCTCTTCAGCTTTTAAGGTTTTGTACTTTTCTGCCGCTGCCGCCTGACGATTAAGGCGTTGTAACTGGCGTTCAAGTTCTTCACGGATATCGGTTAAACGTTCAAGGTTTTCACGCGTATGGCGAATACGGGTTTCGGTTTCACGGCGACGCTCTTTGTACTTTGAGATGCCGGCAGCTTCTTCAACAAATACCCGCAGCTCTTCGGGTTTGGATTCGATTAAGCGGCTAATCATGCCCTGCTCAATAATCGCATAGCTGCGCGGACCAAGACCTGTGCCCAAAAAGATATCGGTTATATCGCGACGACGGCATTTTGCGCCGTTAATATAGTATTGAGACTGGCCATCGCGGGTGACCTTACGCTTTATGGAGATTTCGGTAAATGCACCGTACTCGCCGCCTAAGGTGCCATCGCTATTATCAAACACTAGCTCAATTGACGCCTGACCCACCGGCTTACGGGAGGTCGAGCCGCTAAAAATAACATCGGCCATTGACTCGCCGCGCAGCGTCTTGGCTGAAGACTCGCCCATCACCCAGCGCACCGCATCGATAATATTGGACTTGCCGCAGCCGTTAGGCCCGATAACGGCCACCATATTGGTCGTTAACTGGACATTGGTAGGATCGACGAAAGACTTAAAACCGGCGAGCTTGATATTTTTGAGTCGCATGAAAGGTTATTTTCTCCAGGCCCTGTTTTTTTACCAGGCTCTATATGCGCGCCTGTACTTTTTGTGGGTCTTGTATTAGCTGCTGTTTTGGCAAAATCTGTTAACAGAATCCGCTACCCGAATCTGGCTCGGAAACTGGTAAATAGTCAACGGTGGACGTTAGAAAATGCTGACGACAAAAGTTAACTGCAATAGTAAAAATACGTGTATCTCCGAATTTGCGAAGTGTAAACCTTTTTCGCTTTAACATCGACAGAATCCGCTTTCATGTTCGCAATAAATAAGGTTTTTATCACACTATTCAGCGCATCGGCCAGGGCGATAGTCCCGAGCCTGGTACCTGTTAAATTGCAGTGTTTGGGTTTTGCGCTTGGATGCCAGTGATTGGCCGGGCGGTATGTACTTTCAATACGACGGCCTACGCAGTGAAAAGCCCAAATATAATTGTTTGTTATCTGAAGTTAAAGTAATTTCTTAAGTGGTTAACGGTAGCTGATCGCGCTGCACCTTAATTTCACTATTGCTTTTGTCGGTCGATTAATAGCTCAACGGGTTTGGCTGACGCCGCTGATGCAGCAACGGCCACAGTAAACTCGTTTGATTGAGAGTCACCGCTGGTAGCAATGGGCTGGCCGCTGCGGGCAAGCCGCGCTGCTACGATGACTTCACTATGCCCGGCAATTGATTGGCTGGCCATTTTATCCTGCTCGGTGAGTACAATTTCAACCGGGAGGTCAGCAAGTGTTAGACGCTTTGCGGCCAGCGGCATACGTGGTCCATTAACCGCGCGGGCAAACACAAATACTGGGGTATTGGCGCTATCGTCAGCCCGCCGTTGAGCCGGGTCTATGGCAATGGTTAAACGGATAAAAGCGCTTGCCGGGGCGCTTTGCTCTGCCAATGCAATCGCTGATTCACCCGTCTTGAGCTGTGACCTGGCGGCTTCAATACCGGCTTGTAGACTTGCCGTCTGCGCACTGCCCTCACCGTATTGCTCCAGCGCCTGTTCCCAATACGTAATGGCATTGGCAAAGTCGCGTAGCGTAAAGGCTCGCATCCCGCTCAAGCTTAGCGCCAGGTACTGCTGTGGATTGATAGTAAGCGCTTTTGCCAAAAGCCCATCAACTTCGTTCGAGAACATTGGCCCTGTAGCCGAGTTGTTTGCAGCATTGCTTTGCGCACCACTATTTGCTGTGGCTGGGCTATTGTCTTTGAGATAAAGCGATTGAGCCAGCGCTGCCATAATATTAGCGTCTTCGGGGTTGCGATCGAGCAAGTTGCGGTAAACCGCACTGGCGCGGCCGTGTCGACTCGTGCCACTGTAGATTTCGGCCTGTAGACGCAGCAGGTCGACGCGTTTACTGCGTGGCGAGACCCTGGCGTCGAGATAGTCGGCCAGCGCTAGCAGGCTTTGCTGCCGCTCGCGCTCGGTAGTGACGTTATTTAAACGTTTTAGCTGGTCGGCAACCTGTAAATCGAGCTGGCCACCCAGCGACATGCCTTGCGGCAGGTACAGCGCCAGTGCCAGCAGTGGAATCAATAGTGCAACCGCTACTACCAGCCATCGGTCAAAGCCTGAAGCTGGGCGCTGCGTATCGCTTGCCGCGACCGCTTGTTCGCTAAGCTCGCTATCGAGTTGCTGGCGGGCTTCGAGTAATAGCGCGCTATGGGTAGGGCTATCGATGGCCTGGTTTGCCAGCAAGCGATCGAGCTCTTCGGTTCTTTGTTGATAAAT
>CBFHXO010000117.1:0-8352 GCA_965659815.1 Pseudomonadales bacterium
GTGGCGATACGCTTATTGGTAATGGCAACTTGCTTATGGCCTATGCGCATGTGGGGCATGACAGTGTAATTGGCGATAACACAATATTGGTGAATAACGCGGTACTGGCAGGTCATGTCACTATTGGTGACTGGGCTATTATTGGTGGTTACTCTGGCATTCATCAGTTTTGTCGTGTCGGTGAACACAGTTTTGTTGGTGGCATGAGTAAAGTTACCCAGGATGTACCGGCTTTTGTCATTGCTGATGGGCATCCTGCCACGCCACGTATGATGAATGTCGAAGGCTTGCGCCGCAGGGGGTTTGCCGATAGCGAAATTAAGACCGTACAAAAAGCCTATAAAATTCTCTATCGCAAAAAGCTCTCATTAAGCGATGCCATGCAAGAACTCAAGCTTATGGCTGTCGACTCACCTGCGGTTGCGCAGCTAGTCGCATCGATTGAAGCTTCCTCACGCGGGATTATTCGCAATTAGGTATGTCCTCAAGCGATGATATTACCGAATCACCTGGCACCGCATCGACCGGCAACTTGAGCGACGTAGCCCTGGCACCGCTATTTGCAATAGTTGCTGGTGAGGCATCGGGCGATTTGCTCGGCGCGGGTTTAATGGCCGCGATTAAAGCGGAATACCCTCACGCACGCTTTATCGGTGTTGGCGGCCCAAAAATGTTAGCCGAAGGGTTTGAAACCCTGGCCGATATGGAGCGATTGTCGGTGATGGGCTTGGTAGAGCCATTAAAGCGCCTGCCCGAACTATTCGCTTTGCGGTCGCGTCTGGTTGAGACTTTTATTGCGCAGCGCCCTGCGGTGTTTATTGGTATCGATGCGCCCGATTTTAATTTGGGCTTGGCGAGAAAACTCAAAGCGGCCGGCATTCGCAGTTGCCACTACGTTTGCCCATCGGTTTGGGCCTGGCGTCAGGGTCGGGTAAAAAAGATTCGCCAAAGTGTCGACCATATTCTGGCGCTATTGCCGTTTGAGTCAGCGTTCTTACAGCAACATGCCATCGATTCAACCTTTGTTGGCCACCCGCTGGCCGAACAGCTCAACATTGCCGGCTCGGTTAATGCTTACCTACCTTCGGAACTCTCGGCACAAATCGAAGCGTTTAATACCGACGCATCGCCACTGGTCTGCGTTATGCCCGGTAGCCGCAAAAGTGAAGTACAGGCACTGCTCGATGTGTTTTTGCAAACCGTGGCACTTTGTCTTGCGCAAAATCGGCAGTTGCGATTTATTATTCCCGCTGCCACTGAAGAGCTATATCAGCAACTGTCTATGCGGCTTGAGCAGGCCGATGTAGCTGAGATTCGCCAACGCGTTTTATTGGTATCGGGCCAATCGCGTTACTGTATGCAAGCCTGCGATCTGGTGCTGTTGGCGTCGGGCACTGCGACCTTAGAAGCGGCGCTTTTGGGTAAGCCTATGGTCGTGGCCTATCGTATGTCGGCGCTGACCTATGCTTTGGCTTCGCGTATGGTTAAGGTCGATTACGTCGCCTTACCTAATTTGTTAACTGAGCAACCAATGGTGCCAGAGTTTATTCAGCATGAGGCGACGCCGCAGGCGTTATCCCAGGCGTTGTTTCGCTATCTTGATAATCCGACGCTTTGTGAAGCGGTTAAGCAGGCCTTTGGTATTGTGCATCAACAGCTCGCACAAAATGCCAGCGAGCGCGCCGCCGAGGTGGTACTACAGTTGGCGCAACTGTCGGCCACAGGCGGTACAAACTTGGCAGAGGAGCGCGCGTAATGGACTATGAACCGGCAGATATACACTACAGTGGTGATTTGCTGGCGGGTGTTGATGAGGCCGGCCGTGGCCCGTTGGCAGGCGATGTGGTGGCGGGGGCTGTCATACTCGACCCTGCAAAACCTATTGAAGGCCTGGCTGATTCAAAAAAACTCACCGAAAAGCGGCGTGATCAATTATTTGATGCGATTTACGCCAATGCATTAAGTGTCTCTATAGGGCGGGCCAGTGTGGCCGAGATCGATGAGCTGAATATCCTATGGGCCTCAATGCTGGCCATGAAACGCGCGGTAGAAGGGCTGAGTGTGCAGCCAGAGCATGTCGTGGTCGATGGCAATCGGGTGCCAAAATGGCATTACAGCGCCCAGGCTTTTGTTAAAGGCGACCAGCGGGTAGCCTGTATTAGCGCCGGTTCTATTATCGCCAAGGTCACCCGCGACAGGGACATGCAGGCGCTGGCTAAAGTGCTTCCTCAATACCAGTTCGACAAGCACAAGGGTTACCCTACAGCTGCGCATCGAGAGGCGATTATTCGCCACGGCGTGACCGAGCACCACCGCAGGACTTTTGGCCCGGTTAAGGCCATTTTGCAGCAGGCCGATTTGCAGCCCGGTTAGTAACTGCTTGCCGATAGACCCCGGTAATTCAGGTGCGATATCAAATAGATAATAAAAAAGCGCAATTGCGCCAGGTTAATGCCGCCAGCGGCTGATGGTAGTGTAAAATGGGCCCGCTCAAAATCGGGTTTTAACGCTGTTTATTTTTTATGGCTAATGCATTTGTTCATTTACGCAGTCACTCTGAGTTCTCACTCTCGGATGGTTTGCTGCGGGTGAAATCCATGGTTAGCCGCATGCGTGATTTATCGATGCCGGCGGTGGCGTTAACCGATAAAAATAATCTCTACGGTCTGGTCAAATTTCAAAAAGCGGCGTTTGGCAAAGGCATTAAGCCCATATATGGCGCCGATATCAGCTGGATCGACGAGGGCGATGACCCGCAAAGCTATACCATTACGCTGCTGGCGCAAAATGCGGCTGGCTATAAAAATTTACTGCAGTTAATTTCGCTGGCCTATCAACAAGGGCAGGGCTTAAACGGTGCCAACGCCACTCAGGCCTGGATCGCCGAGCACGCCGAGGGCTTAATTGCGTTGTCGGGCGCAAATGACGGTGATATTGGTCGCGCATTAATTGGCGGTAAAACCGAGCTTGCACGCGAGCGGCTGGATAAGTGGTTAAGTATTTTTGGCAATCGCTTTTATCTCGATATTCAGCGTTTGGATCGCCCCGACGATGAAGCCCAGGTGCACGGTGCGATAGCGCTGGCCGAGGCGGCATCGGTGCCGGTGGTGGCCACCAACACCTGTTGCTTTACCCATCGTGAAGACTACGAAGCCCACGAAGTGCGGGTCTGTATTAACGAAGGGCGGGCGCTCGATGACCCGCGCAGGGTCAGGCGCTACACCGAAGAGCAATATATTAAATCTGTCGATGAAATGGCGGAATTGTTTAGCGATATCCCGGAGGCGCTGGAAAATACCGTAGCCATTGCCGCGCGCTGTAATGTCGAAGTCGAATTGGGTAAATACTATTTGCCAGACTACCCGATTCCCGAAGGTATGACGCAAGAGGAATTTTTCCGCGAGCTCTCGCACGAGGGCCTGGATATGCGGCTGGAAAAACTCTTTGATACCAGTGCGGCTGATTTTCCCGCCACCCAGCAAAGCTACCGCGAACGACTCGACTTTGAAGTCGATACCATTTTGCAAATGGGTTTTCCCGGCTATTTTTTGATAGTGATGGACTTTATTCGCTGGGCCAAACAAAACGATATTCCGGTGGGGCCGGGGCGTGGTTCGGGTGCCGGTTCGCTGGTAGCCTATGCGTTAGAAATTACCGACCTCGACCCGCTGGCCTACGACTTGCTGTTTGAGCGGTTCCTGAATCCCGAGCGGGTATCCATGCCCGACTTTGATGTCGACTTTTGCATGGAAAAACGCGACCGCGTGATTAACTACGTGGCCGATACCTACGGCCGCGAAGCGGTGGGGCAAATTATTACCTTTGGAACCATGGCTGCCAAGGCGGTGGTGCGCGATGTAGCACGTGCGCAGGGTAAGTCTTATGGCCTGGCCGACAAGTTATCAAAAATGATTCCGTTCGAAGTCGGCATGACTTTGGAAAAAGCCTTTGAGCAAGAAGAAGTCTTGCGCAAGTTTTTGGCCGACGATAGCGACGCGCAAGAAATCTGGGATATGGCGGTGCAGCTCGAAGGCACTACCCGTAATGTGGGCAAGCACGCCGGTGGTGTGGTTATTGCGCCCAATAAGCTTACCGATTTTTCACCGCTGTATTGCGATGAAAGCGGTGAGGGCCTGGTTACCCAGTACGATAAAAATGATGTTGAAGAAGCCGGTTTGGTTAAGTTTGACTTTTTGGGCTTGCGTACCTTAACCATTATCGACTGGGCGATTGTTATTATTAATCGCCAACGCGCAGAGCAAGGTGAGCAGCCGCTGGATATCAGTGCCATTCCCTTAGACGATGGTGCTAGTTTTGATTTACTTAAGCGCGCCGATACTACCGCAGTATTCCAGCTTGAATCGCGCGGTATGAAAGACCTGATTAAACGTCTATTGCCGGGCAGTTTTGAAGATATTGTTGCACTGGTGGCGTTATTTAGGCCCGGCCCCTTGCAGTCGGGCATGGTTGATGACTTTATTAACCGCAAGCATGGCAGAGCTGAGCTTGCCTACCCGCACCCGCAATACCAGCATGAAAGTCTGCAGCCCATTCTTGAACCCACCTATGGCATTATTCTTTATCAAGAACAGGTTATGCAAATTGCCCAGGTGATGGCGGGCTACTCGCTGGGTGAGGCCGATTTATTGCGCCGTGCCATGGGTAAGAAAAAGCCCGAAGAAATGGCCAAGCAGGGCGAGCGTTTTTTATCGGGCGCCAAAGAAAAAGGCCATAGCGAAGAGCTGGCAAAAAATATTTTTGACCTGATGGAAAAATTCGCCGGTTACGGTTTTAATAAATCGCACTCGGCAGCTTATGCATTGGTATCTTATCAAACTGCTTGGTTAAAAACGCATTACCCAGCGCCTTTTATGGCAGCGGTGCTTAGCTCTGAAATGCAAAACACCGATAAAATCGTGACCCTAATTGATGAGTGTCGACACATTGGTGTTAAGTACACCGCCCCTAATGTGAATGATGGGCAGTTTTTGTTTAGTGTGAATGCCGATAACGAAGTGGTATATGGCCTGGGTGCTATAAAGGGCTTGGGTGAGGGCCCCATTGCCAGCATTTTAGCGGCGCGCAAAGAAAAGCCCTTTACCGATTTATTTGATTTTTGTGCCCGCACCGATGCGCGAAAACTGAATAAGCGTGCATTAGAGGCATTAATTAAAAGTGGTGCCTTTGATACGCTGGGCGAAAATCGCTGGGTATTATTAAAAGCCTTGCCCGAGGCGATAAAAGCTGCCGAGCAAAGCGCAGCCAATGCCGATGTGGGTATGGTGGATTTATTTGGCGAAATGGCCGACACCAATGCGGGTGATTTATATCGCGACTTTCACGATGCCAAACCCTGGAATATCCAAACCCGCCTGCTTGGAGAAAAAGAAACTCTAGGGTTGTATTTATCGGGTCATCCGGTTGATGCCTACGAAGGTGAATTAAAGCGTCTGGTTAAGCGCAGGCTTAAAGGTATACAGGTGGGCAAGGGCAAGCAAAATATCGCCGGTATGATTGTTGAAATGCGCACCATGAAAAACAAGCGTGGCGACACCATGGCATTTTTAACGCTGGATGATCGCACCGGGCGTATTGAGGTGTCGCTTTTTTCAGAAGCCTATGAAGCCTCAAGAGACTTGCTGGTGAAGGACTCGGTGATATTTGTTGAGGGTGAAGTGCGCCAGGATGACTACACCGGTGGCATGGCGATTCGTGGCAGTAAAGTTTACGGTCTGGCTGAAGCCAGACAAAAGCATGCCCAGGCCCTACTGCTTGAACTTGATCAAGGTGATTTTTCTAACGGTTTGCTTAAGACGCTGCAAGGTGTTTTAAGTGAAGATTTTAAAATGGTAGGCCGTGGCAACTGCCCTCTACGAATTCGTTATACCGGTGAAACCGCGGCTACCGACATTAAATTGGGTTACGACTGGCGTGTGGTGCCCAGTGATGCCTTAATTCAAAAGCTGCGCGATACCTGTGGTGAACAAAAGGTATCGGTCATGTACCCTGACCCTAACGCCAATCCTTACGCCTGATGACCAGCCTGGTAGCCGCAGATAATTCGCTGGCGATTATTGCCCTGCTGCTCAGCGTGGTAGCCATTGCCTGTTATATCGAGACTCGGCCACGTATAGGGCAGTTTGCGGTTATTGGTATTATCTTTTTTTGCATGTTATTAAATGGCTTAAATGTTTTGCCGCATGCTGCACCGATTTATCGAACCATCTCCGAGTATTTTGTTCCGCTGGCCATTCCGCTGATGTTATTTAATGCCGATATTCGTCGTATCTGGCGCGAGTCGGGCAGGGTATTGCTGGCGTTTATTGGCGCGGCAGCGGCAACGGTGATTGCTGCGTTTATCGCTATAAGTCTAACGTCAATACATAGTGATGAAAGCGTTTGGGCCGGTATAGTGACTGCGGGTTTTATTGGCAGCAGTGGCAATACTGTGGCGGTAGCGGCGGCGATGGACAAAACCAGCGATCCGTTTTTTGGTTTATTGCTTGCGTCGATGTATGTTGTGACCGTGCCTTTTGTGGCCTTGATGCTGGCAATGCCAGGTATTCCCTGGCTATGGCAGAAGTTTAGTCCGCAATCGTACTCAGACGTATCTACGAATGACGATGGCGCTGCCGTGGAATCGCTAATTGATAAGGTGGCCAATGTGACGGCGACATCGCTATCGGCCAGTTTGGCATTAAGCGCATTAGTTTGTTGGCTGGGCCATTATCTTGCGGGGCTTACCGGTTTTGCGCCGATGAAATTTCTGGCTATCAGTATAATCAGTGTGCTGATTGCAACGCTACTGCCTGCGCAAACGGCAAAGCTGCAAGGCCACCAACAGATTGGGCATATATTGCTGTACATGATATTTGCGATTATTGGTGTGCAGGTGGATTTTTCGCAGGCGCTGGCATCGGGCAGCCAGATAATGCTGTTTGCATTTATTTTATTAAGTGGTCATTTGATTTTAGTATCACTATTTGGTCGGCTGTTTAATATTGCCGGGCCGGAGTTATTGATCGCATCTAATGCCTGTTTGCTGGGGCCGCCGACCGCGGCGGCAATGGCGGCTTCGCGCGGCTGGAATAGCCTGATTACCCCCGGCATTTTATGCGGTGTGTTGGGTTATGCGGCGGCCAATTTTATTGGTGTAGCGTTTGCGCAGTGGGTTTAAATCTCTTTTAAATTAAAGCTGGTGAGTTCGAAAATACAATGGGATGCACAGCAAAATGGCCAGATCGATAAATCACAGCTACCGCCCGTTATACCGATGGTGTTAAATCAAAACAAGCAGAGTTGGAACGCGAGCTTAGAATACGAAAAAGCTTGGGTACATTAGCTGAACAACTGGATCGGCTGAAGGATGTAATATGGGCTTGAACCAGCTCGCGAACATGGCGAGAAAGGCTTTTTACAAAAGTAGAGGCGTGTTTTTATTTTCTAAGCGCGCGCTCAATCAATGACATTCTGTCATTGCCAAAATACATATTATCGCCATCGATAAAAAACGTCGGTGAACCATAGCCGCCGCGGGTAATTAATTCATCGGTATTGGCTCTTAACTTATCTTTGTATTCCTGCTGAGTGATTTTTTCGAATAACTCATCGGCATCAATGCCTGTCTCTATGCAGATACATTTTAAAACCTTGTCGCTGGAAATATCTTCTTCACGCGACCAATAGGCCTGAAAGCACCCGCGGGCAAACTCGATCAGCTTGCCTTGCTCTAATGCAATAAAACAACCGCGCATGGCTTTAACGCTATTCACTGGGTGAAAGTCGGGCCAGCCAATTTTTACGCCGCATAAATCGGCCCAGTCCTGCATATCTTTCATAAAGTATTTCATGCGGCGTTCGTTGGCAAACATCGACTCACGCGCAGCGTAAAGGTCTTTATTAACCTCGTTAAAAACCCCGCCAACAATAATTGGCTTCCAGGTAATATCAAAATCAATGTGCTTATTAAGTTTAATCAATCGCTCAAAACCCATATAAGTCCAGGGTGAGGACACATCAAAAAAACACTCGACTTGTGTATTCATGTTTATTTCCATTTACTGTAACTCGGCAAGAGACTTTAATGCCTGAGCCAGTTTGTCATAGGTCCATTGCTTGGTCTCTGTCCACCAGTTGCGATGATAGCGCAAATCGTAGTCCTGGTTGGCTTGCTCAAGAATAAAAGCTTGAATTGCGTAGACGTCATCGCTGCTTAGTACATCATCAAAGCGCGGCATACCGGCTTTCTCCATCATACCGCCTAACACTACCGCTTCGAAATTTTCGTGCCAATAGGTATTGAGATGGCGAAGATCTGGAACTGCACCATCGCTCACGGCCGTTGTGCCATGA
>CBFHXO010000118.1:0-8218 GCA_965659815.1 Pseudomonadales bacterium
ATTTGTTTTATAAAGAGGTTTGGTTACTTTCTTTTACACAAGTAAAAGAAAGTGACTGGCCTGCAGGACAAAAACACCCTTTAAATTCACCAATACACTAAGAAAAGAACTCCCTACTCGCCTAAGTGACAAAAACACGGCCTTGTTAAAAGACAAACCAAGAACAAAGCTCACCAACCACCTTCCAGAAAAAATAAAACCCCCTCTCTATCCTTTCTCATGCAACAACCGATTAACCACCCTCAACGTCGCCTCAATCGCTGCAAAAACCTGATTCGCATGCATCCCCCGGGTAGTCGTCTTACCCCCACCCTGCAACTGCCAGGTAATACTCGCCTCAGTCAAAGCATTCGTATGCCCACCTCTAGGAATATGCACCTTATAATCAATCAACTCCGGCAGAACCAAACCCAATTCAGCCATCACCTGCCCCAGCGCTGCGGTAAACGCATCAAACCCACCATTACCCTCGCCTTCCGCAGAATATTCCTTGCCATCAATCGCTAAACCAATACTCGCAGTAGCAAGCTCACCCATATTACTGGCCAAATCACAACGCACTAAACTCACATGTTCATAGTCATTGCTTTCCAACACATCAGCAATAATAAACGGCAAATCATCACTGGTTATCCGCTGCTTTGAATCACCTAATTGAACCACGCGATCAAGCACTTTCTTTTGATCTTCATCTGACAGACTAACGCCAATCTCTTCGAGGTTTTTAATCAACGAAGCCTTACCGCTCATCTTACCCAACGCATAGGTACGCTTGCGCGCAAAACGCTCAGGATAAAGCTTGCTCACATACAAATTGCCCTTGTGATCACCATCGGCATGGATACCCGCCGTTTGGGTAAACACATCGGTACCCAAAATAGGCGTATTTGCCGCAACAAACTTACCCGAAAAACTCTCTACCATCTGGCTCACACTAACAATATGTGATTCATCAATACTCAACGATAAACCCATTTTGTCTTTTAACACCACGGCAACCTCAGCCAACGAGGCATTACCCGCCCGCTCGCCAAGACAGTTGATGGTACAGTGTATGGTATCAATACCCGCGCCAATGGCAGCAATCACATTCGCAGTTGCAAGTCCATAATCATTGTGTGGATGAAAATCAAAACGGTGATTCGGAAACCGCTGACGCATATCCCGCAAGCTATCGTAAACTTCGGTTGGCGACATCACGCCCAAAGTGTCGGGCAACATAAAATGTTCAATACCACAATCGGATAAAGCCTCAGCCAAACCATACACGTAGTCAGGACTATCGGCATAACCATTAGACCAGTCTTCAAAATAGACGTTAACCTTTAAGCCCTGCGCTTGCGCATAGCTAATAGTCGCCTTTATATCAGCAACATGCTGCTCAAGCGTCTTGCCCAATTGATTGGTACAGTGCTTTTCACTGCCCTTGGTAAGCAGGTTGAGAACCTTGCCGCCCGCCTCAACAATCCAGTCAACACTTTTGTTGCGATCGACGAAGCCCAACACCTCCACACAACCGTCGTAGCCCTCTTCAGCCGCCCAGGCGTTAATACGCGCAACCCCTTGCTGCTCCCCCCTGGATACCCGCGCCGATGCAACCTCAATACGATCAACCTTAAGCCGCGATAATAAAGCCTTGGCTAAATTCACCTTTTCATCAGGCGAAAACGATACCCCCTGCGTCTGCTCACCATCGCGCAAGGTGGTATCCATTAAGGTGATATGTTTAGACATTGTTAACTACCGTTTTTGCTATGCCGCGACTACTGTTACTCAACCAGGCTGCCCAGCGACAAATCGAACGATACGAATCAGCAGACCCGCACCTACCGCAAATAATTGAACTGATACTATAAACAGACTACTTAAGACCCAGGGCTCAATCAACCGCTACGGCAGCTACATTGTCAAATCGTGGATTTTTTACCACATAAACAGCTAAAAGCAGCAGGCTCAACCCGGCAATGATATAGGGTGCGTCGAACGACAGATTATAAATAACACCGCCCATTAAGGGCCCAAAAACAAAACCCATGCCCGCAGTGGCACCAGTAATACCGGCCAGACTGCCCTGCTCTTTGGGCGACACCGTATAACTGGCGGTTGCGGTAAAGCCAGGCATTACCATACCTACACCCAGGCCAAATACCATCATACCTGCCAGCATACCGGGCACGCTGCTGGTTAGCGCAATAACACCATAACCCAGTGCACAAAACGGCAGGCCCAGTCGCATAAGCTGGGTCGAGCTTAGCGCAGCACGCTGAACAATCAATAACTGCGCAAACAGCATGGCGACCGAACTGGCCATCATGGCCGTCGCATAATATTTCACGCTTTCAATACGTGGCATGCCCAATACATCTTCACAGTAAAAACCCAGCGTCTGCTGCACCATACCCTGCATGGTATAGAGCAAAAACCCAACCGGCAAAATAAATCGAAACCGCGGGTCAAACAGGCTTAGCTTAGGCAGCGGTTTATCACTGTGAGCTTCGGGTCGCGCGGCCGCAACTTCACCAAGGTTCTCGCCCGCATGCTCAGTGAGTACCTGGGTAGAAATTTGTGCTTCAAACACCTCCAACTGCTCAGCGTCAACATCATCAGTCGCTACCGGCTTGGGCGGCGCAGATGATTCTGTCGACGATAATAATTTGGCTTCAGATACTCTGACTTCAAAAACGTTAGATTCTGTTGCTTTGGCTTCGCGTAAAAAATAAAACACCAGCAGCGCGCAAAACAAGGTCATTGCCGCCTGAATAAATAACGGTGTAAGAAAACCAAACACCACCGCAGCAGCCATAACCGGGCCCATTAATACACCCAACTGGTTAGCTGCTGACATTCGCCCGAGACCTTTAGCGCGATCAGCTAATGGCGTGATATCAACAATATAAGCATTCGATGCAGGAAATACCGCCGACATAATCGTCGCGTGAATGACGCGAGAGGCAATAAGCAAAAACCATAGCAGCGCACCCCCAATTAAACCCTGAAAACCAAAGTAAGCGACTGCATTAAATAATAGGGTACCTAAGGTGTAACCTAACAGGCCAAGCAGAATAATCGGTTTGCGACCGACACGATCAGAACGCCGCCCCCAAAAAGGCGCCACCAACGCAAATACTAGTGCCGTCATCGCCGACAGAGAAGTAATGGCAAGCTTGCCGGGCTGCCAGTCTATGGCTAACAGTGGAATACTGACGATAATGGCATCCAGGCCCAACTCACGCCCCAGGGCGGGCATTACCGCATAAATCACCGTTTGCCCCATACCAATACTCAGCATGGCAAGGTACAACACATAAGGCGTCGGGGCCGTGTGCGCAGGGCTGCTAGCGGACATATTGCGCAGCGAGGTGTGTGCAGATCGCCGTCTGCTGGTCAGTCAACATAAGAAACATCTATTTGAATGGCAGGAAAAGTGAGTCAGGCAGCTTAACGCCGCCGCCCTACTAACTCAATCGTAAAACCCGCCAGTGCTTGATTTGGGCAGAAACGCCCGGGAGATAAAGCCTAGACTAGGAGAGCTCAGCAATCACCGCTTGTTTGGCCTGCTCCAGAGCATCGGGCAATGCGGCTATATCGGCCCCACCACCCTGGGCAAAATCAGCGCGACCGCCACCTTTACCGCCTAGCGCGCCCGCTAAGGATTTAATAATATCGCCCGCTTTTACCCGATCGACCAGCGTATCGGTAACACCTGCAACCAATGCAATTTTGTCGGCGCCAGGCGCTGCCAGAATAACAACACCGGAGCCCATTTTTTGTTTTAACTGGTCAACGGTATCACGCAGCGACTTGGGGTCAGCACCATCGAGGCTTGCCACCAGGATTTTGCTATCACCCACCGCCTGGGCTTGCGACAGTAAATCACCACCGACATTACTGGCCAGCTTTTGCTGTAATTGCTGGAGTTTTTTCTCGAGGCTTTTTTGCTGCTCTAACAGCTGCTGCACTTTAGCGGGCAGTTCAGCCGGCTGGGTTTTTAACAACTGAGCGGTTTTATCGACCATAGCATTATGTTGGCCAATTAACTGCATCGCACCCGCGCCCGACACCGCTTCAATGCGCCTCACGCCCGATGCAATACCCGACTCGGAGACAATTAGCATTAAACCGATATCGCCGGTACGCTGAACATGGGTACCACCACAAAGCTCCACCGAAAAATTATCGGTACCCATACTAAGCACACGAACCTCATCACCGTACTTTTCACCAAACAAGGCCATTGCGCCGGCCGCTTTAGCCGCCGTCATATCCATTAACTGCACATCTACCGCAGCATTAGCACGGATCTGTTCGTTTACCATGTCAGCAACCTCGGCAAGCTGCTGCTGCGTAACGGCCTCGGGGTGTGAAAAGTCAAACCGCAGCTTATCGGCATCGACCAGACTACCTTTTTGCATAACGTGATCACCCAACACTTTACGTAGCGCCGCGTGCAATAAATGCGTTGCCGAGTGATTAAGCGCCGTTGCCTGACGGTCACGCACGCTCACCTCGGCACTAACCGTTTCACCAGCTTTTAAGCCACCTTCGCTAAGCGTACCGCGGTGCAAAAAGGTATTGCCCTGCTTTTGTGTATCGGCTACTTGAAAGCGCCCCTGCGCTGTATAAAGCTCACCGTCATCGCCGGCCTGACCACCCGACTCTGCATAAAACGGTGTTTGATCGAGCACGACGATGGCCTCGTCACCGGCACCGATACTGTCGACCGATTGCCCGTTAACAAACAGCGCCTGCACCGTGGCACTGCAAGACAAATCATCATAACCATTAAACGCAGTATTGACCGCTGCCCCGGCGGCTTCGATATCGAGTTTTTCTGCGCCAGCACCTTTAAATTGGCTGGCCGCCTTGGCCTGGGCGCGCTGCTGGTCCATGGCCGCGTTATAGCCGTCAACATCAACCGTCATACCACTTTCGCGAGCAATATCGGCAGTCAGGTCTAAAGGAAAACCATAGGTATCATAGAGTTTAAACGCGGTTGACCCCGGTATAACGGTATCGCTTAGTTCGGCCAGATCCTGCTCGAGAATTTTCATTCCCTGCTCTAGGGTAACTGCAAACTGCTCTTCTTCGTTTTTCAGCGCTTTTTCTATACGCGCTTTTTCGATGCACAATTCAGGGTAGGCATCACCCATTACCTGCGCCAGCGCATCAACCAGCTGCCAAAAGAATAAACCTTTAGCACCGAGTTTATTGCCGTGCCGTACCGCGCGACGAATAATCCGGCGCAACACATAGCCGCGGCCTTCATTGGATGGCATCACACCATCGGCAACTAAAAATGCACAGGAGCGTATATGATCGGCAATCACGCGTAGCGAGCCCTGGCCGCTATCTTTGACGCCAATAACATCGGCCGTTGCTGTCAACAAGTGCTGGAACAAATCGATTTCGTAGTTACTGTGCACACCCTGCATCACTGCAGCAATACGCTCAAGACCCATACCGGTATCGACCGAGGGCTTGGGCAGCGGCGTCATGCCGCCATCGGCGCTGCGATTAAACTGCATAAAGACGATGTTCCAGATTTCAATATAACGGTCGCCATCTTCCTCGGGCGTACCTGGCAAACCGCCTTCAATATCGGCACCATGGTCGTAAAATATTTCTGTGCAGGGGCCGCAGGGGCCGGTATCGCCCATCGACCAGAAATTGTCTGAAGCGTAGCGCGCGCCCTTATTGTCACCAATACGAATAATTCGCTCTTGCGCCAAACCGACTTCGTTATGCCAAATAGCCGCAGCCTCTTCGTCGTCGGCATAGACTGTCACCCAGAGTTTTTCGGCGGGAATGGCCAGCGTTTCGGTCAGGAATTTCCAGGCAAAGGGAATCGCTTCGGTTTTAAAGTAATCGCCAAAACTAAAGTTACCCAGCATTTCAAAAAAGGTGTGGTGGCGTGCGGTATAACCTACGTTTTCGAGATCGTTATGCTTACCTCCTGCGCGCACACAGCGCTGTGAGCTGGTCGCGCGGACATAATCGCGCTTGTCATCGCCTAAAAACACATCTTTAAACTGAACCATGCCGGCGTTAGTAAACAACAGCGTGGGATCATTGCCCGGCACTAACGAACTACTCTGGACTCGTTGGTGCTGGTGCTGCTCAAAATACGCTAAAAAAGCCTCGCGAATGGCTGAGCTGCTAGTGGGCTTGGTCATAAATATTCTCTGGCGTGTCAACGTGTTGCTTTAAGGGTAGTTGAAAAAATCAGGCCACTACAGGCAGGCGCTCGTTATTATTACAGCTGGCCTTCTGTCATTTTGTAACCGGCGATCAAGTGAATATGCAAATGAAAGACTGTCTGCCCACCGTTAGCGCCATTATTAATGATCACCCGGTAACCATCAGCAACATTGAGCTGCTCTGCCATTTTGCTAACCACTAATAACAAGTGGCCCAGTAAAGCCTGGTCGCCGCTACTGGCATCCGATAATTTCGCTATGGATTTTTTCGGAATCACCAACACATGCACCGGTGCCGCCGGGTTGATATCGTTGATAACAATACAGTGTTCGTCTTCGTATAAGCGCTCTGAGGGAATCTCTCCGGCGACGATTTTGCCAAATACACTATCGGTCACCTTAGCCACCCATCGCTTCTAATTCTTCATCACTGAGCTTGCGCGCTTCAGTTTCAAGCATCACAGGAATATCATCGCGAATGGGGTATGCCAAACCACTGGCTTTGCACACCAGCTCCTGCTGTTCTTCACGGTATTCCAACGGCGCCTTACTTACCGGGCAAACCAAAATACTGAGTAACTTTTTATCTAACATAATGCCTTAGCCTTTAACAATTATTGACTATCAATGTTGAGTTGCTGATTCTCTGACTGTTTCAATTGCTGATCCTGGCCCTGATCAGGCATACCGTTTACCAATAACTGCGGATCAATACGGGTATTTTTATTGCCACCCGTCCAGTTCATGCGCCAGTCGAGATGCGGCCCCGTAACCCGCCCGGTGGCGCCAATTTCTGCCACCGGTTCACCTTGTACAACCTCGTCACCTACCCTTACCAACAATTTGCTCAAGTGCAAAAACGTAGAACTCAGCCCATGACCGTGGTCGATAATCAGGGTTCCACCCGAGAAAAACAGATCAGGCTCTGCAAGCGTCACCAGCCCACTGGCCGGCGCCACAACCGGCGCTCCTACTGGTCCTGCAACGTCAACCCCGTAATGGGGCCGGCGCGGCTCGCCATTATAAACCCGCTGCGAGCCGAACACACCGGTAATAGGCCCATGCGCAGGCCAAATAAACCCATTAAAGAAGTCGTTTTGGCTGCGCTGCTGGCGCCTGGCCTGGCCAACCATTGCCGATTCTTTGCGCGACCTGGCCACCTGGGCAGGATCTGGCGCAACATATTTTCTTTCGACACCTTCAATGCGCTGGATATTGTAGTCTCGCCGGGCAACAGCAAATTCGTGGCTATTTACTTCGCCATTGCGATGCACCTCAAGTCGAATATTGTCTTTGGCATCGCGATCAAGACCAATAATAAACTGGCCATCGGCCGCTGTTTGTATCGCTTTACCCTGGTAATAAACCTCACTATCGGCGTCAACACGCCCCAAAACCAAACCACCTTGCCGCAACTCACCACTAATTTGCAGCGCCGATACGATTGATGAAAGGCCAAGAGCCAGCACAGCAATGGTTTGTTTAAGCGATAAATACATATATAGCCTATAGCCCTACTCCATTAACCCGCCAAATAAAGCCAACGGGTTGTGGTTGTCGATATTAAATGCCACGCTGTTAAAAGCCGCAAATTATACCGACACAGTGTTAAACTGCGCCGATGGGACGCTATCGACCGCCACGCCCGAAAGGGTCTAACTATATCACTCCTGAAGGGGAAAGCGCACTGCGTGCTGAGTTAAAGCAGCTATGGAAGGTTGAGCGCCCCCAGGTGACCAATACCGTACACGAAGCGGCCAAAAATGGCGATCGTTCGGAGAACGGTGATTATATCTACGGGAAAAAGCGGTTGCGAGAGATCGATAGTCGGGTGAGGTTTTTGGAGAAGCGCCTGGATGCGGTGACGGTAGTACATGACAAGCCGCCGAATATGGATAAGGTATTTTTTGGTGCCTGGGTGACAATTGAGGACGAAGACGGCAAAGAGCAGCAATATCGTATTGTTGGGCCCGATGAGTTCGATTTAAAGGAGAATAAATTAAGTATGGACTCACCACTGG
>CBFHXO010000119.1:0-8171 GCA_965659815.1 Pseudomonadales bacterium
TGAAAGGCGACCCGAAGGGTGAGCGAAGCGAATCAATTAACTGGCCTTCAGGACAAAAACACGGCCATGGTAAAAGATCAACTAAGAACAAACCTCCACCATAAACCACAAAAACGCCCAAAACTATACATTCACCACTTCAATCACCCCAAGCGACCGATCCACCTCCAATCCCTTAAAATCAAACAACCCCCCATCCGCCAGCTGCGAAGGCGCCACATTCCCAATCGCTCCAAAAATACTCTCCACCCTCCCCGGATACTGCCGCTGCCAATCCTGCAACATCGCCTTCACCGCCTGGCGTTGCAAATTCTCCTGCGAACCACACAAATTACAAGGAATAATCGGAAACCCCTTAACCTGCGCATAACGCGCTAAATCCTTCTCCTTGCAATAAGCCAACGGCCGAATAACAATATTCCGCTTGTCATCACTCAACAACTTCGGCGGCATTGCCTTTAACACACCACCGTGAAACATATTTAAAAACAAGGTTTCAATAATATCGTCACGATGATGCCCCAACGCAATTTTGGTAGCACCAATTTGCTCGGCAAACCCATATAAGTTGCCCCGCCGCAACCGCGAACAAAGCCCACAAGTGGTCTTACCCTCAGGTATCACCGACTTCACAATACTGTAAGTGTCTTTTTCCAATATATGAAACGGCACACCCAACTTACCCAGGTATTCAGGCAACACCTCCTCAGGAAACCCAGGCTGCTTTTGGTCGAGATTCACCGCAATAATCTCAAAATCAATAGGCGCGCTTTTTTGCAAATTCAACAATATGTCCAACATGCCATAGGAGTCTTTTCCACCCGAGACACAGACCATCACCTTGTCGCCATCTTCAATCATATTGAAGTCTTCAATCGCACTGCCTACATTGCGACGTAAACGCTTTTGCAGCTTATTGAAATCGGTACGCCCCTTACGGGTAAGTCCTTCCTGCCGCTCAAAACCCTGCCCACTGCCACACTCGACATTAGCACCATTTTGGGGCTCGGCAGCCACACTGGCATCACCTTGTTCAGATAAAAAATTCGACATACGCTGGTAAAACACCCTGCTCTACTGAAATCAATACAACCGCTTAGCGGCATTGAGCGCGCATTGTACGGGATTTAACGTGCATAGAAAGCCCGATGACAACCGCCTAAAGCCATAAAAAAGCCAATATTTGCACGGGTATTAACGCAACAATATAGCTTTTAGCCCGGCGCGCGCTTAGAATGCCGCTGCAATCGCAGGCGCAGCCGGCTTACCACTAAACCAGTGGCCAATAAACCTGATAGCTAGCCGCAAAATGACGCGATTTGCCAGTATTTTAGCCAAGTAACAGGACAAACCCACCTACAGGAAACCAACCAATGAAACCTGCTGTAAGAGTTACAGTTACCGGCGCAGCCGGACAAATCAGCTACGGCCTGCTCTTTCGTATCGCTTCAGGCGCGATGCTAGGTGAAGACCAGCCCGTGATTCTGCAATTGCTCGAAATCACCCCCGCTATGGACGCTCTTAAAGGCGTAGCCATGGAGCTGGACGACTGCGCCTTTCCACTGCTTGAGTCTATCGTTTGCACCGACGACGCTAACGTGGCATTTAAAGACTGCCACTACGCACTGCTGGTAGGCGCCCGCCCCCGTGGCCCCGGCATGGAACGCAAAGATCTGCTTGAAGCCAATGCCGCCATTTTCTCAGCACAGGGCAAGGCCATTAATGCAGTGGCCAACCGCAATATCAAAGTGTTAGTGGTGGGCAACCCGGCCAATACCAATGCCTTAATCACCCAGCGCAATGCACCCGATATCGACCCGCGCAACTTTACCGCGATGACTCGCCTCGATCATAACCGTGCAAAAACCCAGCTTGCGCAAAAAACCGGCAACCCGGTTACCGCAGTTACCCATATGACGATTTGGGGCAACCACTCGGCAACCCAGTACCCCGATCTGCACCATGTCAAAGTCAATGGCCAGGCGGCAACCGATCTGGTTGACCAGCAGTGGTATGAAGATACCTTTATCCCCGATGTCCAACAGCGCGGTGCAGCCATTATTGCAGCACGGGGCGCGTCATCAGCAGCATCGGCAGCCAATGCCGCTATCGACCATATGCGCACCTGGGCGCTGGGCAGCGACGCCAATGACTGGGTAAGCATGGGTATTTACAGCGACGGCAGTTACGGCGTCGCCGAAGGCCTGATTTACTCGTTTCCTGTCACCTGCACCAATGGCGACTGGGAGATTGTCCAAGGGCTGGATATCAACGAATTTAGCCAGGCCAAAATGGACGCTACCGAGCAGGAGCTGACCGAAGAGCGCGATGCAGTGCAACACCTGCTCCCTTAATTCGCTTAGCCTGCAAGCTAAACTGGTAACAAAAAAAGGCTGTGATAGTAATATCACAGCCTTTTTTAATGCCTGCCTGGCTGACTAATAATAAGCGTTAGTCTTATCGCTATGGTCAGTCATATCTTTCACGCCAGCCAGTTCGGGCAGGTTTTCCATTAAGGTTTTTTCAACGCCGTCTTTTAACGTCATTTCAACTGCACCGCAGCCCTGGCAACCACCACCAAATCGCAACACCGCATAGTTTTCATCGTCGAGCTTCATAAGTGACACCTCGCCGCCATGTGCGGCCAGCGAAGGGTTTATCTCGGTATACAGCAAGTAGTTAATCCGGTCTTCTAGTGGGCTGTCGTCGCTCACCCGTGGCATTTTCGAGTTCGGCGCCTTTATGGTGAGTTGGCCACCCATGCGATCGGCAGCATAATCAACTTTGGCCTCAGCCAGGTAAGACCAGCTCTTTTCATCGAAATACGCGGTAAACGCCTGCTCTCCCGGCTGATACTCACGAATAATACTATCTTCGCTAATATCATCGGCGCGCGCATAGGCAATGCAGGTCTCGGCGCGGGGCGTACCCGGGTCGTTAATAAAAATCCGAATACCCACCACATCGTCTTCTTGCTTGTCGAGCAAACCCAGCAGGTATTCCTGCGCCGACTCGGATAAATCTATTTCAATAAACTCAGCGTCGTCAGCTGAATTTTCGGGTAAATCTGCCATACAAAATGCCTCAGTTGGCGTATAAAAGCGAACGCAAAACAGCTCAAAGTCCATGCCAGGGCAATGCGCTGTATGCTATGACCGCATTCTAATAGAATCGTGCCGGATGTGCGAGAATCGCACTCACGCCAAAACCTCACCAAACCCGCAATCTCACTGAAACCATCGTTGTCACAATCACCCAAGCGAGCCCAATAGCCACCCCTTGGGCGTTGAAAGACAATAAAACACATTATCTAAGCTCAATTCAGACAGCGGAGTTTGTTAAACTGGCGGGCGGCCCTGGATACCGGGGCACAGTGACAGATATTATTTTAAGCTCGGGGTTCAGCTCGGGTTTCAGCAACATCTAAAGGCAAAATTCTCAGCATGAGCAAAACATCGGCAGCACAAGCCAGCAATCGCATCGCAGCACTCAAACGAGCGCTACAGCAGCGCATATTAGTGATTGATGGCGCGATGGGGTCAATGATTCAAAACTACGACCTGCAAGAGGCCGATTATCGCGGCGAGCGCTTCGCTGACTTTGATAAAGACCTGAAAGGCAACAATGACCTGCTGTGTATCACCAAGCCTGAGGTGATTCGCGAAATTCACCGCGCCTATCTCGATGCTGGTGCCGATATTCTTGAGACCAACACTTTTAACGGCACACGTGTAGCGCAAGGCGACTACACATTGGAGTCGGTGGCTGCAGAAATTAATCTTGCCGGTGCCAAACTGGCGCGCGAAGTGGCCGATGAGTACACCGCTGCCAATCCCGATAAACCGCGTTTTGTTGCGGGCGTGTTAGGCCCTACCCCGCGCACCGCATCGATATCACCTGATGTTAACGACCCATCGGCTCGTAATATCGAGTTCGACGATTTGGTTGGCGATTACCTCGAAGCAACCGAGCAGTTAATTGCTGGTGATGTCGATATTATCTTACTCGAAACCATTTTCGACACCTTGAATGCAAAAGCAGCCGTTTTTGCCGTAAAGCAATACTTCGCCGAGCATCCCGATAAAACGCGGCCCATTATGATTTCGGTTACCTTTCCGGATATCAGTGGGCGACTGCTATCGGGGCAAACACCGGCGGCATTCTGGAACTCAATCGCACATGCCGATCCTCTTATTGTTGGGGTTAACTGTGGCCGTCGTTTTAAGGAGATTCGCCCCTTTGTTGAGGAGTTAGCCAACAACGCCAATTGCTATTTTAGCGGCCACTTTAACGCTGGCCTGCCAAATGCTTTTGGCGAGTATGACGAAACGCCTGAAGATATGTTTGAAGACTTGCAGAGCTTTGCCGAGCGAGGCTTTTTAAATGCCGTAGGTGGCTGCTGTGGTACAACGCCTGAACATATCAGCGCAATTGCCAAAGTTAATAGTCACCCGCCACGCCAATGCGCAACGCCAGAGGTCGCCTGCAGACTAAGCGGACTTGAGCCCTTTAACATTAGCGAAGACAGCCTGTTTGTAAATGTGGGCGAGCGCTGTAATGTCACAGGTTCGGCGCGTTTTAAACGACTGATTATCGAAGAAGACTACGACACCGCACTGGAAGTGGCGCGCGAGCAAGTGGAAAACGGCGCGCAGATTATCGATATCAATATGGATGAAGGCATGCTTGACGCGCATGCCGCAATGAAAAAGTTTCTCAACCTGGTTGCGTCCGAGCCTGAAATCAGCCGCGTGCCAATCATGATTGACTCGTCGAAATGGGATGTTATCGAAGTTGGCCTGAAGTGCGTACAGGGCAAGGCTATTGTTAATTCCATTAGCATGAAAGAAGGCGAAGCAGAATTTCTCGAAAAAGCCGCGCTGTGTAAACGCTACGGCGCTGCGGTAGTCGTAATGGCGTTTGATGAAGAAGGCCAGGCCGATACCTTTGAGCGCAAGCGCGAAATTTGCGAAAACTCCTACCGCATTCTGGTCGATAAAGCGGGCTTTAACCCACAGGATATCATTTTCGACCCGAATATTTTTGCCGTTGCCACCGGCATAGAAGAGCACAACAACTATGCGGTAGATTTTATTGAGGCAACCCGCTGGATCAAACAAAACCTGCCACATGCCAAAGTGTCGGGCGGTGTGAGTAATGTTTCGTTTTCGTTTCGTGGCAACAACCCGGTGCGCGAAGCGATTCACTCGGTGTTTTTATACCATGCCATTAAAGCCGGTATGGATATGGGCATTGTTAATGCCGGCCAACTGGCCATTTACGACGACCTGCCCGATGAGCTGCGCGAGCACGTTGAAGATGTGATACTCAACCGTCGCGATGACAGCACCGAGCGATTGCTGGATATTGCCGACAAATACAAAGGCGATGGCGCCAGCGCAGAAAAAACCGAAGACCCAGCCTGGCGTGATGAGCCGGTAGGTAAACGGCTTGAGTACTCACTTGTTAAAGGTATTAACAACTATATCGAAGCAGATGCCGAAGAAGCCAGGCAGCAATTCGACCGCCCGATTGAGGTGATTGAAGGGCCGTTAATGGATGGCATGAATGTGGTTGGCGACTTATTTGGCGAGGGCAAAATGTTTTTGCCACAGGTAGTGAAAAGCGCCAGGGTCATGAAGCAGGCGGTGGCCTATTTGCAGCCGTTTATTGAAGCCGAAAAAACCGAGGGTCAAAAAACCAACGGCAAAATTCTTATGGCCACGGTAAAAGGCGATGTCCACGATATTGGCAAAAATATTGTGGGTGTTGTATTGCAATGCAACAATTTTGAAGTGATTGATATGGGCGTAATGGTGCCCTGTGAAGACATTCTCGCCAAAGCAAAAGAAGAAGGTGTCGATATTATTGGTTTAAGTGGCTTAATCACGCCGTCATTAGACGAAATGGTTTACGTCGCCAAAGAAATGCAGCGGCAGGACTTTAATGTACCGTTACTTATTGGCGGCGCAACAACCTCCAAGGCCCATACCGCGGTTAAAATTGAGCAAAACTACAGTAATGACCAGGTTATCTATGTACCTGACGCATCGCGCAGTGTTGCGGTTGCCACCCAGTTAATTAGTGACGAGCTCAAAGCCGAATTTGTTAAATCAACGCGCGATGATTATGCCAAAGTCCGCGATCGGCACGCCAATCGTAAACCCAAGGCTGCGCAGTTAAGCTACAGCGATGCCATTGCCAATAAGCCAGCGCTCGTTTGGGACGATTACATTGCGCCTAAACCTGCGCAACTGGGCACGCAGGTGCTTCACGACTACCCGATTGAAGCGCTAATTGACACTATAGACTGGACGCCATTTTTTATTACCTGGGATTTAGCCGGCAAGTACCCACGTATTTTAACCGATGAAACAGTCGGCGAGGCGGCAAGCAATTTGTTTAACGATGCTCAGGCGATGTTAAAGCGTATTGTCGACGAAAAATTGCTTGAAGCGCGTGCGGTATTTGGCTTTTGGCCGGCCAATCAATGCAATGACGATGATATCGAGCTCTATACCGATGACTCGCGTAGCGAGACATTGGCAACCTTGCATCATATCCGTCAGCAAACGGCCAAGCCCAACGGCAAACCCAATTTGTCGCTAGCGGACTTTATTGCCCCTGTTGACAGCGGCGTTGCCGATTATATTGGTGGCTTTGTAGTGACAGCAGGTATCAATGCCGAGCGCATTGCCAAAGACTATGAAAGCAATGGCGACGACTACAACAGCATTATGATTAAGGCGTTAGCCGACCGACTGGCAGAGGCTTTTGCTGAGCATCTGCATCAGCGGGTTCGCACTGAGTGCTGGGGTTATGTTGAGAGCGAATCGTTCGACAACGAAGAACTCATTAAAGAGCGTTACCAGGGTATTCGCCCTGCGCCCGGCTACCCTGCCTGCCCGGATCATACTGAAAAGGCCACGTTATTTAAGTTATTAGATGCTGAGCAGGCGATTGGTGTTGAGCTTACTGAGCACTTTGCAATGACGCCAGCCGCATCGGTCAGTGGCTTTTACTTCTCTCACCCGCAGTCGCAGTATTTTGCTACTGGTAAAATTGGCACCGATCAATTGGAGAGTATTGCGCAGCGTAAGGACAAAAGCGTTGATGAGATGACGCGATGGCTGCAGCCGATTTTGGAGTAAGGGTAAGCTTATGAACCATGAGAATCAAAAGCAAGAGACGCCGGTTAATGAAGAGTCAGACGGTAATGGTAAATTATCTTTTTTGCATATTTTGACCAGCGTGTTGGCGGCGGCGGTGGGTGTGCAGAGTAAGAAAAACCAGCAAAAGGATTTTAATGCTAAGGGGAGTATTTATATTTATATTGTGGCGGGTATGGTTTTTACTGTTTTGTTTGTTTTTACTGTTGCCGCAGTGGTTAAAACGGTTTTGGCTAATGCGGGGATGTAGGACGCGACTACTTTTCTTTGTGTATTGGTGAATTTAAAGGTTTTTTTGTCCTGAAGGGCAGCCGCTTGGTGGAGCTTTGTTCTTAGTTTATCTTTTACCGTAGCCGTGTTTTTTTGTAGGCTGATTGGTAGTTCTTTTCTTAGTGTATAAGTGAATTTAAAAGGTGTTTTTGTCCTGAAGGCCAGTCACTTTCTTTTACTTGTGTAAAAGAAAGTAACCAAAGAAAAGCACAAAAACGTACCGTCGTTTTATCACTTGTCACGTTCACACTATTTTCAGACACGACCTTCATCTGATTGACAGCAAAGTCTATTAATAAAGCCACCGAACTACGTTGTAGTATCGCATTAGCGAACGGCATAGACCGCGGGCTTGTAAGAGTCAGGGTCATTGCTATTACACTCTACCCGTACCAATACGTTCTGCTCCGAATAAACTATCCACAGTTGTAATTAGTCTTGCAGTCAACCTTGCGTTATTTGTCATCACCGCGTGATACGAAAACCCAAAGCGGGTTTTGTCTTTTGAACAGAATAAAGATCTCTCCGGACTGAGCGAAGCGGATAGAGGTGTGCTAGAAAAATAGTCGGTACCGAATAGCCAATGGGTTGTCAGATATCGAATAGTGTTCGATGGTGAGTTCGACGGGACTTAGTTGATATGTGGGAATTTCTGCTTTTCTCCGGGATTAAACGTCGGGTCGTTTATGTGCTTTCTTTTGGTTACTTTTCTTTGCACAAGCAAAGAAAAGT
>CBFHXO010000120.1:0-8036 GCA_965659815.1 Pseudomonadales bacterium
TGGGCAACCCTGGCCAATGCCGTGTCTGCCGATCAAATCAGCGTTTATGCAGGCAGCGGTATGAGCCAGCTCGATAGCAATGCCAATGGCGGTATGATGGCAGCGCGTTTTAGCGGTAAGCGAACCACATCCAAACAGTGTCCGTTTGGCTTTGCTGAAATGCCAGCCGATTTTATTAATGCCTATGTGCTCGGCAGTCTGGGTACTACTGGTACTAGCATGGGCGCTTGCGCCTCGTTTTTATACAACCTGCGTCAGGCGCTGGTCGATATCCAAAGCGGCACCAGCCGTATTGCCATTGTCGGCAATAGCGAAGCACCGATCGTGCCGGAGATTATCGAAGGCTACGGCGCAATGGGCGCGCTGGCTACTGATAAAGAGCTGCGCGAGCTCGACGGCGGAGAGCTGGACTACCGCCGCGCCTGTCGCCCGTTCGGCGCTAACTGTGGTTTTACGCTGGCAGAGTCGGCTCAGTTTATTGTGTTAATGGACGACAGCCTGGCAGTGGAACTGGGCGCACAAATCCATGGTGCGGTTACCGATGTATTTATTAATGCCGACGGCCATAAAAAGTCGATTTCAGCGCCGGGTGTGGGCAATTATTTAACCGTCGCCAAAGCTATGGCCAGCGCCCGTGGCTTGTTAGGTGAAGATTCATTACGTAAGCGTAGCTTTGTGCAGGCGCACGGTACCGGTACCCCGCAAAATCGGGTCACCGAATCGGATATTCTTAACCGCGCGGCGCAGGTCTTTGGTATGGAGCGTTGGCCGGTTGTGGCGGTGAAAAACTTTTTGGGCCACTCGATTGGTGTGGCCGGTGCCGACCAGCTGATTGCCAGCCTGGGCGTGTGGGAAGAGGGCATACTGCCGGGCATAACCACGATCGATGGCCCGGCCGATGATGTTGCCTGTAGTCATCTCGATATTAGCTCACAGCATAAAACCGTGGGCGCCGACCAAATGGATGTGGCCATTATTAACGCCAAGGGTTTTGGCGGTAACAATGCAACAGCAACGGTTATTGCTCCGCATATTGTCGAAAAAATCATTGCCAATAAGCATAAGTCTGCGGCATGGCAAAGCTATCGAGCAAAAGTCGAGCAAGTGCAGGCTCGTGCGGCCGACTACGACCAGGCCATGCTACGTGGCGAGGCCAAACCGATTTATAAATTCGACCACAATGTATTGTCTGGTGACGACTTGCATTTTGATGATCAGCAAATTACCGTGCCCGGGCAACAACACTCAATTAACCTCGACCTGCCATCGCAATATAAACAATGGCTGGACTAATTGTTAACAATGGCGTTTATTCTGGCGAATGCATTGCAAACAACAGTAACGACCGCCACACGCACAACATCTACAACAACATCTACAACAACATCTACAACAACATCGACAACAACTGTTAATTGATAACAAACTTTTATGGACGCGATCACAGCACTGCTTAACCGCAACTCAACGCCTAAACTCATAGACCCTGCACCCACTAGTGATGATAGAGAAACTATCTTTCAGGCGGCGTTACGCGCGCCCGATCACGCTCGACTGCGGCCCTGGCGTTTTTTATGCATAGAAGGTGATAGTCGGATTTTATTGGGTGAAAAGCTGGCGGCGGCAGCTAAATATGAAAACCCGGATATCGACGAAGCCATTTATAACAAACAACTTAACTCCCCGATGCGTGCCCCGCTGGTGGTGATTGCGGTGGCTAAAATCACCGAGCATCCCAAGGTGCCCGAAATAGAGCAGCTGCTTTCGGCAGGCGCGGCGGTAACCAAAATGCTAACCGCTGCCCATGCCTTGGGCTATGCGGCAATTTGGCGCACAGGCTCAGTATCGTTTAGTCGTTTTTTTATGGACAGCATTGGCCTGGTAGCCAATGAAAAAATTGTCGGTATTGTTTATCTGGGCAGTGCCAATGGCGCACAAAAGCCATTGCCCAGTATGGAAACCGCCGACTTCTTTAGTACCTGGTCTGGTTAGGCTTAGTGGGTTAAGCCGCCAGGCGGTTTGCTCAGCTTGTTTTATGCGGCATTTTTGGCTGGTCGGCCATCGGGTGAAATATCTGGTACGCCCGGAATATCAAACTTCGCTCCCGGCTTTTTTGCTTTGTTACCTGCCTTGGTATTGTTGTTGTCGAGCTTGGCCAAAATCGTATCGAGTGTGCGGCCAATCATGGTATTGATTCTTATTGATTCGACCTTGGGCCAGGTGGCGCGCTCGCCATCGGCGATAAACTGCTGAATTTCTTCTTCGCTAATGGCGCTAATTAATTTCTTTGGGTTGAAATAGCGAAAGTTCGGGAAAATATTAATATCACCGGTGTATTCCTGGTCAATCAACGCATGCACGGTCGACAGCGTCATACCGACTTTTGGCGTTACCGGAATATGGCGCTGAATAAAATTCAATGTGCCGCGTACCCAGAACTTTGACATTGCCATACCGGCTTGCACCGCGGCACCTGCAATGCCCGATTCGAGTTTGGGGTCGCTCACAATCGGGAGTACCGCAGGGTTAACCTGGCTGACAATAAAATGATTCACACCATACAAACGTGTGAGTCGCTTGGCGGGCAAGTCTTGTGAAAAAGAACCGTCTACCCATTTGCGCGAGGGCAGGTAGGCCTGGGTACGGCCAGCATCGTTTTTGGCTTTGAGCACCACCGGTGGAAATACGCCAGGAATGGCGCAAGAGGCCATCACTGCCGAGCGAATTAATACATTGGGCGAGGTAATGGCATTTAATAGCCGCGACGTTTGTTGCGGCTCTGCGCCAGAAATAGAAATATTAATTGCCAGGCCGGTTTTTTCAAACGCCTCCTGAAAGGTCATGTTAGGTATAACCCTGGCAACACCTTTTTCAACTTCATCCAGCCCTTCGAGTTCACCGCGAGTTAAATGCAATTTAAATTTACCGGCACCGGCTGAAATTTTCTTTTGCAGCGAGCCGTCTTCAAACATCGCCTGCATTTCTTCTCGGGTATGTGTGCCTACCATGGCGGCGACAAAGGCACCCGCGCTTGAACCAGAAATAACCGTGGGTAGCAATTCCTGCTCAAGTAATACTTTGATGACACCTAAATGAAAATGCCCCAATGCACCGCCACCGCTGAGCATTAATGCCGAGCGGCCATAGCAATGACTGGCTCTAACAAAAAAGTCGTGGCGCTCTCTGTAAGGTACGCCTTTAAATCGACGCGGTGAAAAATACTTTAACGCGTCGCTAATTTCTTGTACGTATTGGTTAATCAGCTCTTTTGTGCCGATTTTGCTGCGTGAATGAAGCACGGGTTTACCCATGCCACCCATGTTGCCGTGAATACCTTCGTTAAGCGCGAACAACAAACCACGATCGTTTTTGGCGGCTTTTAGGCTTTGCAGTTTTTCCAGCCGGGTACGAATATTGTTGTAGTCGTATAAACCAGTAGGGTCGGCTTCTTTCCAGTCTTGCGCACCTGATAATAAATCGTGCTCGAGCGCTAGCGCTTTCCATTCATCGTAGCTCTCGGCCTGCTCCATGGATTTTTCAATACGCTTTAAGTGGCGTGACTGCTTGCCCGGCGATTTGGTGGCTTTGCTCATACGTCTTGTTGCTCGTGTGTTGGTTCGCAGTTTGGTATTTGGCGTGCCGTGCAAGAGTATTTTGCGTCGGGCGCAATACTTATTACCGGTTGGTTGCAAGCATCTAAGCTTAATGCCAAAACTGCTTGCGATTAAGCGCCTGTTATAGCAACTATTGCGGCAATTAAAAAGTTTCTTTCAGCAATAGTGCTCATGTATCAGTGATAAATGCATCAGTCTCAATTAATTGCCAGCTTCAATCAGACGCTGCCTGGCAGTGTGCAATGGCATCGTTCTGCTTTGAGTTACTACTCTAACGTTAGCCTATAGTGGCGCACATAATACGGCAATATACCGACGTTTTAGCGGGACGGATTAGCCAATCTGATGATTGTGGAATGCCGCTTTGAGTGTGGATAACTTGCTGAATAAGTACTGTAGGTATCACTTCTGCGCAGCCAGCACAAAATGTGGTCGACAAGCTGGCATTTAATCGCCGTCCATGCTAAATCTCTATATATCAGTTACATAAAGATATTTTATAACGCGTAGTATTAACTGGCATTGCTAAATCAACCTTTTTTGGCTTATCAGACGAGCTTGTGAATAAACTTTGGGCAAGGCCGTTAGGGTTAGTCGCCTCGGTAAACGCAGCCTGAGGTGCAGGTTTCTTTAATTTCAACAGCGCTTAGCAAGGGCAGTTGGGGTTTGAGTTGTTGCCAGATCCAGCGTGCCAGGTTTTCGCTGGTTGGGTTTTCGAGGCCGGGAATATCGTTAAGGTAATGGTGGTCCAGCTGTTCATAAAGCGGTGCAAACCTGGCTTTAATATCTGAAAAGTCCATTACCCAGCCCTGGGGTTCGGGCGCGTCGCCGCTGACAACCAGCCGAATGGCGAAGGAGTGACCATGCAGTCGGCTGCATTTATGTCCCTTGGGCACGTTAGGCAGCCGGTGAGCAGCCTCGATGGTAAATTCTTTATATATGTCCACGCTTCATGCCCACTCTGAAGATCTTTTGATGTTAGGTTTATTTTTGACGTATTAATTTTGCTGATCGGCCAGCGGTAGGCTGATTCTAAACCCTGTACCGCTTGCTAATAAACTGTCGCCGTCGTTACTGTCACCGCTGCTATCACTGCTATCACTGCTATCGCTGTTACTGCTGGGGTTGGGCAATAAATCGAGTGAGCCGCGATGGTGTTCGGTCATTATAAAGTAACTCACAGCCAGGCCCAGCCCTGAACCGCTGCCAATGGCTTTGGTGGTAAAAAACGGTTCGAATATTTGCGCTTTCAGGTTGTCGGGAATACCGGGGCCATTATCGCGAATATCAATTTGTGCCAGCGAGCGTGCATGATGGATATCAATATCAATGGTCGGTTGGTATTGGCCGTTAAAGCTCGCTTCACCTGTATCGATTTGCTCGGCGCGATGAGCCACCGCTTGGGCGGCATTGCGTAATAGGTTAATCATCACTTGCTGTATTTCGTTTACGGCGCCTAGCGCCACCACGGGACTTTCGTTGTTGGCGTTAACTTCAATGTGCAAGCGGCCACGAATCGTGTTGGGAAAATCCTGTTCGGCAATGGTGATGCTGTTATTTACCATGGTAGCCACATTAAAAGGGGCGTGTTCCAGCTGGCTGGAGTGAGAAAAGTCGAGCATGGTTTTGACAATATTGGCGGCGCGTTCGCCTGACGATTTGATATTGGTTAGCAGTTGGTCGATTTGGCGTTGGGCGGCGTACTGTTGCACGGCATCGAAGTTTAACCCGCACTCGCTGGCTTGTTGTTTATTGGCGTCTAGCGGTTCAAGTAAGCGGCGCTCAATGGTTTGGCTGCCTTGTATCACTGCGGCCAGTGGGTTATTAATTTCGTGGGCGAGGCCGGCGGCCATTCGGCCCATAGATAGCAGTTTTTCGTCTTGAACCAGCATATTTTCGAGGCGGATACGTTTAGTGATATCGTCGATCCGGATAACGGCGCCGGTTAGACCATCTGCTGTGAGTGGGCCTGCTGTTAATGGGTATACGACCACAGACACATAGCGTACGTTATGGTTTTCGGGGATTTCTATCGCATCGATATTTCGGGCGCGGCGTTCGGCGATGGCGTTATCGATAATATCGGTTTTAAACGGCAGCTTTGGGTAGCACTGCATCAGTGCACGGCCAATGGCATTGGCATGGGTAATACCGGTTAAGTGTTCGGCGGCGCGATTCCAGCGGGTCACAAACAGTTCGGTATCGACGCCGATTACCACGGAGGGCATGGATTCGAGAATACTTTTGGAATAGGCCTCGCTCTCTATCAATTGTTGTCGGGTGGCCTCGTGTTGGTTTATCACGTCGTACAGGCGTTTATTAATTTCGCGCAGTTTTTGGGTGCGTCTGCTGACTTTAGTTTCCAGCTCTCTATGGGTTTGGTTAATGGACTGTCGCAGGGTGCGGATGCGGTGAAAGGCCATTATCAGTGCCAGCAGGGTAAAAATCACCAAGATCACCAGCCAGATGGTGGCCAGTGAAGCTGCTTGGCCGGTAGCTTGTGCCATGTTCTCGGTAGCTCCGCTAGAGGTAGGTATTAGCAGCGAACTGGTGGTTAAAAAACATGTAAGAAGTGTTGTAACTGCTTGTGATTGTGTGGGTTTTGCAGGTGGAATAATGCGTTGGGCCGTGGTTATGTAGTTTGGCCTTGAGTGTGTTGTTGGTGTTGGCATGTGGTCAATATACCGTTAACCGTGTTAATCGACCAGTTGGATATCGTGGGTCGGTCATTTATTGCAAAACGGGGGTATAAACGTTTGACAAACATCGGTTTTTCGGTAGAATGCGCGGCTCTCAGAAGGGGTGGTTAGCTCAGCTGGGAGAGCATCGCCCTTACAAGGCGAGGGTCACAGGTTCGATCCCTGTACCACCCACCATTTTTTTTCAAAGACACGCCGCGAGGGCAGTCTGCATTCGCAGTGTGTTTTTAGCAGTCGGGAAGGCTGTAACAGTTTAGCGCGGACCGGTAGTTCAGCTGGTTAGAATGCCGGCCTGTCACGCCGGAGGTCGCGGGTTCGAGTCCCGTCCGGTCCGCCATTTTACTGTTTATACTCTCCAATAACCTCCAATAGCAACTACAAGTCTTTGATAAGACTATTTTTCCATTCCTTCGCGATATAATAACGTCCTATACGTTCTTGTCCCAATTGATGGGACAATTGATGGGACAGATTTATGCCTTCACTCAGTGCCAAAAAAATCAAATCACTTCATAAAGCGGGTCTTTACGCCGATGGCCATAATCTATACCTGCGAGTTGGTTGCAACCAAAAAAAGTCGTGGGTATTTCGTTACATGCGACTTCAAAAACGTCACGATATGGGATTGGGTTCAGCGGATGTATTGTCATTAGCAGAAGCCCGTATACAAGCCTCCGTACAGCGAAAGCTACTCTTGAATAATATTGACCCCATCGAGTATCGACGCAAAGCGGTTAGCGAGCAGTGCCAGCTGGAATCTCAGCGGCGCCTTGAATCAGTGATATTCCGCGATTGTGCTCAACAGCTCATCGCCACAAAATCAGCGGAATGGACCAATGATAAAAGCCTGAAGCAGTGGGAAAGTACACTGGAGCGTTATGTTTATCCTCACTTTGGCAGTCGGCCACTCATTGATATTAATCAGGAGCATATCGTTGATTGTTTGAGGCCTATCTGGAATAAAAAGACGGAGACTGCCACGCGTGTCAGGCAACGTATCGAGGCCGTTTGGGATTATGGTAAAGCTAAGGGCTATTGTCGCGGCGACAACCCTGCTATGTGGCGCGGCGGCCTTGAGTTTTTGCTGCCCAACCCGTCAAAAATAAAGAAATTTAGCCACCATGCGGCTTTGCCCTATGAGCAACTGCCTGAATTTATGACGATGCTGCGTAAGCAACCTGTCTTGAGTGCACGCGCGCTCGAATTGCTCATATTAACTGCTTGTCGTACGGATGAAATCCGTCATGCCACTTGGGGTGAGTTTGACCTTGATAGGAGTCTCTGGGTGATACCCGCGGAACGGATGAAGGCGCGCACTGGGCACCGAGTAGCCTTGGGTGAAACTGCGGTGAGCTTGCTTCGGTCTTTGCCAGTACTGGACAACCTCGTCTTTCCTGGCAGCAAGGTCGGCAAACCGCTTTCTAATGGCGCGATGTCCCAGTTGCTAAAGCGGATGGGCTTCGGGCATGTCACCGTGCATGGTTTCAGAAGTACTTTTAGGGACTGGGTGGCAGAGCAAACGACTTTTAGTGGCCGTCTGGCAGAGGCGGCACTGGCCCACAAGCTGACAAACGCCACAGAAGCCGCTTACCAGCGTCGAGATATGATTGAAAAGCGGTTTGAGTTGATGAATGCTTGGGCTGATTGCTGCGATTCTTTTAACCAAGTAATAAAAATGAGGTTAGCAAGATGAGAATAAAAGATGAGCACAAAATACATGATA
>CBFHXO010000121.1:0-8020 GCA_965659815.1 Pseudomonadales bacterium
CTCAAATGCCACTTTTTTTACGGGTTATTTCTGTAAGCGCTAATAAAGCAAACGTTAATTGAACAAAGGTTAATTGAGAAAGCAAACATGCTGGGAACAAAAAAGAACAGGCTGTTGTACATTGTTGTGCTGGTAGTGGGTTTTGCCATTGTCGGATTAATTGCTACCGGCAAGCCGCGACCCGTAGCCGAGCCTATTCGCGTACAGCCGGTGCCGTTGGTCGACATTTTACAGCTTAAGCCAGGTAATAATCCCCTGTGGATAGAAACCCAGGGCGTGGTTCAACCCAAAACCCAAATTGAGCTGGTGGCCCAGGTATCAGGCAAGGTGATCGCGGTGCACCCGCAATTCGCTGCCGGAGGCGTATTTGAAGCCGATACTGCATTGGTTGAAATTGAGGCGGCGGATTACCGTATCGCCATTAGCCAGGCCCAGGCGCAATTGGCAGATGCCCAGCAGCTGCTGGCAACTGAGCAGGGTCGCGCTAGGCAGGCCAAGCGGGAGTGGCGTGATGTGGGCAGCCAGCAGGCTAACGATTTATTTTTACGTAAACCGCAATTAGCCAGTGCCCAGGCTAATGTTGCCGCCGCCAAGGCAAGTCTCGAAAAGGCACAGCTAGACCTGGCGCGAACAAAAATTTCTGCCCCTTTTGATGGTCGCGTGCTGACAAAACAGGTTGGTCTGGGGCAGTTTGTGAGCGCTGGCACCCCGGTTGCCGAAGTTTACAGCACCGATATTGCTGAGGTGCGCTTACCACTCACAGCGCGACAAAAACAGCGCCTGGGTTTGCCGGTAAACCAGTCTGCGCCGGTTAAAATAATCAGTCGCTACGGTGACAGTGAATATACCTGGCCGGCAGAACTGAGTCGGGTTGAGGGCGCCATTGACAGCGATTCTCGGCAGTACTTCGTCGTGGCCAGGGTAAACAATCCCTTTATCAGGCCTACTGCTAGTAGCTCTGTTGGCACTTCACCACCGGCTTTATCGGTGGGTGAGTTTGTAACCGCTGAAGTAGCTGGTGGCGGCGTCTCCAATAGCTTCGTTATACCACGCACGGCGCTGCGGCAAGAGCAGCAAATCTGGTTAATGCAACAGGGTGAGTTGCACTTTGCCAGCGTTGAAGTGATTAAAACGACCGCGGATAGCGCGCTGGTTAAACTGCGTGACCCGGCGGCATATCTGCACAGCGATGGGTCACTGGCACTGGTAGTGTCGCCACTGTCGCTGGCGCTTAATGGTATGAAAATTCGTCAGCGTGGCGCACCCTTAGAGCAGTCGGCGCAAACCGTTGCGCAGCCACAGGGATAACAAGCTATGCGCGGTTTAGTCAGTTGGTTTGTAGACAACCCCATTGCCAGTAAGCTGGCTATGATCTTTATTGTACTGGCTGGGTTAATGACCTTTCCGTTGCTCGATAAAGAATTTTTTCCGCAAATTGAAATCGATTTAATAAAAGTCTCAGTAGCCTATCCGGGCGCCGGCCCCGAAGAAGTAGAAAAACAAATTTGTTCGCGTATCGAAGAGGCGGTGCAACAATTAGGAGGCATAGAAGAAATTCGCTCGGTTGCCCGTGAGGGCTTTGGCGAGGTCACTATCGAGGTTAAATCCGAAGAGGATACCCAGCGGCTGCTTAACGATGTGAAAGCCAACGTCGATGCTATAAATACCTTTCCCGCTGAATCCGAGCGCCCGCAAATTGTCGAGCTGCGCTGGAAAAATACCATGATGCGCCTGCAGCTGGCGGGTGACTTGCAAGAGCGGGCCTTAAAAGAGCTGGGTGAATCAATTCGCGAAGAAATTGCAGCACTGCCGTCCGTCGCGATTGTAGAAATTCATACCCCACGCAAATACGAGGTAGGTATTGAAATTTCGGAAACTGCGCTACGCGACTACGGTATGACTTTTGATGAAGTCGCCGCAGCTATTCGTGCCTACTCACTCAACCTGCCGGGTGGCAAAATTCGCGATCAGGGCGGCGACATACTAGTCCAGACCCGTGCCCAGGCAGACTATGCGCAAGACTTTGAGCAAATTCCGCTACGCCGCAAAAGCGATGGTGCCTTGCTGAGGGTGGGCGACGTCGCCACGGTAATTGATGGCTTTGAAGATCTTGATTTACACAGTGCTCTTGATGGCAGGCCCTCATTGGAACTGTGGGTGCGCAACCAAACGGCGCCTAACATCTTGCGTACCAGCGCTGCAGTGCGCGAATACGTTGAAAAAAAATCAGCGACACTGCCTGATAACGTCGAGTTGTCGATTTGGGCCGATGCGTCGGTAAGCTATAAGGGGCGGCTCGACACATTAATTTACAATGGTACTGGTGGCTTGTTGTTAGTGTTTATTGTACTACTGATATTTCTGCGGCCATCATTGGCGTTTTGGGTGTGCAGTGGTATCGCGGTCGCTTTTTTGGGCGCGGTGTGGAGCCTGGCATTTACCAGTGTTTCGCTCAATATTATTTCGATGTTTGCGTTTATTATGATTCTTGGTATCGTGGTCGATGATGCCATTATTGTCGGTGAGGCAATACACAGCCAACAATCGCGCTTGGGTGACCAACGGCTGGGTGCGATAGTGGGCGCGACATCGATATTGGCGCCGGTGACCTTCGCGGTTATCAGTACTATGATCTTTTTTACCCCATTCTTTTTTATTGGCGATGGCCCCGAGGCACCAACCATTGCGACACCGGTAATGCTGGCGCTAATATTTTCGCTGATTGAGGCCTTGTTGTTATTGCCGTCGCACTTGGGTAACCAGGGTGGCATGTTAGTAAATAGCATCCAGCAACGATTAGCGAAAGCGTTTTCGCCATTGATGGTTTTTTTGCGTTCGCTGGAGGCGAAGCGGGCGCTTATGGCGGCATGGATTCCAGCCTTTGCCAATAGCTATTACCGGCGCTTTTTGCTGCGTTCGATATCGGTTAAATCATTGACTATCACGGTATTTGGCTTTGCTTTTCTATTTTCCATTGCCACGGTGCGCGGTGGCTGGCTGCCGTTTAGCTTCTTTCCGCGCGTGACCTCCGATTATATTACTGCGGTAGCAACGCTCCCTGAATCGGCGCCGTTTAGCCAGTTAATGTCCGTGGCCAATTATCTGGAGTCGTCGGCGAATAACTTAAAACAGCGCAGTAATGAAAAATACGGTTATGAACTAATGCGTGGCGTGCATGCCACCGCTTACGGTTCAACAGTAAGAATTACCGCGTTGCTCGAAGATGGTAATGACCGGCCGGTGGGCTCAGATACCTTGGCCATGGAATTTCAGCAGGAAATTGGCGAGCTGACTGGCTTAAAGGATTTAACGGTGGGCTATACCATTTTTGATATTCCCAAGCCGATTGAATTTGTCTTGCGCAGTGATTCGCAGCAGCAGCTAGATGCCTTTGCCGAGGCACTGGCACAGGCAATGAAAACGACCGAGGGTGTATTTAATGTCGGCTCGACGCTCGATTCACCCTCGAATGAAATAAATTTGCGGCTTAAGCCCGAGGCCAATACGCTGGCGGTGAGTTTACGCAATGTTTCGCAGCAAGTGCGCAGAGCTTTTTACGGCGAAGAAGTGCAGCGTATCCCCAGGCTGCGCGAAGATGTAAAAGTGCTGGTTCGCTACCCGCGTGAACAGCGCTCATACGAAGAAGTGCTGCGCGAAATGTATATCGCCACCGGTGTTGATGCGCGTAATAATAGCTGGGTGCCACTCGAATCCGTAGTCGATCTGGAGTACTTAAAGGCTTATAAAAAAATTGAGCGGCTCGATCGCAAGCGGGTGGCAAGGGTTAGTAGTGATGTGCAGCGCGGCTTTAGTGCCGGGCAAATTATTGCCAGCTTACAGCGTGAACATATCGACGCTTTACTTAAGGAGTATCCTGGTGTTGACGTTAAGCTCCAGGGAGAAGAGCAAGAGAACCAGGACTTTTTACGCGAGGTTTTACTGTATTTAGTGCTATCAATGCTGGCTATCTTTGCCGTTATGGCCATTATGTTTCGCTCTTACTGGCAGCCGCTGCTGGTACTAACGGCGGTACCGTTTGGTTTTATGGGCGCGATATACGGCCATGTGCTGGTCGGTGTAGGCATTAGTATGTTTTCGGTGCTGGGCATGATGGCCTGCGCCGGTGTGGTGGTGAATGACAATGTGGTGCTAATCGACCGAATTAACCAATTGCGCCGTACCGGTTACTCGGCGCGGCGGGCGGTGGTTAATGGTGCGATACAGCGGTTTCGGCCAATAGTGCTTACTTCAATCACCACATTTTTGGGTTTATCGCCGATTTTATTTGAAGGCAGTGTCCAGGCGCAGTTTTTAAAGCCCATGGTTACCTCTCTGTCGTTTGGCGTGTTGTTTGCCACTTTTGTTACGCTGGTGTTTGTGCCCATGCTTTATCTGACGGGCGAAAATCTAAGCCAACGCTTTGGCGGTGGTAAAATGGTTCGTCCAGGCGCAACCGACGGGCTCGCTGATATGGCTTCGTAAAGCCAGATTAGGTAAAAACTTGTCAGTAAATGAGCTGATTTGGTCGCTAAAGTTGCCTATAATCGTCACGCTTGCGTTTGCTAGTGGTCGCAGCCGGTCGCTGGTTTAAGAACGTTATATAAACCCGTATTTCGGATAAACGTTGATATGAATCCCAACTACCTTGATTTTGAACAACCCATTGCTGAACTTGAGGTAAAAATAGAAGAGTTGCGTGCCGTTTGTGATGACAACGACATGAATATCTCCGATGAAATTGGCAAGCTCTCGGAAAAAAGCGCCAAGCTCACCCATAAAATTTATTCCTCGCTAACCCCCTGGGATATCGTTCGGGTTGCGCGTCACCCGCAGCGCCCTTACAGCATCGATTATATCTCGCGTATTTTCGATGAGTTTGATGAGTTGCACGGCGATCGGCAATATGCCGATGATGCAGCCATAGTCGGTGGTGTTGCGCGTCTTGAAGACGTGCCAGTTATGGTCATTGGCCAGGAAAAAGGGCGCGGTGTTAATGACAAGGTCGCGCGTAACTTTGGTATGCCGCGCCCTGAAGGTTATCGCAAAGCCCTGCGCCTAATGGATATGGCCGAGCGTTTTTCGCTACCGGTCATTACGTTAATTGATACACCGGGGGCTTATCCGGGCATCGACTCTGAAGAGCGCGGTATCTCTCAAGCCATTGCTCGAAATCTGGCAGTTATGTCGCATTTAAAAACGCCTATTGTCTCCGTGGTGATTGGTGAGGGCAGCTCTGGTGGTGCACTGGGTATTGGTGTTGGCGATAAACTGGCCATGCTACAGTACTCAACTTACTTTGTTATTTCACCCGAGGGTTGTGCCAATATTATTTGGAAAACCTCAGAAAAAGCCCCGCAGGCGGCTGAGGCCATGGGCTTAACCTCATTGGTGCTAGAAGAATTGGGTATTGTGGATACCACTATCGAAGAGCCGGCCGGTGGTGCGCATCGCGACCCTGACCTTGCTGCACAACGGGTTAAGCAATACTTGACTGATGAGCTCGCTGAGTTGAAGCAGTTGTCCATTGACGAGTTGCTCGACCGCCGCTACCAGCGACTGATGTCTTACGGTAATCCCTAAGCTGGATATTTTACCGCGTCATTTTCTCTGTATCGAACGCCGATCGTACCTCTGTCAATTGTACTTCTGTCAAAAGAGCTGTGATGAACAAAGATACTGAGACCAATAATGGGTTAAGATTGACCCCGTTTGATAACGGCTTTCAACCGCTGCTCGAATACCAACGCTGCTACGTAGGCTTCAGCGGTGGGCTCGATTCCACCGTATTACTGCATGCCTTTGTGCGCTTTGTCCGCCAGCAGTCGCTGGCCAACCCGCCTGCCATCATAGCCATTCATGTTAACCATCAACTGCATAACAACAGCGCTGTATGGCAACAGCATTGCCGGCAAATATGCGGGGTGCTTGATGTTACTTTTGTTAGCGAGCAAGTGACTGTGCAAAGTGATGGCAAAGGGTTTGAAAGTGCCGCGAGAACGCAGCGTTATGCGGCTTTTAAGCGACAGCTACAAGGTGGTACCGCGGAGGGTAAAATCGCGCTGTTGCTGGCTCACCATGCCAATGACCAAGCTGAGACTTTACTCATGCGCTTGTTCCGTGGCGCCGGTACCGCGGGTGCTGCATCAATTCCCACACAACGCAAGCTGGGCAATACTGATTTAGTGCGGCCATTACTCGATTTTACCCGCGAGCAGCTGTTCGCTTACGCGCAGCATCATCAATTGCAGTTTATCGATGACCCATCTAATCGCGATGATCGTTTTGACCGAAACTTTATTCGCAATCAGGTATTGCCGTTGGTTGAGCAGCGCTGGTCAGGTGCGGTAAATGCTTTAAATCGCTATGTTGGTATTGCGGCTGGCGATGCTGCATTGCTGGATGAGCTGGCAGGCATTGATATTCAGTCAGTTGAACAGCACGCTAGCCCTTATGGAGCCAGCCTGGCCATAACTGATTTACTCAGGCTTTCGCCGCAGCGCAGAATTAATTTGGTGCGCTATTGGTTGTCGGTGCATCAGTTGCTCCGACCCACTCAAATGCGGATTAGCGAGATTGAGCAACTATTGCATTGCCAGGCTGCGCAATCGAATACCAACCCAACGGTTACGCTTGGTGATTACCAGTTATCGATTTATCGGGACAGTTTGTATCTATTTAACGCAGCTTATTTGGCGCGGGTCACGCAAGTTATGCAGTTCGGCGTTACCTGCAACGGTATAGATAAAATCGAGGTGGCCGATTTTGGCCGGTTAAGTGCGCAAGGCACTGTTCTTATGCCTGAAGGCCTGGCGCCTGGCCAGTATCGATTAGCATCGCGTCGTGATGGTGTGCAGTATCGTTACCGGGGTATGACACGCAGTTTAAAAAAGTGGTTTAACGAGCAGGGCATTCCCCCGTGGTTTCGCGATTGTTATCCCATTATTTACAGCGGTGACCAGCTTGCCGCTATACCGGGCCATATTGTTTGCGATGACTTTCGTAGCGTAGAAGGTTGGCAGCCGGTATGGGAATGGTTAACGCCAGATAAAGTTTAATTGATATTGATGACTGGCGAATCTAACAATACTGACAAGCGGCCTTCCATTATTTATGAAGACAGCGATATTATGCTGGTAGAAAAGCCGGCCAATTTGTTAAGTGTGCCCGGCAAGGGGCCGGAAGGTCAGTACTGTGTCATCAACCAACTGTTATTACATACGCCAGAGGCCAGGGTGATTCATCGGCTCGATATGGCTACATCGGGTTTAATGGTATTTGCCAAAACGGCGGCGGCGCAAAAGCATCTTGGTTTACAGTTTGAAAAGCGCCAGGTTGTTAAAAGTTATTTGGCGGTTGTTGATGGTAAAGCCCCGGTCAGTGGCTCGATTGATTTACCGTTAATCAAGGACTGGCCGAATCGGCCCAAGCAAAAAGTGTGTTATGAGCAGGGTAAGTCGTCGGTCACTGACTACCAACGATTAAGCTACGATGTTTTAAGTGATACCACACGATTGTTGCTCAAACCAAAAACCGGGCGTTCGCATCAATTGCGGGTACATTTAATGTCAATTGGACACCCTATTATTGGTGATGAGTTTTACGCACATGAGCAGGCCTTACAAAAAAGCCCACGCTTATTGCTGCATGCGGCGCATCTGGCCTTTATTCATCCGGGCGGTAATATGCCGGTTTCATTTGATTCCAAGCCGGAATTTTAGGCGACAACAATGAGTAGTAAGTGGGATAAAAAATACCTCAATAGCGTGTCACCGAATGAGCCTTGCGCTGTGCTCAGTGATAACTTGCATTTGTTGCCTGCTAACGGCAGTAGTATGGATGTTGCCTGTGGTTTGGGGGGGAATGCCTTGTTGTTAGCGCAGCTGGGTTTGGAAAGTTATGCGTGTGATAGTTCAGCCGTGGCGCTGGAAAAACTAGGTGGATTTGCGCAGCAGCAAAAGCTGCGAGTTAATTGTGAGTTAAAGGATTTTGAAGTAGGGGAGTTGTCGGGGGGAGTATTTGA
>CBFHXO010000122.1:0-7834 GCA_965659815.1 Pseudomonadales bacterium
ACCGTGGGCGGCGCATGGGCATCATTGTGGGGGTGGCTAGACGCATTGGTCTTGGAATTTACTGGGGAGCTATTCATAGATGCTATTGTTAACCACCCTGTGCTAGTGAGATAGGACCCAGAAGCTGCGAGCGCTCTGAGGCAGGCCAGCATTCTATAAACAAAAAAATGCTTCTACAAGCTTGACAAGCTGGTTACGGGCTTATCGGCGCGGCTTTTTTTAATCACGGTACTGTTATCGCCATCCTGCAAATCGACAATATTCTTAAACAGCAGTTTTAAGGTGATTGTCTCTTCGTGGTATTCAAAAATAATATGGCCGTTATTCCCGTGTGCCATAGCAATAATATTGTTCGGCTGCCGGTTGCCATTGCTAACAGGCTGGTTAGCGTTAGCGGCCGCTGCGACCATTTTTTGCAAACCGGCAGCATCAATATCACCGCTGGCGGTTTTAACTGATAAGGCGATATAACTGCCATCAAGTTGCTCGTCGCAAGCGGCGCAATTTTGCGCACGATAGTTTTGGTTTTTCAGCGTGAGTAAAACTTCGTTGTTGTCACTATTGTTGTTATCGTTGTTGATCTGGCCATTATCGCCATTATTTTTTGCTGCGCTATCCCTGGCGCTAATCAGTAATTGCATCACAATTCGCTGAAAATAAACCGGCGAGACCACAGCCTTGCCATAGGCATCTTCTATATCTGTTTGAAACGTTAACGAACGGGGTAGTGTTGGCTTGAACATTTGCACAATATCGCGAACAAGCGGTTTTAACTCGATGGCGGTTTTTTCTTCACTATTGGCATTGCTATTGGTTGAGCCAATAATTAAATTCCTCGCGCGCTCACTGGTGCTAACCACCTGGCTAAGGTAGTCGACCACGCGATTTTCGCGGCCGAGACTTCTTTGCGACATTGCCAGTTCGGTATAGCTAATAATATTTTTAACAATGGCTTTAAAGTCCTGGCCAATGGCGCCGCTTGGCTCACTCATCGTCACTGAAGGCTCAATGATCAGTGGGTCGGTGTTAGCATCAATGGTGGCGTTGGGCTCGGTATTGGTAGTATCAACCTTGACCGGTAGCGGTTGGATAAAACCAAAGGCGGCAATCGATTCGGTTTTGCTTGAGGTATGGCCTTTTAATGCATACTTATGCCACTGAATGGTGACCGCCTGACCATTAATAGTATCGGTGTGGACAAAGCTGGTATCACCACCTTGCTCAACCAGTGTTTTGTCGTGCTGGCTAATTTGCTCAACCGTATCACTGTTAAATATATCGCTATCGTTACGGCCGGCAATCACTTCGGCGCGTACATTGAAGGTTTCGCAAAACGCTCGGTTTACGCGTTGATAACGACCATCGGAATCTTTTTGGCAAAATAACACCGGTGCATCGTTTAAGGTATCGGTTAGCGCTTCGTGGTTTTTCAGTAACTCCTGGTAGGCTTGCCGGTTGGCGGTAATATCGAACGCTGTCCAGACTACCTGGCGTGAAATGCCCAGGTCGCCACGCATTTTAGTGATATGAGTTTCGTACCAGCGCGTACCGTTCGCACTGTTATAGGCAATGGTTTGCTGGTGTGCTTTGCCTGTGTTCAGCGTTTTGTTAATCGATTCGACGTAATTGTCCAGCGATTCTATGTCGAGTAAATCGTTAAGGGTTTGACCTACATAGGCATCGGGAAATAAATATGCGCTAGAGCGGTCGTGGTTAATAACCCTGACAATATAGCCGTGTTCGTCGAGTACTAGGCACAGTAACGGTAGCGACTCTGCAATATTTAGCCATACCTTGTCGACCATAGACAGGTTGGACATATCACCCAGATTGTCAAAGCCCATGTAAGACGTTGATAAGTCACTGATAGGTGCAACCACAGTGTTGCCGATGGACACCTGTGCGTTAATGCCAACCACACGACCTTTACCGTTTTCTTTAATTTGAATTTCACTGACCTCGGCAGGGTAGGTAATGCCCGCTTTGGATTCAACCGTGCAGCTAATTGATTTTGGAATAGTTAAAAATTCGCTGGCGCGTTGCAACATCGTGGCAAAATCTTCGGCGCCTTTTTTGTCGAGCAATTGCAGCCACTGTTCGACGCTCAGCATGGGGTCCGATTCATCGGTTAACTGAAAGCGGTCGTTTTGACTTAAGTGAACACGCCGGTTTTCCATATCGATGGTGAGCTGGTGCAAGTGTGGCTGTTCAGATTCTGTTGTCGAGCTTGTTATCGTGCCAGGTGCTTTGCCCGCTTCAGCAACACTCGTATTTGCCTGCGCTGCCGCAGTGGTGATTTGCGCGACTGGCTGTTGCGGTTCGCGCGTGCTCAGCTCAATGCAGCGTAGAATCTTTTTAAGTGACAACTCGGAGGTTAGAATAAAATCGTCAACGCCTGCTTTAACCGCTGCCGCAACGTCGGCGATATCCTCAGCGAGTAACTCTTCGTCGAGTAAAACCAGCGTAGTGGGCAAGTTTGGTGACGCTGTGCTTTGTTGCGAGCTGCCGCTATTGATTGCTATGAGCTGTTGCAACACATCAAAGTACGAGTGCTGGCCAAATTCGCGGTCGAGCAAAATAAGATTGGCGGTAGCGATCGAATTACTGTTGCTTGCTTGCGCCGCAAAAACATCGTTGGCAACAATTTCGATAAACTCAAACTGCATTTGCTTGCTTAAGGCGAGCAAATGTTTAATTAGGGCGACTTTATTACTGTCGTCGCTAACAATAGCGACACACATCGCTGAAACATGGTTATCGACGGGATTAGGTCGACCCGCATACCCCTGGCCGCGCTGAACCCTATTTGGCGTACCTGATTCCATTGACGCAAATTACCCTGTTTGTTTGGTCATAAAACGTTGTAGCTAGACTTTTATCTTTAGCTCTTTGTTTTAGGTTCTTTTTTAAAATTGTTTTACTACCTTTGGAGCGGGATTTCGCACGATGTAATTGGCGGTATGCTGGTTTACAAATTGATGCTTTTCTGCTCAATTTGTGAGCGATTGCACCGCTAGCGTGCCTGACCCGAACCATTGTTGATCACCTAGCGACATTCTATCCGTTTTGTATGCGAATTGAACACCCCTGATTTTGTCAGGTTTGCTTGCCATCGCCTGGAAAAAGGCGCGTTTTTCGATAGCCATAAAGCTGCCAGATAGTCAGTCTGCAGGTCATCCGTCCGATAGTGACTGTCCGATAGCCATTGCACCTTTGCTGTTTTCCGACTAACCGCTAGGAGCAATTTGTTGCAACTTTTGCTATGGCTGCCTGTCCCATTGCCCAACGCCATTGCCCAAACCCCATTGCCCAAACCCCATTGCCGACGACAGAAAACAGGGCTTGTGTATGGCGGAGTTTGCAAGGTTTTGCAGGATTTAGCCAGGGTTTGAAGAACTGACAAAATTCGGGAAAAGCGCAACACAACGGGAAAAAAGACAATGAGTAATTCGCTTGCCCTGTACGATTCACTGATAAAAAAATTGGCCTCCCTTGATGGCCTGCCACTACTGTTACTCAGAATTTATCTTGCACCGATACTGATTTACGCCGGTTACGGTAAATTGCAGCTGGGTGCTGATGTGGAGGGTTTTCAGCGCTTGCTGGCCGACCCAGGCGTAGTGTCCTGGTTCGGCAACCCGGACTGGGGCCTGGGATTACCAGCGCCCGATTTATTAGCGTTGTTAGCCGGTTGGACAGAGTTTCTCGGCGGTTGGCTAATTTTATTGGGTTTGTTTACCCGTTTGCTGGCCGCACCGCTAATGATCACAATGGTTGTTGCTGCAACCACTGCGCATTGGGAGAACGGCTGGCATGCCTTACCCGAGTCAAAGTTAACCGTACCCTGGGAATGGCGCGTCGACTTAATTGAACAGGCCAATGAACGCAAAGAAGCAGCCAAAAGCCTGTTAAAGCGACATGGTAATTACAGCTACTTAACAGGTGCCGGTTCTATTACTGTATTGAAAAATGGTATTGAATTTGCCGCCACTTATTTTGTCATGCTAATGGTGTTGTTTTTCTATGGCGGAGGATGCTGGTTTAGCCTGGACTATTGGTTGGCACGTAACCGGCAATAATCAAGTAACAATCATCAACAGGCAGTGATCATCAGACGAGAATCGCCTGACAGCGACAACTCGATGAAATTGGCCAGATGACATTGGCCAGACGAAAATGGTTAACCAAAAATGATTAACCAAGGCAATCGCACTGAATGACCCCGTGCTGATAGGCAAAAAGCCCCTTTAATGGGGCATTTTGCGCTTTTATCACGATAATTGTTTGGGTTTGGCGGTTTTCGCTGAAATTTCGCATACAATGCGCGGCTTTCGTGGAGCTATGATGCAAGCCTAATGTGCAGCAATGCTTACACCGTTGATGTTGATTGACGGCGACAATTCGCCAAGGTAACAATTTTGTTTGGAAAGTGGTTTGGTAAAAACAGTAACGCTGACGCAGCCGATAAATCGGCGCGCACTGCACGGTCATCAGCCGATAGCAGCGACAGCTCAAGCGGCAATCAAAGCAATAAGTCTGCGCCTAAGTCTCACGGCCAGTCTCAAAGCGGATCAGCAAAAAGCCGCAGTCATCAACGTAAACGTAAACCATCCAAACCAAAACCGGCCTGGGATATTAGTCAGTTTCAGGTGCCAGAAAAACCCGGTGCGACGCGGTTTCACGATTTGGAGCTGCCATTGGCATTAATGCACGCAGTTGCCGATTTGGGGTTTGAGTATTGTTCGCCAATCCAGGCGGAGATATTGCCTCATACGCTCGATGGTTTAGATGCCGTGGGTAAGGCGCAAACGGGTACCGGCAAAACAGCGGCATTTTTAATTACCGCAATAGCCGACTTACTCAGTCATCCGCCCGAAGAAGAGCGTTTTATTGGTGAGCCTCGTGTGGTTGTGATTGCACCGACGCGCGAGCTGGTAATGCAAATTGCTAAAGACGCGCAAGACCTGGTCAAGCATACTGATTTGCAGGTTGAAATGTTAATTGGTGGCGTCGATTACGCCGGGCAGCAAAAGCGCATTCAGCGCCGGGTCGTGGATATTGTGGTTGCGACACCAGGCCGTTTAATTGATTTTATGACACGCCGTGATATTAGCCTCGATCTGGTTGACATACTGGTAATTGATGAGGCCGATCGGATGCTGGATATGGGGTTTATCCCGCAGGTACGCCGTATCGTTCGCGCTTGCCCGCATAAAGACCGGCGCCAGACTTTACTCTTTAGTGCAACGTTTACCGACGATGTGATTAGGCTAACCGACCAGTGGACCATTGACCCGGTGCGGGTTGAGATGGAGCCTGAGCGGGTTGCTGCAGCAACCGTAGAACAAAAAGTCTATATGGTTGCGGCCTCTGACAAGTTTGATGTGTTAAAAAATATTCTTAACAGTGATGCGGTATCAAGTGCCATTGTGTTTGCCAATCGTCGTGACCAGACCCGCTGGGTTTATGAAAAGCTTTCAAAGGTGTCAATTAGCTGCGGTATGTTATCGGGTGAAATAGCCCAGCAAAAACGCACCAGTACCCTAAAGCGCTTTAAAGACGGTGCGATTAAAGTATTGGTTGCCACCGATGTTGCCGGTCGTGGTATTCATGTCGACGGCATTAGCCACGTGATTAATTATAATTTGCCCGAAGACCCCGAAGACTATGTGCATCGTATTGGTCGTACCGGCAGGGCGGGTGAGACAGGTACCTCGATCAGCCTGGCTTGTGAAGACGATGCCTTTATGCTGCCTGATATCGAAGAAATGCTGGGTGAAAAGCTGGTTTGTGAACAGCCGCCATTAGAGTTTTTATCTTAGTTTTTCTTATCTTTTCTTAGCCTCGCCAAGCTCGGTCTTGCGCCAGTAGAATCTGGCAATGCTGACTGCTGCAATGCTGACTACTGCAATGTTGACTACTGCAATACCGATTACTGCAATGCTGTGCCTGGATTTTTTTCTGCTAGGCGCTCAACGTAATAAGCCGTTCCGCCGCATACCGCAGCCGGTATCGCAAATAAATTTAATAATGGAATCGCTAACGCAACAGTGGTTATGCCACCAAAGCCCAGCGCGGCATTTCGGTCTTGTTTTAAATCGGTTTTCAGTTGTTTAAAGCTAATGCCATGGTTGTCGTAGCTGTAGTCGAGGTACTGTATCGACAGCATCCAGGCGCCAAAGGCAAACCAGACAAACGGCATTAGCGTTGAAAGCGGCGTGATCAGCAGCGATAGTAGTGACAATAATAATAGTGGCATCAACCAGAGAATATACTGCATGATTTTCTGCAGCTCGCGCAACAGGGCTTTAGGTATCATGGCCGCTACCGATAGCACGGTGAACGGAACCTCTGAGGGTTTGTCGGTAAGAATTAATTCGACTTGCTCGGCCATTAGGCCGTAAAACGGCGAGCCAATCAGATTGGCGGCAAAGCTGAATCCGTAGGCAACAAGCAGCAAGATAAATACGCTAAACAGCGGCCACAGTAGCCATTGGATAAACCCCAGCCAGTCGGGAATACGGTCGAGAAAACCGTTAAGCCAGCCGCCAAAGCTGTCAATCAGGTAGTTGATACCCAGGTAAAACAAAGCGATATTAATCACTAGCGGCACAACGACAAAGGGTAAAATGCGTGGCCGTTTTAGTAAGCCAAAACCCTTGCCTAAATAGCGCGCGCCGCGGCTAAAATCGTTGCTAATGTGTCAGTCTCCTTAGTGGTATCGCCGGTTGATCTCACTGCCTTGCCAGTTCGCGCCGTTAGCGAGCCAGGCGTCAGCGTTATTCGCCATGCGCGCCAATTTGGCTTTGCAGGTAGTTTTCAAGGCCAACATTTTTAATCAGGTTCAACTGTGTTTCCAGCCAATCGACATGTTCTTCTTCCGAGTCGAGTATATGCTGGAACAGGTCGCGGCTAACAAAATCGCCGACATTTTCGCAGTACACAATTGCCTCACGCAAATCAGGAATCGCCTGCATTTCGAGTTTTAAATCGCAGTTCAGCATCTCTTCGGTATTCTCGCCAATCAGAAGCTTGCCTAGGCTTTGCAGGTTGGGCAGCCCCTCTAAAAATAAAATGCGCTCAATCAGCTGGTCGGCGTGCTTCATCTCGTCAATTGATTCGTGATACTCGTAGTCGGCCAACAATTTAAAGCCCCAGTCCTTGTACATACGCGAATGCAAAAAGTACTGGTTAATCGCAATAAGCTCATTACCCAAAACCTTGTTTAAATGCTCGATAACGGTTGGATCGCCCTGCATAGTGGTGCACCTTAATTTATTCATCGGTTTGTCGAAAAGTCGCCGCCTTAAAGAGGGGGCGATATTTAAGGGTGCTAGTGTGCAGAGCAATGGCGGGGCTGTCAAGCTAAGCTATTGATTTATATGGATAAATGAAAATGAGAATGCAAGCTGTTTCGATTCTGTTTTAAGCGGGTGCGCGAGGGTTGAGCGAGAAAGTGCAGATTCAGGGAGACGGTGATGGGAGGCGGGAACCCGCGCTAGGCAGCGTAATAGATATCGGGATTCGCGGCGAGTAGTTCGCTAAGTGATTCGTTTAGCATTGACTGGGCAGTTTCAAGACAGGTGCCGCAGTTGGTGCCAACAGCCAGCGATTTTTGCAATGCACCGAGTGAGTGGGCACCGTTTTCAACAGCGCTTTTAAGCTGTTTGTCGGTAACTTTATTGCAAACGCAAACGTACATAGGACCTGGCCAAAATGTTGAGTGAATATCAAGCATTTTAGCTAACTGAGAATCATTGTCAACTGTAGTTTGTTCTTATTGCGATTCGTATTAACGAATTGACATTTCGGCGGGCTATTTTCGGTTTTGGTG
>CBFHXO010000123.1:0-7830 GCA_965659815.1 Pseudomonadales bacterium
GCGTTTGCCATTAACACCCAGTGGCAAAATTGACCGCAAAGCGTTGGCGCTGAGAACCGAAGATAATAGCGTTAGTGCAGCGGCGATGTTTAAGGCGCCCGTTTCTGCAACCGAAAAATACTATGCGAAGGTTTGGGCTGAGTGTCTATCGATTGATAGCGTCAGCCTCGACGATAACTTTTTCGATATTGGTGGGCACTCGTTGATGGCGACGCGGGTGGTAGCGCGAGTATCTCGCGATCAGGGTGTCAACCTCGAATTAAGAAGTTTGTTAATGAATACACTGGCGCAAATTGCGCTGCAATACCCCTTGAATATCGAAAATGATACTGGCATGGAAAATTGTGTTATTGACGCAGATAACGGTATCGGTGCAGCGTGTAGTAGGGGTTCGGGTATTAATGTTGATTCGGGCATTATCGCAAGAATAAATTATAAGCTTAAACAGTTTTTGGGAAGGTTGTAAAACATAATGCAATCATTTTATTTCGGTGAAGCTTCTCGACAGCTGTATGGCGTTATCCAGGAGCCGGCGGGTAATCACTTTGCTGACTATGCAGTGTTGATGTGCTACCCCTTTGGTCAGGAGCAAATGCGCTGCCATCGTGCCTTTAGGCAGTTGGGTAGTATGTTTGCACGCCATGGTGTTGCGTCACTGCGCTTTGATTATTTTGGTAGTGGTGATTCAGCTGGTGATAGCGCCGATTTTTCGTTGAGTGAGTCAATCGATAATTGCCAACAAGCTTTAAAGCAGCTTAAAAAAATGGCGGCGGTTGAACGCATTTATGTGGTCGGTTTACGATTGGGTGCGTTTATTGCAGCCAAAGCGTTGGCCGCCAATGCTTCGGTTAAGGGCTTTGTTTGTTGGGACGCAGTGCTATCGGGTGGTCGCTACCTTAGCGAGCTAAGGGCGACAATCAGCGATGAGCAAGCCGACCAGCTGATTTTGAATGACAGTTGGTGGGTTAATGGTTTTGCATTGCTGCCAGCATTGCGCGCCGAGATTGCGCAACTGGAATTTGAAGCCATAGAATTTGCTGGTTATCGTGATATTTTGCAGGTGGTATCCAGCCAGGATAGCCAATACGAGCAGTTTGCTCAACATTTGCGGGCGCAGGGGCACCGTGTTGCTGAGGCTTATACGCCTATAGAAGGTGGCGACAATTGGCAGCTGGTTGATGATCAAGGAAGTTTATTATTGCCGCACCAGTCACTTAAGGCAGTAGTCGATCACGTTATTGACTGGCAGCGGTAAGGGTTGGGGTGAGACATAAAATGATTGAGCAAGCGGTATCAATAGGTAATGATTTCAACTTGAATGGTGTGGTTACCATTCCTGATAAGCCTGATCAAAATCTTGAGGCCTTTGTTATTTTAAACTCTGGTTTGATGCATAAAATCGGCACTTGTAGAATTTCAGTGACATTGGCAAGGCAGGTGGTTAAGACTAATCGGATTGTCTTGCGGTTTGATCTTTCGGGCATTGGCGATAGCGCGCCACGCGCTACCGGTATTGATGATGAATCGCGGGTTTGCGAGGAAATTATAACGGTGCTAGATTATTTGCAAACGCAATATGGTGTGAGTCGATTTGTTTTATATGGCTTGTGCTCCGGTGCCAATAACGCATTTAAAATAGCGCAAGTCGATCAACGTATTGTGGGTCTTGTCAGTATCGATGGCTACAGTTATCGCACCTTAAAGTTTTATGCGGTTCACTACTTGCCACGTATGTTAAAGCTTAGCGTTTGGGCCAATTCTTTTGGCAAGCTGTTCACTGGCAAAAAGCAAGCGCCAACCGCAGCTAGTGAAAGCATCGAAAGTGATATCGATGTTGAACCAGAAAATATCTGGCCCGAGTTTCCACCGCGTAAAGCGGTTGAATCGGCCTACCAGCAACTGGTTGATCGCAAGGTGCGGCTTAATATCATTTATACTGGCAGTTGGTTCGAAATTTACAACTACCACGCGCAGTTTAAGGATATGTACTCGCGGGTCGATTTCGGTGAGCTACTGACATTAAAACTGTACTCCGACGCCAGCCATATTATGTCTGAGCCAAAGTCGCAACAGGATATTATTGGTGGTATTGTTAGCTGGCTCGATAGTTGATTGTAAACACGACGATTGACGTCTTTCTGTCAGGAGACCCGCCCATGCGATGCGGAATGCTATTATTGCTAACGCTACTAATTGTGCTGTTATCAATCACATTGGTGGCGATGTTTGCCGAGCGCGATGGCCAAATTTATCGCCTGGCAGCCAAAGTGGTGTACCCCATTTCCAAGCGGTGGGTGTCTGCGGTAGATCATACCGTTGAGAGGCCATTTTCCGCCTCACTACAGAAGCCCTTACCTGGCTGGCGGTGGTTTCAGCCACAGTTGGTTGATAAGCAATTTACTGGCGAAGGCTTGCAGCTCAAGTCACAGGCCGAAACCGTATGGTGGAAAAACCAAAGGGGAACCGCCTATTTATCTGCGGTTACCGGCAATGTCGAGGTCGAGGTAACAGTGCGAACTCGCAAGCAAAGCGATACGGCAAACTACCCCGACCAAGATTATCAATTTGGCGGCATTATGTTACGCAATACTGCGGGTAATGCGCTGCTCAGCACAGAAAACTATGTATTTAACGTGATTGGTTATCGTGGCCAAGGTTTGCAGGTTGAGAGTAAATCGACGTTGGCAGGTTACAGTGATGTGAGTGGCTACGATTGGCCAAGTGGCAATGCAAGGGTCAGAATCGTACGAAAAGGCAGTGATTTTTACCTCTATGCTGCCGCTGTTGACTCTCAGGATTGGGTGCAGGTTAACCATTTTAACCGGCCCGACCTGCCCGATACACTGGAGCTGGGCTTGATTGCCTATGCTTATAGCTATGGTGCGGGTCGGCACGACCTCCAAGTGACTTTTAGCGATCTGTTGCTGCGTTAATCACTATTTTCGCGTATTACAATCAGTTAGTATTATTAGCGACGTTGTTTGATTCTATTATCTACTACCCCCCATCAGCTTATCGGGCGTTTACTTGATGATCAAAGAATGGCTATTCTCGCGAGCGCTATTTCCATTGACGGAATTGGCAGCGGGTTCTAGATTTTGGTCGAGATACCATCAGGTGCTCAATGGTTTATCGTTGCATGAGCGACAGCGTTTACAATCGCAGCAGACCCGCTTAGCTAATTTACTCAAGCTTGCGGGCGAGCAGGTGGATATCTGGCTCGAAACATTTGACGCTGTGGGCATTGATGCAAATACCACTCATGCGGGCAATGCCGGCGCAATGCTTGATAGGCTGTCCATAGCCCAAAAATCAACATTTGCTAACGGTTTTCCCGATCGTGTAACCGTTAAGCAAAACGCTGATCGTTGGCAGTGTCTTAGCTCTGCAGGCACTACGGGTCGGATGACGGTCGTCACCGATTTTGCCAAGCGTGACTATTTGCGCGCTGCGGAGCATGTCAATTTAAAGGCGGCACTCGATAAAGCTGTGGGCTGCACCACCCTTGATATTCCTTCTCCTGCCTGTAATGTCGTGTGCGGGTTTGCCGATGAAGGCCCAGAGTCACTAATGGCTTATTTGTTTTGGTGTATTCGTCGAAACCGGCTATTCGATGCTGCCAGCCTGTCTGATATACGCGGGCGCGTTGAACGACAGGTATTATTGAACCGCAAAACATTATTACCTATTGAGCCTGGTCACTGGCAGACAGTGGCGGTTCAACTCGATGCTTATCTCGACCAGATTATTAACCAGAAAAAGCAGGTGATTCGTGGTTTGCCGCATTTTTTGCTTTGGCTGGCCGCTCGTGCCGAGCAACGGCAGTTACAGTTTCCGCACGTCAAGTTCTTAATACCTTATGGTGGCTTAGCGGCTGAGGCGCTGACCAGCAGAATAAGCCGAGCTTTTTCTGCCCGTTTTATCAATTTCTACGGCACTGGCGAAATAGGGGCAATTGGTGGTACGTTTGAGCATAATTCCGATGCTCTGGATATTTACCAGGAGCTGGTTTATCTTGAAATTATTAACGACCGCAATAAGCGTGTCGCTGATGGTGAGGTGGGTCGTATTGTCGTTACCGACCTCACCAATAAGGCAATGCCAATTATCCGTTATGATATTGGTGATATTGGGTATCTCGAACATGATGCTGATAGTTGTCGTTCGCGGTTAAAATTGTTGGGTAGAAAGCAGGAGTGCTTTATTGCTGAATCGGGTCGTTTAATTACCACCCGTGATTTGCAAAATCTGTTTTTTGACTATCCCCCAGTGGTTAATTTTAAATTGGAGCAAATTGCTAACGCGAGGTACAAGCTTGCGCTGGTCTGTGTTAATACTGAACAGCATGACTTATCCAAAGATATCTTACCTTTAGATAAGATATCTTTGGGTAAGTTAGCTGAAGCATTTAAGCGGTTACTCTGTGCCGATCCGCAACAATCAGGTGTCGAAGAAGAAAGCATTCAGCTCAAGGTAAAACAAGTACCATTTATTACACCCGAGACTAGCGGTAAATACGTTGCATTCAAGGATTTTGCGAGCATTGACTGATATGACTGACGCTGACTTAACACCGCTTTTAAACGTGCGAGATCATTTTCCCATTCTGTCCCGAATTTCACCTTCGGGCCAGCCGCTGATTTATCTCGATAGCGCAGCGACTGCACTTAAGCCACAATGTGTGATTGACGCAGTCAGCGATATGCTGGCCAACAAAACCGCGAATATTCATCGCTCGGTACACTTTTTAAGTGATGAGGCAACCGAAGCTTACGAGAGTACACGCGATTCGGTGGCGATATTGATTAATGCCGAAAGTAATGAAATTGTTTTTTTACGCAATACCACCGAGGCGTTAAATTTACTTGCCTTTGCCTACCGGGATAAAGGTAAGATACTAACCAGCTGGGCGGAACATCACTCTAATTTATTGCCCTGGGGTGATACCAGTGTGCGATTGGATGTCGATGAATTGGGTCACGTAAAACTCGACACATTAGAACAGCAGCTGAGTCAAAACGATATAGCATTAGTGGCGCTGTCACAGGCATCTAACGTAACAGGTAACAGCATTAATATTAAAAAAATCGTTGAGCTGGCGCATGCTTATGGCGTGCCGGTTGCCATTGATGCCGCTCAGTCGGCGCCACATACCCGTATCGATGTCGATGATTTGGGTTGTGACTTTCTTGCTTTTAGTGGCCATAAGCTGGGGGCGCCCACGGGTGTGGGCGTACTGTTTGGTAAAGCCGATTTGCTGGAGCAAATGGATTTATATCTGCAGGGCGGTTCTACTATTGAAGAGGTTACCCTCGAGGGCTATAAAGAAAAAAATGCGCCCTGGAAATTTGAAGCCGGTACACCGGCTATTGAATCAGTGGTGGGCTTAAATGCCGCTATTCGTTTTTTGCTTAATATTGGTATGGAGAACGTGCATAAGCATTTTTCCTTACTATCTCGGCATACGGCATTAGAAATTGCTAACAAGCTGCCTGCCGACTGTGTGATGGGTGGGCTGACCGAAAATAAACTGGGGCCTTTTAGCCTTATTTACAAGGGTATTTCGCCCCATGCTATTGCCCGTGGCTTAAGTGATCGCTATGGTGTTTGTGTGCGCTCGGGCTTTCACTGTGCACAACCCTTGCATCTGCAGCTGAACGTGCCGGCCTCATTACGACTTTCTTTCTGGATTTACGACACGCCACAAGCGATAACAAAAACCGTTGATGGTATTGCTGAACTTGCTGCAGTGGTTAATCGCTTGCGCACCTCGGTGCGACAGAGAGCACAATAAAAGAGATATCGAATGTCCAATAACGATAAGCTGGATAGTTTGCGCGAGACAAAGGGAAAGCTTTCCCGGTTAATTGGCCAGGCGAAAAAGCGTGGCGAAGCGATCGATATACTTATTGGCGAAATGAAAGCAGTCTCACAGCAAATTAAACGCCTCGAAAGCAATTTTGTAAGCCAAAGCAATGCGGTGAGCCAAAGCAATGCCCTTGACCCGAAAGATCGGGTAAAAAAGCCTGTGCCGATGCTGTTCGCGGCTATTAACGAGATTATGCCAGCGGCTGTTACAGCGCAAGGTAGCATTGTGATTAAGCCCTGTGACAGTAGCCAGGCGCAGGCCTGGGATGCCTACGTTATTGAAAAAGCCGATTCCAGCGCATACCATTTTTGGTACTTTCGTGAAGTGATAGAACAATGTTTTGGTCATCATACTTTGTACCTGGCCAGCTATGACAACGAAGGTGCGATCAACGGTGTATTGCCTCTGGTTGAAGTGAATAGTCGTCTATTCGGCCACTATTACGCCTCAATGCCATTTTTTAATTATGGCGGGGTGTTAGCCGACAATGCTGCTATTGCGGCGCGGCTATTAGATCACGCAGTTGCACAGATCGGCCAAGGCGATGCTGAGCATATTGAAATACGCATGGTACGGCCGCTGCAGCAGCTCAGCACTGATCTTGCCGACAGTTGGCATACCAAGCAGCATAAAATCACCATGCTTAGGGCCTTGCCAGAGACTAGCGAACAGCTATGGTCTGATTTGGGTACCAAACTCAGGGCGCAAGTTAAAAAATCGCAGCGCTTTGAGCTTAAAATTGTGTTTGGCAAAAATGAATTGCTCAACGATTTCTACACGGTATTTGCGCACAATATGCGTGACCTGGGTACGCCGGTATATGCCAAATCATTTTTCCACCGCCTGGTGGCGCTTGCTGGTGATAGGGATATCTACTTTGGTGTTGTGTATGCGGGTAAGCGCCCGGTTTCCTGCTGCTTTTTAATCGGTCACCAACAGACATTGGAGATTCCCTGGGCGTCGACATTGCGCTCGGCAAATTTCATGAATGCCAATATGTTTATGTACTGGGAAATTTTGCAGTTGGCTATATCAAAAAACTATCGTTTTTTTGATTTTGGTCGCTCCTCACCGGATGCCAGTACCTATCGGTTCAAAAAACAGTGGGGAGCCAAGCCTTACCCTTTGTATTGGAGTTATTGGCTCAATGACGATGAGTCGCTGCCCGATGTCAGCCCAAGTAACCCTAAATACCAATTACTGATAAAAATCTGGCGGTGCATGCCAGTGTGGCTAGCGAATATGATTGGCCCACAGGTGGTTAAATACCTACCTTATTAGAAAACGGGGAACGTGTGTTTAATAACAGTATGGTCGCCAATAAAACCCATATAAAACCGTTAACCGGTATGCGCGGTATCGCGGCGCTCGGTGTATTGCTGCATCATATTGTTATTTACTTTATGCCCAGTGCAGGTGAGGCCGCCAGTGCTTATACGCAGTTTTTTCGCAACGGTTACTTATGGGTTGACTTCTTTTTTATTTTAAGCGGCTTTTTGCTCTATGTGCTGTATTTCGACAAGTTCATTGTTCAACGAGCCACACTGAGGTCGTTCTGGATTTATCGCTTTGCCCGCATATATCCGCTTCACCTGATGGTGCTCTTGCTATTTTTGCTGGTGCAGTTGGCTTATCTCGCGGTCGGTGATGCGGATGCGTTTACCGGAAAATTCGCGCTACCGGATTTACTCAAACACCTGTTTTTAGTGCAAGCTTTCCAGCTCTCACCCGGCGGTACTACGTGGAACGGCCCGTCCTGGTCAATCAGTGCCGAATGGGTTGCCTACCTGGGCTTTCCGCTATTTGTGCTGCTAATACGGCGTATTCCGGGTAGGTTGGCATCACTGCTTGGGTTAGCAATGTGTTTGTTGGGTATTGTATTGATTGAATCGTGTACAGAGTTTCAGCTGGATGTTACCGGGGTGCTGGGTATCTTGCGCTGCTGCCTGGAGTTTTTTGCA
>CBFHXO010000124.1:0-2378 GCA_965659815.1 Pseudomonadales bacterium
GAATCGGCTATCTTAGAATCGGCTATCGCAGCATCAGTCGCGAGCGGCACTTGCTCGGGCAGGCTATTAGCTGCCATTAGCGTAGGGTCAACGTCACGCGTGATCTGTCGCGCCGCCTGCGTATCGGTCGCTGCGCTAGCGGTTAGCTCACCTGAGCGGCTGACTAAAAAATTAACCAGGTGATTTCGAATTTGGTAATAGCCACTGTCTTCAATAATATTGGCGCGATTGCGCGGGCGGGGAATATTAATTTTAACCGACTCGGCTACCCGAGCGTCGGGGCCATTGGTCATCAGCAATACGCGGTCGGCCAGAAATATCGCCTCATCGACATCGTGGGTAATCATAAACACGGTTTGCTGTGTTTCACCCCAAATTTTAATTAACTCATCTTGAATCACACCGCGGGTGAGTGCATCCAGTGCGCCAAAAGGTTCATCGAGCAAAAGCAGTTTAGGGCTGGTGGCAAAGGCGCGGGCAATACTAACCCGCTGACGCATACCACCCGAAAGCTCAGAAGGCTTTTTATTTAATGCCGCCGTCAAACCCACCATGTTTAAATAATGTTTGCTGTGCTCATCGACTTGATGTTTGCTCCAGCGAGGGTTGCGGGCGCGCACACCAAATGAAACGTTTTGCAAGGTCGTCAGCCAGGGCAACAAACTGTAGTGCTGAAATACAACACCACGGTCAAGACTGGGGCCCGCCACTTCAGCGCCATCCATAATTACCGCACCGTCACTGGGCTCATCCAACCCGGCTAACACATTCAGTATGGTTGACTTGCCGCAACCAGAGTGACCGATAATGCAAACAAACTCGCCTTTTTCAATACCGATATTGACGTCATCAAAGACCACAACATCACCGTATTGTTTTTTTAGCTTTTCTAAACTGACAAATGGTTTAGTCATAACTACTCCTCATACTGAACCAGCCGGGCAAGCCTACCCAACACAAAGTCCAGTAACATCCCGACAACACCAATCATCAGTATTGAAAAAATCACACTGTTTAAATCGAGGTTATTCCACTCGTTCCAAACGTAATAACCGATACCAGTACCACCCACTAGCATTTCTGCGGCAACAATCACCAGCCAGGCAATACCAATGGATATCCGCATACCGGTTAAAATGGTGGGTGCTGCTGCGGGCAGTATCACCAGAAAGGCGGTTTTTAAGGTGCTTAGTTCATGGGTACGCGCAACGTTCACCCAGTCGCTGCGTACACCGGCAACGCCAAAGGCGGTATTAATTAACATGGGCCATATCGAACAAATAAATATGACAAAAATCGCCGACTGCTCGGAGTCCTTAATAATAAATAGCGCCAGTGGCATCCAGGCCAGCGGTGATATCGGCCTTAACACCTGAATAAACGGATCCAGCGCTCGATACATCAGTGGCGACATACCAATGACAAAACCCAGTGGAATCGCGATAAGCGCAGCGAACAAGTAGCCAGTTAATACCCGGTAAAGTGAATAGGCGAGCTGTATACCAATGCCTTTATCGTTTGGCCCTGCATCGTAAAAAGGGTTGCTTAACTCTTTCCAAGCATGGGCGATCACCTGAGATGGCGGCGGCACCCTGGCCTCCTGGTCGGCACCCCCCATCAATAACTCAAACTCCGAAAGCGCCTCGGTAGCTGCAGGCGGCTGATTTAATGCCTCCCACAACCCCAGGCTAACAAACAATATCAGCAGCGAAATTAGAGCCGCCTTTAACTTCATTGAATCCAGCACGCCTAATCACTCCACCTAGCGTTTAATAGCAAAACTATTGATATATTCTTCGGGCTTGGTGTGATCAAAGGTCTTACCCATGATGGTGTAGTTTTCATAGGTCTTGCTCGGCGGTTCATAACCTAAGTCTCTCATTACCTGCGCGGTTTCTGAGGCAACGTAAACCTGCTCGGCAATCCCGTTGTAATCGATATCACCATCGACATAACCCCAGCGTTTCATTTGCGTTAAAATCCACACTGCCATTGAGTGCCAAGGGAAAGGGTCAAAATCAATGCGATCGGGGACATCAAAAACTTTTTTCTCCAGCCCATCGACATAGCGACCGGTAAGCACCTGGTTGACTACAACCTCTGGCTGGTTAAGATAATTTTTCGGCGAGATCGCCTTGGCAATATCGGCGCGATTCTCAGCCTTGGCCGAAAATTGCGTTGCATCGACAATCGACTTAAACAAAGCCGCATAGGTATTAGGCATTTCGGTCGCAAATTTCTTACTACAGGCAAAGGCACAGCAAGGGTGACCCTCCCAAATATCTTTAGTTAGCGTATGCAGAAAACCGACTTTTTCATACACAGCGCGTTGGTTAAATGGGTCGGGTGAGAGATAACCGTCGAGATTACCGGCACGC
>CBFHXO010000124.1:2477-7641 GCA_965659815.1 Pseudomonadales bacterium
AAGTTCGCCACCATCTCAGGCGGTGGCACTACGCGAATCTGGATATCCTTGTCTGGGTCGATACCGAATTCAGCAACATAATAGCGCAATAAAAAGTTATGCATGGAGTAGTCGAATGGCACACCAAACTTAAAGCCTTTCCAGTCTTTGGGGTTCCTTTTATCTTTATGTTTATTGTGCAACACAATGGCCTGGCCATTAATGTTCTCTACCGCTGGCATTAGGTAAGGTGTGGCCGTTGAGCCCGCGCCCATGGTCATCGCCAATGGCATTGGCGTCAACATATGCGAGGCGTCGTACTCACCGTTCAGGGATTTATCGCGCGCCACTGCCCAGCCTGCGGTTTTTATTACGTCTACATCCAAACCATACTTGGCGTAAAAACCCATGGGCTGCGCCATAATAATAGGCGTCGCACAGGTAATTGGCACAAAGCCCACCTTGAGTTTGGTTTTTTCCAAGGGGCCAATCGAATCTTTTACTGCAGCCTTTACTTTATCCATAGGAATAATACTGCCCAGCGTTGCCGCCAAGGTACTGCCGCCAACCAGCTTAATAAAGTTGCGCCGCGAAGGGTCGTTGTGACCAAACATGCCGCGCACAATGGCGCTCTCAATCACCCTGTCCATCATATCGTCAGCGCTATCAAAGCTATCGGCCGGTGCGGCAGTTGCCGGCGCTGCCTGGCTTTCCATTTTTTCCGCTGCCGCCTCAAATTTTTCCTGACGCTGATAGTCACTTAGTGGCTTACCATCGCTTTGAAGAAGTGAGTGTGGGCTACACGTCTCGCAATCGCAGTGACTACCGTGCTTAAGGGAAGTATTGCCATCGAAGGGATTACCTAAACTTTTCGTCGCCATATTTTTTCGCCTCTGTAAATGTATCCGGTTTAGATGTCGTTCCGCGCCAGGATCAATCAGCACCAAAATGAGCTGGGCAATATAAAAAAGCCTCACCTTGACGCATTATGCGCTCATCAACACTCACAACTTCGCTTGAATAATGGGTCAGTTCAATATCGTCGTAGCGTTTTAGCTGAGCTCGTCAATAATGGTTTTGCAGTTGTTGTGCCAACTCTTGCATAGACCTTAAATCACTGATTTTGAATGACTTGTTTAAAGCAGCCCGCCTGTCTAGCAACTACGATTTTTCGTAAATTTCAATTTTTCGTAATTTAATTCTCGAGTTTTCGTAATCAATGACTGAACTTGGCGCAGAAATTGATTGCGATAATGCAAGCCACCAAGCAAATGGCCAGCAAAAGCCCATAGACAAGTCGCTTAATCAATACGAGACATCGCTATGCCCACATCAGTATTACCGCAAGACCCGCTATTTAGCTTTTCCGCCACCGCACAAATCGTGCTTGACCCTCTGACCAACCAGCTGGTGGGTGTTAATCAGGAAGCCTGCCGTCTACTAGGTAAAGATCGCGCCGAGGCATTACTGCTTAAGGCTAGTGAGCTCTTCTCCAAGAGCTTTCCTGACCTTATTGTGTTTACTCAGGCGTTACTCGAACAAGGCCGTGGTTGGCGCGATGACTTATGGGTACAAACGGCACAAGGCGCAGAGCGCATTGAAATTATGGGTCGAAGCGCGACTGCGGGCGAACACAACCATTTATACCTCAGCCTGCAACGCGTTGAAGAGCTGGACAACTACCGCAAGCAATCCGATGCAGGGCGTCACTACTTGTCCGGCATTGGCCACTGGAGCCGAGTCTCGCGTATTTTTCAGGAATTTGAATTCCAAAATAAACTACTTCTCGATGCCGCCGGTGAAGGTATTTACGGGGTAGACGCCAATGGCACCACCACATTTGTCAACCCCGCAGCCGAAAAAATACTGGGTTATAGCACCGAGGAGCTGGCCGGTAAAAATATGCATAACACCGTGCACCATTCGCACGCCGATGGTTCGCACTTTGGCGCCGAGCAGTGCCCCATTTTTGCGGCCTTTCGCGAGGGTGTGGTGCATCGTGTTAACGACGATATTTTTTGGAGTAAAACCGGTAAGCCCATTGCAGTTGAGTACACCAGCACCCCGATACGCGAAAATGATTTTATTGTTGGTGCAGTAGTGGTATTTCACGATGTATCAGAAAAAAAGGCCTACGAGCGGCAGCTACTTGAAGCGCTTAGTGAAGTTGAGCATTTAAAAAACCGGCTGGAAATGGAAAAGGCCTATCTGCAAGAAGAAATCAAACTCGAATTTAACCAGCACCAGATAATTGGTAGCAGCCCGGCGTTTCAACAGGTATTACAACAGATTGAACTGGTAGGCCCAACGGATGCGACGGTATTAATTAGCGGTGAGTCGGGCACGGGTAAAGAATTAATTGCCAGGGCCATTCATGAAACCAGCAACCGCTCGGAGCGCCCACTGATTCGTGTTAATTGCGCGGCGGTGCCAGCTGATTTATTTGAAAGCGAATTTTTTGGTCATATCAAAGGAGCATTTACAGGTGCTTCGGACGATAGGCCCGGTCGTTTTGAACTGGCCGATGGCGGCACATTATTTCTCGACGAAGTGGGTGAGATTCCATTACACCTGCAGGGTAAACTGCTGCGGGTATTACAAGAGCAGCAGTTTGAACGTATCGGCGAAAGCAAAACGCGCAATGTTGATGTGCGTATAATTGCCGCGACCAACCGCGACTTGCGCGGCGATGTCGAAAACAATAGCTTTAGGGAGGACTTATTTTTTCGCTTAAATGTTTTCCCCATTGAGTCGGTACCACTGCGCAAGCGCAAAGAAGATATTCCGCTACTGACACAACATTTTTTGCAAAAGGCGAGCACACGGGCGAACAAACAAGGGCTTAAAATACCCATCAGTGAAATGAGCAAACTACAAGACTATAACTGGCCCGGTAATGTACGTGAGCTAGAAAATATTATTGAGCGGCAAGTGATTCTCTCCCAAGGCGATATTATTCGCTTCGACGGGATTATTAAAGCCACTGGAGGTGAACAGGCTGCCAACGCAGGTGCGAATATGCCGCAAACCATTTTTACCGAGCAGGAATTGCGGCAACAAGAAAGGCGCAATATTTTACTGGCGCTCAAACGCACCAAAGGCAAGATCTTTGGCAACCAAGGCGCAGCGGCGCTGCTAGAAATCAAGCCCACGACGCTGGCTTCGCGCATTAAAAAATATCAAATTGATACCGCGAGTTTTTAGCCTGCTTTAAAGCTCAAGCTTTTGCCGGTGTTAAGTGCATCGTTGCTTATCTCTATCAGCGCTTTGGAGAATTATTCGGGCTGGCAGGCGAGCGTTTGATTTATGGCAGCTGGCTGCGTGGTACTGATATCGCAACCGATTAAAACAGTAGGATTGTTAAGGTGCAGCGCAATGCTGTGTTGATGAATTTAAACCGTGGTTTTGTGCTGCAGGACAGTTGGGGCCTTATTCTCCACCTAAAACCCCACTCTTTTACAACTACTGAACTAAGCGGATCGGCGCCCCACCATCAAATTCCCCGGCATAAAACTGATTAAACCACTTCCTATACTTGGCAATCGGTCCATCACCATCACACAAAATCGGATTCGGCTGATAAATCTTATGCTCCCATATGGGAATATCCTGCCCGACCTGTCGGGCAATCTCTGCAATCATCCCATCCGAATATAACTTTTGAACATCCGTCTGATCTTCAGGCTGCGCAAACGTCCACCTCATTAATACCTTGCCCCGCTCAATCGGCGTAATCGTACCCATCATAAACGACGTAAACGAACGCTCAAACGATTGATACGTCATCCCAGGCCCACAACTGGTCGTGACCAATCGCGAATCCTCTAATTCACCGCTCTGATCCAATACGCCATTTTCATCGATACGCGGCGTACGCGAATGCATAGTGGTAATACGATGATGCCCCGACAGCTCAACCTCGGCCTCAGGCATGGCCACACTACTGTGCACATAAAGAAAATGTGCAATATCAACCCCGTTCTCACCCGTCTCTTGCACACAGGTGTTAATTTCCCATTCAAAACGATGACAATCAGTCCAACCCGCCTCATTCATTTGCGGCAACACATCAACATCAAATAACGGCGCAACATTGTCAGGGTGATACCAGGCCCAAATCACCCGGTTAACCTCTTGTACATGATAACCATCGATGCAAGGTGCATCCTTTACCTTAGCAGGCATATTTTTAGCATAAGGCACCTTGGTACACATGCCTTCACCATTAAATTCCCAGCCGTGAAACGGGCAGGCAATAGACTCACCATGCACTTCACCCCCATGACCCAAATGCGCACCTAAGTGCGGACAAAACGCATCTAACAAAACTGCTTTGCCACTTTCACTGCGATAAATCACTAAATCACGACCAAAAAAATACAACGGTTTGACCTCACCAACCGCTAATTCATTGGTGTACTCAACCGCATACCAGCCGTAAGGAATCGGTAAATCTGAACTCTTCATAACATCACTCTAAAATTTAGACTACAGTTTTAAGTCAATAAATTAAACATCCAATAACCAACCCAATAAAAAACTATCCCACCGAGGGTGCAACAGGGTTTGTACGGGTCATAATCGAATCAATACGCGCCTGAATTTTCGCCTCTGTGTCTTCATTCATTGGACTGATCCAGAATTTTTCATCACGTAAACCCTGCAGCGCCGTTTGCGCAACTTCATCGGGATGCGTGGTTTTTAATTCCATACCAAATTCTTCCATCATTCTACGCATGTCTTCTACCGATTTAATACCCGAATCGGTCGCAGCTTCACCTTTGTCTAACTCGGCAGGACGTACGCGGTCAGAATTAAATAATCCCGTATCAACAATATGCGGACCAGGAAATAAAGCGTTGACCTTAACCTTATCCTGAACAGCACTCACCTGATAGTAAAGAGCCTCTGTAATCGCCATTACCGAGGCCTTGGTCGCTGTGTAGATTGGCGAATCAGGTAAAACCATAAACGCCCCATTGCCCGAGCCGGTAATGACCATATGAGACTCTTCATTTTGCGCCATCAACCGCGGCATAAACGCATTAATAGAATTAACCACACCCCAAACGTTCACATTAAACGCCCACTGCCAGTCCTGCATCGCATATTCCCACATGGCACCACCTTCACCCGCACCAATACCGGCATTGGCAAAAATTAATTGCGCACCACCCAGGTCATC
>CBFHXO010000125.1:0-7610 GCA_965659815.1 Pseudomonadales bacterium
GAACACAAACCCTGATGAGCTAAACCGTCTCTTAAATCAGGCCGCGAACGGTCCAACTATCTTTGACGACTTACAGTAAAGGTTACCGAGCCAAATGCGAGTGCAGCGGGTATAAAGCGTCGGGGCAGGTTGGCGTCTTTAAACAGGCTAAGCGCCATGGGGTAAACAGAAAAGGCAACGATAAAAACGCTGACGCCGCCGTAGGTTAAAATTGCACAGGCGACAACCACGGCGGCAACCGCGTGTTTCATACCAATACGACCAATAATCCAGTGGGCCAGGGCATCGGCAGCGCCGGTATCCTCCATAAACTTGCCAAACAGGCTGCCCAGTAAAAACATCAGGAACCAGGCGCTGACAAAGCCGGCAAAACCCTGCATATAGGTGGTGACAAATGCGTGTTCTGCGTCGCGAGGGAAAATGCTAATACCGCCGCTAAGACACACAATCAGCGCGCATAGTGGCGCAGCGATAAACAAGTTCCAGCCGCGGAGCGCCAGCTGCGTGAGCAGTAACAGGCCGCCAATTAAACCGATTAGCCCCAGCATTATTACCCCAGTTTTGAGCTTGGTCTGTCTCGGCATAGTCCGCTAAAATTCCAACTGAGTCAATTCCTGTCACTGAGCGATTACGCGATTCCCTGTTGCAGATTCCCTGTTGCAATTATTGGGTTTAAATTTTGCCGGTGAGGTAGCCCGATAAGTAGGTCGTATGTGCACTACATATTTATCTCAGCCTGCGTGGCAAAACTGTGAAAGTATAGAGTGTCAGATTGGTGACTTCGGGCATGCGTGTTTACGAAGTATGTTTTCTAGGTATTTCCGTTAAGTGTCTCCAGCTTCGCATCTTGAAACTTGAAGCTGGGCAAAGTCGTTATAGGAATGGTGTATGAGCAATTCAAGCGATACCGACGTGGCTGAAGCCGTTGTGCTATTTTCTGAAATCGAATCGGTCAACAGCTTAAAAATTGGCACTGCGGTATTAAATATTCCAAAAACCTTAAACTCGTTGACCACCGAATGTGTCGATTTATTACTGGCACAGCTCGACCTCTGGGCGCAGGACGATTCTATCGCTTGCATCTGGATAGAAGGCTCAGGAGAAAAAGCCTTTTGCGCTGGCGGCGATGTGCAGATGCTGGCGGCCAGTTCACGGGCAACCCCCGGCGGTCCTTGTGTCGAGGCCGAGAACTTTTTTGCTCGCGAATACCGCATGAATTACCGGCTGCATAGCTACAGTAAACCGGTTATCGTATGGGGCGATGGTATTGTGATGGGTGGTGGCCTGGGTATTTTTGCCGGCGGTAGTCATCGCATTGTTACCCAGACCTCGCGGTTTGCCATGCCAGAAGTCACTATTGGTTTATACCCTGATGTTGGCGGCAGCTATTTTCTCAATCATATGCCCACCTCAGTCGGTCGCTTTTTGGCACTGACCGGCGCGTCATTTAATGGCGCAGATGCGGTTTATACCGGTATTGCCAACCATTTTATTAATCGCGACTATCGCGCCGATGTTATTCATGCCCTACAAACCCAGTCGTGTAGCAACGATAAGCAGGTCAGTGCGTTGCTGGCAGAATTTGATTCACGCTCCGCTGGTGATATGCCGCAGGGTAACGTCGAAAGCCATATGGGCACTATTGAAAAACTCGTTGGTGAGCAGCCAATGGCCGATGTGCTGTCGCAGTTCGACGGGCTGGATACCGATGATCAATGGCTGCAAAAAGCGCAAAAAAGCCTGGCCCACGGTTCGCCGTTAAGCGTGCTGTTAATTGATCGACAGTTGGCGGAGTGTGCCAGCTTGTCGTTACCGGAGTGTTTTCGACGCGAACTTATTCTGTCTTGCAATATCGTGCGTTATCCCGAATTTGCCGAAGGGGTACGAGCGCTGCTGATTGATAAAGATCGCAACCCGGCATGGCAATATAAAACCATTGATGCCGTGCCTGGCGATTTGCTCGATCGCTTTTTTTTCCCACCCTGGGATACACACCCGCTGGCGGATTTAAGCTAGTGAGCCCGATTTGCTATCCCGGGTTTTGCCATGAATCGTTTTGCGATTTCTGGTTTTGCGATCTCTGATTTTGCTATAAGTATGCTGTAGCTATTCGGCAATAGAGGCAAAGCGCTCAAAATAGTCGGGAAACGTTTTAGCAGTGCAGCCGGGGTCTAATATGGTTACCGGCACCGGTCCGAGCGCGACCAGCGAAAAGCACATTGCCATGCGATGGTCATCATAGGTTTCTATGCGTGCATGCTGCCATTGCTCGGGCGGTGTAATTTCTATAAAGTCATTGCCCTCAACAACGCGGGCGCCAACTTTAACCAGCTCAGCGGCCATTGCAGCCAGTCGGTCGGTTTCTTTTATACGCCAGTTGTAGATATTGCGAATGGTGGTTTTACCGCTGGCAAACAATGCGGTGGTTGCCAGTGACATTGCCGCATCGGGTATATGGTTTAAGTCCAGGTCCACACCATGCAACTCGCCGCGCGAGACCGTCACAAAATCATCGCCAATAGTAACCTTGGCGCCCATGGCTTCGAGCGCCCGGGCAAATTGCACATCGCCCTGCATTGACAGCTTGCCAATGCCATTCACGGTTACCGTACCACCTTTGATTGCCGCGGCAGCGAGAAAGTAAGACGCTGAGGACGCATCGCCTTCAATCAGGTATTTGTCGGGCGCAATATAGCTTTGCGGTGCTGCGACAAAAAACTCGCGATAATCATTGTGGCTGCATTCAACGCCAAATCGCTTCATCATTTCAACGGTGATATCAATATAGGGCTTAGAAACCAGTTCGCCTTTTAACTTGATATGCACATCCGATTTGGCCAGCGGTGCTGCCATTAATAATGCGGTTAAAAACTGGCTCGACAAGGAACAATCGATATCGGTAGTGCCGCCGTTTAAGCCTTGCGAAGTGATTTGCAGCGGCGGATAGCCGGGATTCTTTAAGTAGTTAATGCTAGCTCCGAGTGGCACCAGTGAATCTATCAGATCGCCAATCGGGCGCTCGTGCATCCTGGGGTCACCATCCAGCGTAAAGTCACCACGGCTGGCAGATAGTGCGCTGCATAACGGCCGCATTGCGGTGCCGGCATTACCCAGGTATAGCGACATAGGCTGTTTAATGTCAAAAGCGCCATCAATGCCAGTCACCGTGCAGGTGCTGCGGTCATCCGATAATTGAATACCAACCCCTAGCTGCGCCAGTGCATCCAGCATATACCGGATATCGTCGGCATCGAGTAAGTTGCTTAATACTGTTTCGCCCCTGGCCAGGGCGGCCAGCAGCAGGGCTCGATTAGAAACGCTCTTGGAGCCTGCCAGTGAGACAGTGCCAGCAACCTGGCGAATAGGATTTAGCGTGATCTCTTCCATTTTTAATTCGTTGTATTTATCTACCTGGGCTGGTACTGAATCTACCTGCATCAATATGTAGCAGCGCGGGCTGCCAGTAAGCGCGACATGCTATCTCAGATTTAAACGGATAATCCAGTGTGAGTTGACAAAATGCGGGTATTAAAAGACCAGCTGGTCGGCGCTGGACATGGCTGGGCCGTGATTTACAGCCGCTATTTACAGCTTAGCCCCAGATCGTGCTGCCTGACCAGCTCGTAAAACTCGTGATACAGTTTTTGCGTACAGTAGGTTTCGGCCAATACTTTATGGGTGCGGGTCAACTGTTCGCTCTCGCTGCCCAATAACTTTTCCGTCAACTTTGCCATTCGCTGCAGCGTTGGCAGCTCATGCTCTGTATGGCCTTCGACCTTATACAGCGCATAGAGCTGAATAAGTAAATCGAGTTCCTTAAACTCATCTTTAGTGGTTTGCTGTTCGGCGGTAATCAAGTCTCTAACAACGGCAATGGCCTCGGTATAGCGCTCTTGTTCCAGCAGTAGCTGGTGGTAAACCTCGCGCGTTTTCGTTGTTGAAAAATGTTCAAAGCCAAGTTCGGCGCTGGCGAGTTTATAGGCGCGTTCAATTTCGCTCGCATTTTTGAGGATGCTCCCGGCGCGATAATAGGCCAGGCTATTATTCTTCATAATTAGAATGCAGCGGGCACTGGTTTCTGGAAACAATGCAAGGCAACCGCGCAAGGCTTTTTCGCCGTGTCGAATCGCTTTAGCCCATTTGCGTCTTTCGTAAGCCTTAATGGCTAACAGCTCCGCGCGCTCAAGCCGTGATTCGGTCCAGATTTTATTGCTGGTCGCTTGGCCTGGTGCGTGGTGCTTGGCTGCCATCGTCGCAGAAGGTAGCGCGACAAAACCAACCAGTGCTAGAAAGATGATAGACCAATACAACGGTCGCGGCACATGTTTGAGCGTCACGGTTGTTAACGGCAGAACAACTGATAAGGTGCGGGTAACAGTTACATGCACAGGAATCCGGAGACAGTTTACTGTCGGCGTTGTTTTCATTAGGAGCGATTGTGGTACCGCTTTAATCGTATATGACGCCAATAATAGGTAACGGTATGAATCTTGGCAACGGAAAAAATTGCACTAATAAGCTCGCGGCGAAGCATGGCGCCAGGCATTGCCGGCGTATGCTTCACCATAAAATTCAATAAGATAGCGACCGCAGTTTAGCTTAAATTGAGGTTCTTGCTAAGCCGGCTTTGCCGTTTGGGGCGCGTTAATCAAGCAGCGCTATGCAGCGGATAGCGCTGCATAGCGGCTTAGCCCAGGCTCGCTTGGTAATCGGCCAATTTCATAACCCGCCATTCAACGTCAGGGTGTACTTTGGCGCCAATCCAGCGCCAGCACATGGTGCCGTCATTATGGCCGGCGGTTTCAATCCAATTGGGGTGTCCGGGGTCGGTATGGGAAATCACCACTTGTACGCTGCCATCGTCGTTGTAGTGCGCGGTGTGCTTGTTTACGTGAATGGTGTGGTAGCGATAGTCCAGCGACTCCATCCACCAGTTATCCAGTTGAAAGTTCCAGGTCTGGCACTCGGGAATTTCTTTGGCATCAATCACAAAGACCTCATCATCTTTTAACGACCATGCGCTATGAAAATAATAGATATTGGGGTCGCCACCAATCAACTGGCAGTAGGCCTGGTCGGCAGGTGGCAGTTCATTGTTGATCGGTAAAAAGCTTTCTGCCCAGTCTTCAAATAATTTCGCCGTGCGATTGACGAATGTCGCTGCACCCTGCAAGCCACGATCCAATGCCTCGGGTGTAAGTGGGGCGGGGCGGTCTTCACTGGCGCCAATACGTTCAATCTTTATTTCAGCGCGCTTTTCGTTCTTTCTATCCTGAAATGTTTGCCGTACATTAACCGAGTTGGTTCGCTCACCCATGGGTAGCCAGTTGCCGGGCTGTTTATTTTGGCTAAGGATTAATTCGAAAGTCCCGTCGTCATTGATTTCCATTTCTCTTGAGTCAATAAAACCGGTTGTCTCCATCGTGCCATCAATCGAGTAGCGGTTGATTACAGTGCCTATACCCAAGTAGTCGACGGTGCCACGGGTACCGCTGATTTTATAATCGTAAGCGGGGTTAATCGATGCGCTCTCGTATCTGTTATCGGGGTTATCGGCGCCAAGCTTAATTGTTTCGTGGGCGCCAGAGCGCAATACCGGAAATAGCGGGTCGCGGTGCTCTAGAAAGCTTTCTAGCCCGCCGCGCAGCAGGCGCGATAAATAGCGGTAACCCTCAGCTTGGTTAAACGGGTCTTTGGGCGCTTTCTCGCTTTGAATGATTTTGCCTGCGGCTTTTAGTGAGTCGCAGAACTCCTCCCATGCGGTGCCATCGACTACGCGTTTTTCTGCTTCTGTCATCGCCATTAGTTTTCTCCGGTTGAGTTATCGTTATTTATGTCGTCGCTATTTTCTGTTTATGACATGCTCAGCTTATAGCGTTGAATATACTCGCCAAATAGCTGTGCAATTTCTTCCATACTAATTCCATAGTCGGTGATATCGTAAGCGTGCTTACCGTGTTTACCTTGCGGATTATCATCGAACCACTGCTGCATTGCCTGCTGGCCTATCATATCGATTTGGCTATTGGCGGCTGCGTAAATTTTTTCGATATATGGCCAAGGATTTTTAACAAAGCTGTCGTGGTCGATGTCAATAAACTGGCCTTTGTGTAACGGTTCCAGTTTGATACGGTTGGCTTCAAATGATCGGGAGTAAATATCTAACATCTCCATCCAGTCGCGGCCAATGGTGTGGTTGTCGTTAACCAGTGAGCCATTGCTTCTTACCAGTTTGCTAAAGCTACAACCCGAGCCGATGATTTTTAAAGGCGCTCGATGCGTTTGGACAATAATCGCGTCAGGGTAGTTGGCCAGTAATGCAGGCAGGCCCAGTTGGTGAAAAGGTGTTTTTAATACCCAGCGCCCCGACTTTTTATGTTGCAAGACTTTGAGTTGGCGTTTGTGATAGGCATAGGATGCGGTGAGATCCTGTGAGTAAAGCCAGCTGGCATAGCTGGGAACATGAAACTGTGCTGAAAACTGCACTGACATAAAGTTTTGGTTAAACAGTAAATGGCACTCGTCAGGTGCTTCTGCATCCATTAAATGTGTTTTAAAAAAGCCGGGCATAAACTGTTCGGTAAGCGCTACGCTCTCTTTTGCTTTTTCAATGCGTGGGTCATTGTGATAGCTGGCATCTTCAGGTGGTGGTATTGGGTCATTACCTTCCCACAAACGTAGCGTGTGATTGGCAGGGTCGGCGTTAAGAATATGATGTAAGGCCGTGGTGCCGGTGCGCGGCAGGCCCGAAATAAAAATCGGGTGGTCAATCTCCTGCGTTAGAACGTCGGGGTTCAGGTTAATATAGTTTTCAATCTTTAAGCGATTAACCAGCCCTTTATTAATGCCCATTTCAACCTGGAACTTACCAATCTCACTAAGTTGAGCCTCGCTATTAAGCGCCTTAATAAGAATTTCTAATGGCTCAATAAAATCCTGCACACCAAAATCGGTCAATCCGGTTTCTGCCGATGCATTACTTAAAAACTCATCGAGTGATAAAACGGTGGCAGGCGTTCTTGAATTGGCGCTTAATGCATCGGTCATTGTGGTAGGGCTACTGCGGTTAAATTGGACAAGATTATGAGTGAGGTAAGATTATAAGTGTATTGGTTAAAAAAATTATGAAGCTTCAGTCATAAGTCATTACACGTTTATATGTCATAAGCTTGATGCGGCACAAGTCGAGCCTTGACTATCCGTTGATGTTTTTATCGCTGGCATGGCTTCGAGAATCATTTGAGCACTGTTTTAGCAGCAGCTTAAGCATCAGATGCGGCATCAGTTGCGCAATTGTTTAAAAACTCAGTGCTGCAATGCGAACTGCTGCAATACAGCTATTGGTTTCTGTACTGGTTTATCGTCAGCTTTATTAATTTTGCGCAGTGTTGCTAACCACTACTAACAAAATCGGTCAACTTTGCCGCAAGCGCTGCAAGCGGCTTATGTTTAATCGTGATAAACCCCTGTTATAGCGCCTGTTTTGGCAATCTAACTAAACGAATCAGTCATTCATTCAAACCGGCGAATGCGCTAGAATATCGCGCTAGGCGGCGACACGTTCCGAAGCTTGCAGCGATCAACAAGCCAATGGCTTTTTGATTGATTAT
>CBFHXO010000126.1:0-7593 GCA_965659815.1 Pseudomonadales bacterium
AGCCTGGGTATGCACGTGATTGCCGAGCAAGCCTTTATTAAGCGCTTTGGCAACGAATGAGGTTAAACAGGAGAGCGAGAGCATGCGATTATTATTAGCCTTACTGCTTCCATAGTTAAACTTTTTTACTATTGGTAGGCCGTTTTCCGGGATTATCTGCTTAATTTTACAGATCACGCTAATTGGTTGGTTGCCAGCGACGATCTGGTCGGTCTACGCACTTGGGCAATATAAAACGGATAAGAAAATTGAACAGGCGCTAAAAGAGAAATAGCCGCTAAACTGCTTATCCTATTCGTTATCAAAATACAGCTCGCCGCGATCGAATAGCGTCAGCACTTCATCACTCAGCACCGGGTGGTCCAACCATAGCGCCAAATACTTTGCCGCAAAGCAATGGCTATTACAAACAAGTGCAATACTCTGGCGCAGTGTTTCCGACACCGCCGTTAATTCAATATCCCTACCATTAATAAACAGAAGTAACGATTGCGTGCCATTACCATTCGCTGAATGATCGAGCGTGTAAATGCGGCAGGCGGTATCGCGATAAACCTGCGACTCGCCAAACGCCTCGGACTTTAAGCTTGCCAGTAACTCCTGTGCTTCATCTGCACCCACCAGCGATTCCTGTGGCTCATCGGAGTCCGGGCTGGGGTATTTAGGCGCGCTTGCCCAGCGGCCAAACCAGCGCCCCAGTTGCTGCGGGTCCTGCATTGCTTGGGTCATAATTTTACCCAGCTGTGCCAGCGTGGCAGGATTAATCGCAGTCGGTGGTTGTGATTTGACCCTAGTGATATCAAGCTGTTCGCGAAAACGTTCATCGTCCGATAACTCGGCGTATAAAAAGCTGGCGTAGTCATCGATCAGTTCAGCAATTGAGGGCGCGCGAAAACCCACCGAATAAGTCATGCAGTTATTATCCAGCGCTGTACCCCAATGGGCTAAATACGGCGGCACATAAAGAATATCGCCGGGTTCAAGGATAAAGGTTTTCTGAGGTTCAAAACCGCTGAGCAAACTAAGCCCATCGATATGTTGCTGCTCAGTATACTGGTCGCAGCGCTGGCCAAGTTGCCATTCGCGCTGGCCCTGACCCTGCACCAAAAACACATCGTAGCGGTCGAAGTGCGGCCCTACGCCGCCGCCTTCGGTGGCATAGCTCACCATCACATCATCAATTTGCCAGCTGGGAATAAAAGTAAAGTAATCGCGCAAGGCGGCAACGGCAGGAACATAGTGATCGACAGCCTGTACCAGTAGCGTCCAGTCTTGTCGTGGCAGGTCGTTAAACTGTTGTTCGGTAAAAGGGCCGTGGGCCAGCTGCCATTCAATACTGGCATGGTCATTCTCTGCTCGGCCGTTATCAACAGGCTCGCTGACACAGCTAACCAAACGCGATTCGATTTCGGCTTCTAATGCCAGGCCAGCGAGTTCTTCAGCGCTGAGCGGATTATCCCAACCTGCAAGCCCGCCTTTAATAAGCAGTGGTTGTCGCTGCCAGTAGTCGCGTATAAACGCCTGCGCATCAAAGTTCGCAATAGTCGTTTCTGCAACTGCATTACCATTAATTGTATTTATTAGATCCGCCTTTTCATTGCTATAGTGGGTCGAGCTTATTTTTTCCTAACCAATTTTCGCCCAACCGAGTTTATCCAACTGACTTTATGCAACCTAGTTTTGATTGAGGTTTGTGGGGCGATGTTTAAGCACGCTATGAATCACATGCTCATATTCAAAAAATACATAGTAATCCTGGTACTCCCAGCGCGTGATTGGCGGGTCGCCAACCGCAGGGCCAATCACCAGCGGTTTTCCAAACTCAGTGCTTACACTGGCTTTTGTCATACCACGCTGCGGCCTTGCCATGGACTTCAACTCGCCGGCTTGTGATGCCAGCGGAATTTGAATAACCTCGGCACTGGCGTTATTGCTTGTTACTATAGGGCCTGTGACAAGCGCAGCAATGGTTAGCGCCGAAAGATAAAACCCCTGAAAACACCTGCTTATAATCCTATTTAGTTTCATAACAAAATTCTCAACAAAACGCTCATAACACCTTACAAAAGTCAGGATTACCCACTTTCACGCTTGGCACGTTGTTGCCTCGCTTGCACCTGCATAATATGCCGGGCAATGACTTTTTGGTCGCTATCAGGCAGCGATTCAAACGCACAACTAATATGATAACCGCCATCTATCGAACGGTGACAGGCAATCACTTTGATATAGGCAGCAATACCGTATAGGGTTTCTTGAAACCATATCTTAATCGCGTAGTTGCCACCCTCAACCAGTCGGGTTGCATGGTTAAAACCCATACCGCCTTCGCTTAAGTCAATCGATTGTAACACTTGGTCTTCTGACAACAGCGTTGATGCGACGGCATTGGCAATCACATCAATTTTTTTGTTGACTCCCTGCAGGTACAACCCCAGCTCGGGATACTTATCGTGAATAACCCGCAGGCTATGGCTATTCTCGTTATCAATCGCCTGTAACTCGCGCATTATTCTAAACGCTGGCGACTCGATAAAGCATTTGTCGGCAGGATAGCTTGCGATATCGTCGGCACCGACTTCAACCACTTCGAAAATCGCGGTGTCGTCAATGCGAAATAACTGGCGCCGCTCCTGCCCGGATGCGCCAAAAGCTTGATCATCAGTTGAGTCCATAGCTGCTTGTATCGTCGTTGGTTTATTAGGGTTTGATTACTTAAAACACGGCAGTGAATTAGCGCTGATATTTTGCCTTTAATAGCCGCTTTTTACCGCTAGTGGTTAAATTTCAACTTAATCCACCGTTGAGTTTAGTATACTACTGGGCCTGACACATTCTAACCGCAGCGCTTTGCGCAATATTTAGCGCTTGATTTGGGTTAGGATACGCTAAAGCTCGGCTATTAAGGCTGAGATGCCGAAAAATCATTAATCAAGCTGTGAGCCCGGTGATGTTTTCACCCTGCGCCCGGTCACTTAATAACGAACAAAATATGAACGCCTTTGCATGTTAAGTTCACAGATCACACGTTTTGACCAGTCATTACCCATTATTGCGCCCGCAGCTGAGCTGCCAGGGAATGTCGCGTTTTGACTATCAATTCTTTTCCGCTATCGCTTGCACTGCGCTACAGTATTCCTGGCCGTGGCAGCGGTATGTCGGGCTTTTTAAGTCTGGTATCGTTACTGGGTTTATCACTGGGTGTATTCTCACTGATTGTTGTGATTAGCGTCATGAACGGCTTTGAGCGCGAACTGCAATCTCGTTTGCTATCTTTGCTGCCTCATGTGCAATTGCATATTCCGCAATCGGCACAGTTGCCCAGTGCTAAACAAAATACCATTGCCTGGCGCGAACTGCTCAAGACAGTCGCGACCCAGCCACAAGTCGCCGGTGCTGCGCCGTATATTGAAACCACGGTGATGCTCAGTGCCAACCAACGCTTTAGAGCGGCAACCATGACCGGTGTCGACCTCGACTATGAACAGCGGGTCTCACAACTGCATCAGCATATTATTGCCGGTGATATCGCGCAGCTTGCCAATACCCGTTATGGTCTGGTTATTGGTCGTATCCTGGCGCGACAACTGGGCGTAGAGCCCGGCGACAGTATCACCATGGTGATGCCAAAAATTAATATCACACCGCTTGGACCGGTGACGCGCGAAAAGCGCTTTACCGTTGTTGCGGTTTTTGAAGTGGGTGCAGAGCTTGACCAAAATCTGGTGTTAAGTAATTTAGCCGCCAGCCAAAAGTTGTTGGGGAGAGCAGGGCGCATTGATGGCGTACGAATCAAAACCGAAAACCAGCTGCAATCTCAAATAATCAGTGATGCGCTAATCGATACACTGGTGTCTGCCAACCCGACGTACCAACAGCTGCAGCTTACTGACTGGCGCGAGCGCAATAGCAGCCTGTTTCGTGCGGTAATGATGGAAAAAATCATGATTTTTTTATTACTGCTGTCTGTGGTGGCGGTCGCCTCATTTAATATTGTGTCGATTATTTTAATGACTGTCACCGATAAGCGCAGTGATATTGCCGTGCTCCGCACCATGGGCGCCAGTGCGGTAGATATTCGGCGGCTTTTTATTATCCAGGGCCTGCTAATCGGCGTTATTGGCACTGCCAGCGGCGCCATACTGGCCGTGCTAACAGCACCCAATATCGGTGGTATGCTCAGCTGGTTTGAACAACTATCGGGTTGGCAGTTATTCGACCCCACTGTCTATTTTATTCCCTACCTGCCATCGGAGCTGCGCGCTAACGATGTTATTGTGGTGGTGAGTATCGCATTGCTGATCAGTCTGCTAGCCACTTTGTACCCGGCCAGCAAAGCCGCCAACATTGAACCTGCCGAGGCGCTTGCCTATGAACATTAGGTATATAAACAGCAGGTAAATGAACACTAATGATATGAACACTAATGATATGAACACCAGGCCATATCGATTGTATGCTTGAGACCAAATAATCTTATGAACATTGAGAGCGAACCCTATCAGCAATCCACAGCGCAGCAGGCAAACAATGCCAAAGCGGTACTTAGCTGTAGTAATTTGGGCAAAAGCTACCGGCAGGGCGACAATGCACTGCAAGTTTTAAGCGCGATTAATTTATCGATTTATCGTGGCGAGAAACTCGCTATTGTCGGCGCATCCGGCTCTGGTAAAAGCACCTTGCTTAATTTACTGGGCGGCTTAGACGCACCGACACAAGGGCAGGTTAGTATCGCTGGTCAATCGCTAAGCGATTTAGACGATGCTAGCCTTAGCGCTATTCGTAATCAATCGTTGGGGTTTGTCTACCAGTTTCATCATTTACTACCGGAGTTTACCGCGCTTGAAAATGTGTTAATGCCGCTGATGATTGCCCGCAAAGAAAAGTCTAAAAGCTTGGCAAGCGCCACCGAATTACTTGATTCAGTGGGTCTATTACAACGGCTTAACCATAAGCCGTCAGAGTTATCCGGTGGTGAGCGACAACGTGTTGCCATTGCCCGTGCGCTGGCCAACCAGCCCGCCTGCGTATTAATGGACGAACCCACTGGCAATCTCGACCGCGCTGCATCCGATAGTATTGAAAACCTGGTGCACACCTTGTCTACCGACTCGAACACTGCTTTTGTGGTGGTCACTCACGATGACCAGGTTGCAGCGAGAATGGACAGTATTTACCGACTCGAAGCCGGTCAACTGGAGCGTCAGCGTTGAGTAATAGCCAGTCCGCCTGCGCGGAGCAAGACGCTGCACCGCTATTTGGCAGCACCAGTTGCATACTGGCCTGGCGGTTTTTTACCGGACGAGAACGCAATGCGCTGGTTTCTTTTATCTCGGCAGTATCGATAACGGGTTTAAGCATTGCCATCGCATTACTGATCTTAGTGCTATCGGTAATGAATGGTTTTGAAAAGGAGTTTCGTGAGCGAATCCTTGGCCTGGCGCCACATGCAACCTTGTGGTTCGACCAGCCCCAAAGCGATTGGCCACAGGTAGTAGAACAGCTTAACAGCTACGCCGATATCACCCGCGCCGAACCGTTTATTGAATTTAAAGCCATGGCTGTGGTTGCCAACCAGGTGAGGCCACTGCTGGTACAAGGTGTCAACTACAACAGCTTTTCCGAACTGATCAAGCCTTATCTTTCAGTATCCACGAAGCTAACGCTGGAGCAGGGTGACATCTTGCTGGGCGCGGCATTGGCGCAGCAATTAAATATCGCGGTTGGCGACAATATTCGTTTAATGGTGCCCCGCCTATCGAAGTCTGGCCAGACTGCAGCTGGCGCTAACACTTTAACTCAGCGGCCAAGCGGGCAAGCCAAAACCTATACGTTTAGGGTGGCTGATATCCTCAGTACCGGAACGGAAATTGATAACGCACTGGGTCTGGTTAGGCTGGCTGATGCCGCAGCCATTAAACACACAGCTAACGCCGTGCAAGGGCTGCAAATACAGGTCAGTGATTTGTTTGAAGCACGCAGTATCGCCATGCGTGCGGTAATTAATCATGAATTGCAGGCTTACATCAGCGATTGGACGCAGTCGTTTGGTAATTTATACACCGCTATCCAACTATCGCGCCAGCTAGTGGGCTTATTGCTGGCGAGTATTATTGGTGTTGCCGTATTTAATATTTTTGTCACGCTAGGTATGGTTGTGCGCAACAAGCAAAGGGAGATTGCAATTTTGCGTACCATGGGTTTATCACGTCGCGGTGTTATGGTCAGTTTTATGCTGCAGGGAATGATGATTTCAATACTGGGGTGTGTTATCGGTGTACTGCTGGGTAGCCTGCTGGCGCTAAGTGCGCCACTACTGGTGAGCAGCTTGGAACAACTGTTAGGTATTGCCTTTTTACAGACCGATGTTTATCCCATTAACTACTTACCTTCAGAAATCAAACTTACCGATATAGCCGTCGTTACTTTTGCGGCACTGTTGATGAGTCTGGTGGCAACACTCTATCCGGCCTGGCGCGCGGCCAAAATTCTACCCGCTGCCGCGCTGCGTTCACTGTAATTTGTGAACTGCGCTTGAAATAATATGCGTAGCGACTATTTGTTGGTGCTAGCCGCCAGGCGCTGCTTACGTAGCTGCCAGCGCCGGATAACATCTCGACGCCATAACCAGTTAACCAAATAGTAACCCGACAAGCCCAATAGCGCGCCTATTAGCAAGCTACCGGTCAGTAACGGCAACCAAATTGAAAGAAAATGACTGGCAATATTTTCCCAGGCCAAGCTGGCACTGGTGAGTTCGACTTTTTCAATCGTTAGCAGGCTGGCTCCCAGTTGGTAAGAAAAGTAAAACAGCGGTGGCATGGTGATCGGGTTGCTAATCCACACCAGCGATACAGATAGCGGCAGGTTACCCTGTAATACCACTGCCCAGCTGGCGGCGATCAACATTTGCAATGGCAGCGGAATCATCGCAACAAATAAACCAATAAAACAGGCCACTGCAATTGAATGCCGGTTACATTGCCACAGCCGTGGCTGCTGTTTTACCAGTGCACTTAAACCGCGCAGTAATACATGTTTATTCAGTACCTGCTTATCGGGCAGGTGCTGAACAATTCTTTGTTTGATTGAAACTATCGGCATGACAAAACAACGACTTCCTGTTTGCTACCCAGCGCTAAAGAACGCGCAACCCCATTAACATTATCGCGCGGCAAAAACCGTGACGATAATCGTCTTTACTCTTTGCAGTCTAGCCGATAAATTGTGCATGGTTGGAGGCGGTGATATGTCATATGGATTGCATATTCGCACAATAAATATCCAACGATTATATTTAAGTCTATTTGTTATAAAAAACAAGTAGATAGGAGTAATATCTAACAAGGAGCCTTAAAAATGGCAAGGACGCTTTGCTTTCTAATTGGGGTCACGACACTGTGTTTTGTGCCCACTCTGGTCGATACCCAACACTTACTGATATTGCTGGTACTGGCAATAACTCTGTTGAGTCCTCACAGCTTACGGCGCGACAAAAGCTGTGCTGATCCTATCGGCTTACACCACGTTAGGATTTGCTTCGCGCTAGGATTGCTGGGCTTTATTTACAGCCAATACACTGCCCAGCAACAA
>CBFHXO010000127.1:0-7562 GCA_965659815.1 Pseudomonadales bacterium
AGCATTGGAACCACCTGATCCCATCCCGAACTCAGACGTGAAACGATGCATCGCCGATGGTAGTGTGGGAGGTCCCATGTGAGAGTAGGTCATCGTCAGGCTTCAAACAAAAAAGAACTCCGCCCGAAAAGGCGGGGTTTTTTTTTGTTTGAAGCCTGACGAAAGCTGGCCCCATGAGCGCAGCGAGTGCTGTGGGTCTGACCTACCTGCTACCGGGCTACCCAAGCTAAAAATGACAACATTGATATTTTTCGTTAACAGATGATCTGCCAGAGCAAAGCGTCGTGTGGTTAGCAAAGACCCTTAGCAAAACCCCTAGCATTAACCACAATAATTAATAAAAGGCTTCAAAAATGGCAATCGTCAAATGTATCCCTGCGTGCTTACTGTTTCTATTCAGCTTAACAATCGAAATTGCGGCAGCTCGCCCTTCGATATTATCCGCCTGGCAAACCGCCTATCCTGCCTCCGATTCCGGTCAAGCAAACTGTCAGCTGTGTCACCAAAACAGCTCCGGCGGCAACGGCTGGAATCCTTATGGCTGGAATGTACGGCAGGAAATTCGTGATAACAGTTTAAACAATAGTGCGGCCTTTGCCGCGGTAGAGGCGTTAAACTCGGACGGCAGTTTTCCGCTTAGCAGTAATGTAGATGAAATTAGCGGTGGTACTCAACCGGGTTGGACCCTAGGCTTAACTAATACAATCTTCTTTAAAGATAATACGACTTTAGCAAATCAGGCGCCGCCTTCTTTAACCACCCCGCTAGATTTGCCAGAGGCCGCTAATGTTCCGATACATCCTGCTTGGGTTGCGCTACTTGGAATTATTTTTGTTTCAACCGTGGCGAGACAAAGAAGCGTAGCGAGGTAAAGAAACGTAGTTACCCAAAGAAAACTGGGGTAAGGAAAATTTATGTCCCACAAAACGTCCGATAACTCTCGGTAAATGCACCGCTTGCAGGTAGGGCCAGACGCTCGTGCGCTGCTTGTTCTTGGAATGGATTCTGTAGCGCTTCGAGCAACTGCTCAAATAACGCAAGCTCATTCATATCGCTAGCGGCCTGTAAGGCTTCTTCCACTTTGTCATTACGCGGAATAATCCAGGGATTCACACAGCGCATAGCATCTGCGCGACTACTAGCCAGTACACTGGTTTCGTTCTTACAGCGCGCGCGCCAGCGTTCGAGCCAGAGAGCATAGGGTTTATCATCATCAAATAGTGAGATAAACCTTTCATTATTGTCTTCTGCAGCGTCACACAAAGCCCTAAATGCTAAAGTAAAATCAATCTGGTTTTGCTCCAGTAAATCCAACCAGTCGGTCACTAACCTATCGTCATCATTATTTAAACGCGTATCATCATTTTGCAATCCCAGCTTTGCCCGCATGATACTGCGCAGCTGGTCTTGATACGCGCCGGCAAAACCATTGAGTGCCTCGGTCGCTAGTTCTACCGCTTTATCCTTATCATCATCAATCAACGGCAATAAAGTTTCAGCCAGCCGCGCTAAATTCCACTGCGTAATCGCCGGCTGGTTACCATAAGCATAACGGCCCTGGTGATCAATCGAACTGAATACAGTTTTGGGATCGTAGCTTTCCATAAACGCACAGGGCCCATAATCAATGGTTTCACCAGCAATCGTCATATTATCGGTATTCATCACACCATGAATAAAGCCAACCCCCATCCATTGCGCAATTAAGCTGGCTTGCCTTGCAATAACAGCACGTAAAAACCTTAAGTACTTTTGCGGGTCATCAACCAATGCCGCGTCATGTCGGGCAATGCTGTAGTCAGCAAGTTTTTGCACATTGTCGTGCTGCTCACGCGCAGCAAAAAACTGAAACGTACCAATGCGGATATGACTGGCCGCCGTGCGGGTTAAAATAGCACCCGGTTGTGGTGGGTCCCGATAGACTGCCTCACCCGTGCCAACCACTGCTAACGAGCGTGTTGTAGGTATGCCCAGTGCATGCATAGCTTCGGCAATCAGCACTTCGCGTAACATTGGCCCAAGCGCAGCCTTGCCATCGCCACCGCGTGAAAATGGGGTCTGCCCCGAACCCTTAAGACAAAGATCAAAGCGATTATTGTCAGTGTCGAGAGCCTCGCCAATAATCAGCGCGCGACCATCGCCTAATTGCGGGTTGAATTGGCCAAACTGGTGACCGGCATAGGCCTGTGCAATGGGCTGCGCGTTTTTTGGCAGGCGATTGCCCGAGAAAACTTGCGCTAGTTCATTATTATCAGCTGTGCTGGTATCCAGACCCAGTTGCGCGGCCAGCGCTGGGTTAAAGTACAAAAGCTGCGGGGCCGGGCACTGTGCCGGTTTGCTGCTGGCATAAAAACCCTCCAGCCGATTGGCATAGCTGTTATCAAATTCGAACTTCAAGGGTAAAGATTCCTGTGACTGCTTGGCTGGGTTTATTTACGCAGCCGGTAACAACACTATATCGCCTGCCATGCGCTATTGCGAACCGTTTTGCCTGGCCAAGCCTGCCGTCTGGTAGTGGCTGGGTTTGGCTATTGATTGTCGAAAAAACATACAAGCAATAAAAGACAGTGCCGGCTCTGCTGCATAATATGCTGCCAAGGTATTGAAAAATATAATATTTAATTAATTGGTATGCTATTAGCTGAATCGTGATTGAGTGTAGCAGATTGCCTGTGTACAACGAATGACACTGTACGAGTAACACGGTAGAAATAAGCTATGAGTCGTACTCCAATGGTTTTATGGCGAGCAAATATGAAAACCCCAATGATCAGTATTTTAATCGCAGTTTTGGCCGTCGTATCGCAGCAAGCCAACGCTGGCGTTATTGCCAAGTACACGGTTGCCGATTTTAATGGCGGTAACGCCCAACACGGTTTATGGACTGCGAATGACTATCGCGACAATACCTTTGAAGTACAGGATGGCGCTTTCTTTACTATTTTTGATAATGATGGTGAGGTCAGCGCACAATTGTCCGGTACAGCAACAAACAATAAAAAACTTGCGCAAATCGATTTGCTTTTTAGCGATTTTAAAGAGACCTATGCATATAAAAGAGAGGACGGTTACAATTGGAACCCTTCACGAGACAGTGTTAACGACATCGATTTCTTCGCGCGTATGGAGGGTGAAATAGTTATCGATGGCGATATCTTCCACATCGATTTTTGCGCAGCCTGTGGTTATGGTTTTCAGTTTGGTATGGGTGCCAATGCAAAAAATGCCAATGAGATGGGTGGCTCAGCCTGGGTTGCCAACCAATATCAAACGGGCACACAGCACTGGGCTTTGAATCTATCGTTGAGTGAAGTTGATGTTCCCGAGCCTTCGACGCTGGCTATTCTGGCCGTGGGTATCGCGGGTCTGGTCGCGAGCCGTCGAACTGCAAACAAGCCCAATTCTCATCGCTAAGGCTTCGGGCTTGCTAAAAAGGCGCGTTTATCGCGCCTTTTTCCGTTTCAAGTGCGCTGTTTTTTTGCGCTAACCAAAAACTTGCCAGCCGAAATGGTGATAACTTACGGCTTTACCATCGCCGGCAGATTGTAGTCGAACTCGCGTCTGTTATTATCGTCTCGTTGTGATCTTCTGTAAGGATAATTCATGGTTGCGCAGTCGCAAGCTACACATCAGCATCAACAGCAGCGTGCATTGCTGGCGCTAATAGCCGATGGTGAGTGGCACTCAGGTGAAGATTTAGGCGCGGCTTTTAATGTGAGCCGTGCGGCGGTCTGGAAGCAGCTACAGCAGTTGCAAGCAGCCGGGCTGTCACTGGAGTCGGAGCGGGGCAAGGGCTACCGGTTAAGCTATCCGGTACAGTTGCTCGACGCCGAATGTATTCGCGGTAATTTATCTGCAGCTGCCAAGGCGCTGCTCAGCGGCTTGGATATTCCTTTTATCATCGACTCCACTAATACGCGCGCGATGCAATTGATCGAGGGGAATCAAGCATCTGGCGAGAACTGCAGTGGTCGGGCAATTTTTGCCGAACAGCAAACGGCCGGTCGCGGTCGTCGCGGCCGCAATTGGGTCAGTCCGCTGGCCAGCAATATTTACTGTTCGTTGATCTGGCGTTTTGCATCAGGCGCAGCAGCATTATCGGGCTTAAGCCTGGCCGTGGGTGTCGCTACGGTTCAGGCGCTGGAAAGCCTAGGTTATAAGGGTGTCGAGTTAAAATGGCCCAATGACTTACTATGGCAAGGCCGTAAGCTTGGTGGTATTTTGCTGGAGATGTCGGGCGATGCAGCTGGGCCGTGTGATATCGTGGTCGGTATTGGCATTAATGTCAGCATGTCACAGTTTGTCGATAAGGCTAGTCGCGACCAAGATCATTATTCCCACACAGTGACAGACCCGGCAGCGATAGATCAGGCCTGGGTCGATTTACTGGAAGCTGCGAGTGCTGCCGATATTAGTCTGAATAAAAACGCTATTGTAAGTGCGATGTTAAACCAGCTGCTGCCAATGCTGGCGAGTTTTGAGCAGCAGGGCTTTAGCGGCTCTAAAGCTGAGTGGATCAAGCGCGATGCGTTTATCGGCCGCGATATTGTGCTGCAGTTAGGCGACAAACAATTGGCCGGGCAATATCAGGGCGTTGACTCAGACGGTGCATTGCTTATCAATACCAGCGACGGCCAGCAGCGTTTTAATGGTGGTGAAGTTAGTCTGCGGGCCAGTTAGGTCAGCCAGGAAACCCCTATTGTGATTGTTGATATTGATGCAGGTAATACGCGCAGCAAATGGCAGGCCCATAGTGATGGTGCTGTTATCGCCAGTGGTGCAGTAGCCTCCGCAGGCCAGCAATTAATTGCGGCAATTGAAGCGGCGGGTGTGCAATCGCCGACTCGGGTCAGGATTGCATCAGTGCGAGATAACGAAACGCTAGCGGAATTACAGGCCAGCATCAAAACGCAGTGGCATATAAGCGCTGAGCTTGCGACGACCACAGCCCGTGCCTGCGGCATAATCAACAGTTATGCGCAGCCCCACACTATGGGTGTCGATCGTTGGTTGGCGGTATTAGCGGCGGCCAGGCTTGTGGGTATGATCGATCCGGCTCAGCCTGATACAGTGTTAAAGTCGGCCCCGGCATTTTGTGTGATCGATGCTGGTAGTGCGATTACTCTGGATTTTGTCGCTGCTGATGGTGTTCATCGCGGTGGATATATCGCACCGGGTTATCAGTTGCAGTTGCAGGCTTTGCTCAGCGGTACCGGGCGTATTGATGTTGATACGCAACAATCCAGCCAGCAGTTAGCGCCTGCCAATAATACTGCCGATGCTGTTTTGGCCGGTGTTCTACTGAGTTTGTGCGGTTTAATTACCTCGGGTTTAAATCGCTTTGCTGATTCAGCCGACACGGTCGCCGCGCCCACAGTATTGATTACGGGCGGTGATGCTTTGCGGTTACAGCCGCATTTGGATTTTGCTTCACGGTATGAGCCCGACCTTGTATTGCAAGGCTTGTCGTTGCTATTACCTTGATTGTGAAAGTTCGGTTGCTGAAAATTAACCCACGTAAAGGACTGAATGCCGTGGTATGGGTGAATGGCCCTATAGGGGGGTTACGCTAATGCGTTGGCTCATACTCCTGCTGGTGGTAATCAATGTCATCTATTTCATATGGGCGAGCAATAATCCACCGTCCGATATTGCGCGTGCGTCGGTTGAGTTGACAGGCGCGAATCTGGGGGCTGAGGGCCAGAGCCTGAAGGCGAGTGGTATCCAGACCATTGAATTATTGCCGGTCTCAAAAGCCCAGCCAAGTCGTCAAACGATTGTTGCAGCGCTTAGCAATGCCGCTGGTGATCCGGCAGCGGATACCATCCCTGGTTTAGGGGGTTATAGTTTCTGCTGGTATATAGGCTTACCCACCACGGCAGATCAAGCGGTGGTTAATCGCGCTGGCAGTGCCTCTGCGGTGGAAGCTGTCCAGCAGCGATTAATCGCCGTCGGTATAGAGGGTGTCATTGAGACAGTGAAAATCGCCCAGCCAGTGCGGCACCTGGTTTATCTGCCGCCATTCGAATCGCGCGAGCGGGCGCTTACCCGGTTAAAATCGCTATTGGCCCAGGGTTATGATGCCTACGTATTTGAGCGTGGAAGTTTACAAAATGGGATATCGCTCGACTGGTTTAGCCAGCGGGCCGGTGCTAAGCGCGCATTGGCGCGGTATCGTGCTGAGGGCCTGGCGGCGGAGTTACGGCGTATTGAAAACTATCGCAGTGAGCGCTGGCTGGTGGTATCCAATGCTGAGAACGGCAAAATTGTCGATCGATTGTGGCGGCGAATAAAAAATGACTGGCCTGGGCTGTTACGGCAAAAGAACTACTGCCCGGGCATTGCGCCGGTGGGCGACATCGAATAAACTCTCGCGCCTCGCGTTAAGGCCGGCCTGGAGAACTTGTTTCTTGCTAACTTGTTTCTTGATAAAAAAGGGCTAGTGTTAAAGCGTTAGATTTGAAAAAGTGTGCTGGCGTAGCTCAGTTGGTAGAGCAGCTGACTTGTAATCAGCCGGTCGGGGGTTCGACTCCTCTCGCCAGCTCCATTTTCAATAACTCTCCTGAACACTATAGAGTCCTGGGTGAATACTCCTCTCACCAGCTTTGTTTTCAACGACGCTTCGTAAGAGCCCGAATCCTAGATAGATAGCGCTCCGCTATCAGGCCAGTAAATGCGGTCAGCAAGCTTAAAAAATGACCAATTAGCAGTCAGTTCCAGCAGTTTTGTCCACTGCCCAGGGCTAAACCGCAGCGGGTTTTAGGGCCATTGGTCCGCCGCTAGAGGTAGTGGCTTTTTCCTCCAAATTTGTGTTGACATCAAGGGTTTACACAAGGAGAATACCGCGCTCTTTTTGGAGGGGTTCCCGAGTGGCCAAAGGGATCAGACTGTAAATCTGACGCGTAAGCTTCGGTGGTTCAAATCCACCCCCCTCCACCATTTAGCCATTGTCAGGGTTGCGATGTGACGCGCTTAAACGCGCCTGAATAGCCTGAAAAGTTAAACGGAATTAAGTTATTAATCAATGGCTTAGCTTCTTTTGGGTGGCAGGTCAGCAAAGTGTGTAAGGCGGGTTCAGGCGGGTATAGTTCAATGGTAGAACGTCAGCCTTCCAAGCTGAATATGCGGGTTCGATTCCCGCTACCCGCTCCAATAGATGAAATGGCATCGTTATTGGTTCGCTAAGTAAGATTGGTTGGCTGAGTAAGTTGGCTGAGTAAGATTGGTTGGTTGAGTAAGGTTTTAAGCTCATATAGCTCAGTCGGTAGAGCACTTCCTTGGTAAGGAAGAGGTCACCGGTTCAAATCCGGTTATGAGCTCCAGTTTGTATAGTCAGTTTTACTAGAAGTTTTTTGGTAAGTGGTTTGTTAAAAGTCTCGTTTTGCAGGTTTGGTTTTACGCAGTTAAGTGGTTTAAAACCATTACGTTAATTAAAAAGCAACCGAATGAGTGGTTGGTCAAAATAGTCATAGAGGTCAGTCAAAATGGCAAAAGAAAAGTTTGAACGCACGAAACCGCACGTCAATGTGGGCACAATTGGTCACGTTGACCATGGTAAAACC
>CBFHXO010000128.1:0-7380 GCA_965659815.1 Pseudomonadales bacterium
CGGTGAAATGGCTGGACGAAGTATTGGAGATCGCACTGGAGCGTATGCCAGACCCACTTAGTGATGAAGATTTCAATATCTCCATTGGTGGCAATAAAAATAATCAGGCTGATAATGTCACAGAGAGTGGTCAGGATGGCAGGGTTAAGACCCACTAACTAGTCCTGCCTGCGCGAAATGTTTCCGCATAATTTACGAGCTAAAGCATGCCTTTTCGTTTTTATAAAACACCTTTCGCGGACGTGTTTTATTGCCCTTAAATGCAGTGGTTAGTATAGAATAGCGCCTTGAAAAGAGGCTGGCGAAGCCGTTGGTCTTCTATGATTGTCGATAACCATGAATGTGTGTGAATGCCTGTTATCGTCAAGAAAAATCAGTGAGCGCGTCAAGAAGCAGGCCAATAGGTGTAAAAAATAGTCAAGCTAATAGGGCTAATTGAACGGACGAATATGGCTCTTTGACACTGAAACAACTCAGTAGTAGGTTGTATTTATTAAAATTTAAAACGAATTGATATTTTGGGGTTAATGTATGAATAAATCAGATTTAATTGATGCGATTGCACTGTCGGCAGATATTTCCAAGGCTGCCGCGGGTAGGGCGCTGGATGCTACAGTAGATACCATTGCTGATGCCTTAAAAGAGGGTGACCAGGTTGCACTAGTGGGCTTTGGCACTTTTCAGGTTAAAGATCGAGCAGCCCGAACTGGCCGAAACCCCCAGACTGGTGAGCCTATCGAAATCAAAGCCTCGCGAGTGCCTGGGTTTAAAGCCGGTAAAGCACTGAAAGACGCAGTCAATTAAGTCACAGTGGATGTTTACCCTATCAGCGTAAATTTGGCCAAAAGCGCCGCGATTGGACGGGTAAAAATAGTTTTTTGGCGGCAAAAGGGGTTAAAATAACCGACTGATTCGCAATACTGCCGTTCGGGCTCCACTGGCAAAGAAAACTAAATATCGATAAGTAGCGCATCAAATTTCCTGAAATCATTTTCTTGGAAATGGTGCGCTATTTTTTTTGAGTACAATTCCTATGCTTAAATCTATTCGTGACAATATCAAGGGCCGTGCAGCCAAAGTTGTGCTGGCCATCATTATCATTCCCTTTGTCTTTTTTGGTGTGGGTTCGCTGGTTGAAACTGGCGGGGCAGGCAGTGTGCTTGAAGTTAATGGCGAAGAAGTCAGCCAGCAGGAGATGCTGCTCGAAATGCAGCTGGTAAGAGCCGAGATTCTTAACCAGATGGGCGAGAATGCCGATTACAGCCAAATTACTGAAGATAAACTGGCCCCGCTAGCGCTGGACCGACTAACGCGTAAAAAACTGGTTGATCACACTGTTGCCGAAATGAAAATGGGCGTTTCCAATGCGTTGGTTGAGTCAATTATTATAGACACACCCGTGTTTCAGCAAGACGGCCAGTTTTCCAATGCACTACTCGATCGATTTCTGGTACAGCAGGGGATGAATCTGTCGATGTTAAAAGATCGGATTGCCAACGATATCAAAGAGCGGCAAGTCACGGCCGGTGTCGCATTTAGTAATTTTGCGTTGCCATTTAGCACCGAATTACTACTGAAAATTTTTAATGAAAGACGCGAGATCGACTGGGTTAAGCTGCCGGTTGCCGATGTGACCGCGTCAATTGAAGCGACTGAGGTTGAGATTGCCGCTTATTATGAGGCCAACCAGGCCGATTATATGAGCGAGTTACAGATCTCGCTCGACTATATCGAAATGCGTATCCAGGACTTATACCAGCCGGTTAGCGACGAGCAGATCGCTGCCGAGTACCGTATTCAGGCGGACCAGTTTGAGTCGGCTGAAAATCGTCGCGTCTCGCATATCTTGCTTGAGCTTAGCGATGCCCAGACTGAAGAACAGGCGCGCGCAACGCTGGCCAGTGTTAGCGTGCGAGTGGCGGCGGGCGAAGATTTTGCTGAGCTGGCGCGTGAGTTTTCACAAGACGCGGGCAGTGCCGAAGCCGGTGGTGATTTGGGTTATGCCCAACAGGATGGCACCTATCCTGAAGCTTTTGAAGCCGCTATTTTTGCATTGGAGCTGAACCAGGTGTCGGAGCCGATAAAAACCGATGCCGGTTTACATTTGGTGAAACTCACTGATATTGATTTGGTTGAAATCGACAGCCTTGAAGATATGCGCGAGCAAATTGTTAGCCAGGTGCAAATGCGTGAAGCACAGGCTAGCTACGTTGCGCTTATTGAGCGCGCGGCGGATATCGCTTTTAATGCGGCCGATCTCTCTGAGCCTGCTGAATTACTCGACCTTGAGGTTAAGTCATCGGCCCCTATTTCACGAATTGGTTCTACTGTTGCTGATGCGGCGGCGCTTTTCAATGATTCGCGAGTGCTCGATGCCGCGTTTAGTGAAGAGGTACTTAATGAAAGGTTGAACAGCGAAGTCATTGAATTGGCGCCAGACCATGCGGTTCTTGTTCAGGTCGCCGAAGTGTTTGAGCCGCGCCAGCTAGCGCTTGAAGAAATCCGCGATCAAATTGTCCCTGTAATTCTTCGCGAAAAAGCCAGTCTCAGATTAGAAGGTATTAAAGAGAACATTATTAGCGCGAGCGCCAGTGGTGCGGTTATCGCGAATAGCAAGATAGAGTCTAAAGTAGACAGTGAGACGAGTGAGGCAGGGCGCTTTGCAGCCTCGGCAAAACAGGCGGGTTATAGCGTTACCAGCGATACACTAATGCGTAACAGTACGGCCCATGATAGCGAATTTGTTATTAACGTATTTGAAGCGCCGCGGCGTGAAATCGGTACCGATGCAGTGATGGAGTTTGAAAGCAATGCCGGCGATATTTATCTTTACCAGCTGAAGTCAGTGAGTGTGGGTGAGAGTGGCAACGAAGCGCAATTAACTCAATTGTTTAGCCAGCAGATTCAAACCTTGTCTGGGCAGCAGGATGCGTTAACCTTTTTGGAATCTGTTGAAGTCAATGCTGAAATCGAGCGGTTCTAAAATTAACGGTTGCTAAGCGTCTATGTTTGTAAGATAAGTGATTGCAAGAATAATGGATAGCAGCTGCTTAACATCAGTTCAATACAACGGTTCAATACAACGGTTCAATACTTCGATTCGATACAGTAGCTGAATGACACCGCTTTGGTGAAGTGTCCTGCATTGTGATTCGCAGTCAATTTATTGGTTAATAAAAAATTAGGCATTGAGCTGTATGCGTAGTTGCTTATGGCGCGCGCTTAAGCCGTTTAGTAAGTACGTCAATCTATAAGTAAACGTTTATATTTGTTTGGAGAGTTAACCCGTGTTCAATATCAAGACATTTAACAATATCGCCCAAATCGGGCTCGACCAGTTTAACACTGCATACAGTGTTGGCCCCGATGCCGCATCAGCGGATGCGATTTTGCTGCGCAGCCATAAGCTGCAAGCCGAGGAAATACTTGACTCGGTTAAGGCCATTGGCCGGGCCGGTGCCGGCGTCAATAATGTTCCGGTTGATCATTGCACTGAGCGCGGTATTCCGGTGTTTAACGCACCCGGCGCCAATGCTAATGCAGTAAAAGAGCTGGTGATGGTGGGCTTGTTATTGGGTTCTCGTGGCATTGTGCCTGGTATTGGCTACGTAGATGAGCTGGCCGATATGGACGATGCCGATGCAATGAACAAGCTGCTCGAAAAAGAAAAAAAGCGATTTAAGGGCAGTGAAATCCAGGGCAAGACACTGGGTGTGGTGGGGCTTGGCGCCATTGGTTCGCAGGTTGCGAATATGGCGTTAATGATGGGTATGCACGTCATTGGTTACGACCCTGCAATATCGATTGAAGCGGCCTGGAGGCTCTCCAGTGATGTGAAAAAAATGGACAGTCTCGAAGCTCTGCTAGCCAAGTCCGATTTTGTCACACTGCATTTGCCTGTGCTCGATAGTACCCGTAACCTGATTAATCCGGATAGGCTGAATATCACCAAGCCAGGATGCAAAATACTGAATTTTGCCCGCTCCGAAATTGTCGACAGCGATGCCGTTGTGGCGGCGCTGGAGACAGGCAAGCTGGGCGGTTATATTGCTGACTTTCCCAAGCCCGGGCTTATAGGGCGCGATGGCGTTATTCTGATGCCGCATATCGGTGCCAGCACCGAAGAGGCGGAGGAAAACTGTGCGGTGATGGCGGCCAATCAGTTACAGGACTACCTGGAAAACGGCAATATTGTGAACTCGGTCAATTTTCCGCAATCGGTACTCGAGCGCTCCTCGGGTTATCGGTTGGCCATATCGAATAAAAACGTCACCAATATGCTTGGCAGTATCACCTCAATCCTGGCTGAACACGATATTAATGTTATTGATTTACTTAATAAAAGTTGTGGTTCCATCGCTTACAACCTGATCGATGTCGAGCAGCAGCCCAGTGAACAGGTGTTACAGCAATTAGCTGAAATTGAAGGTGTTATCACCGTGCGATTGATTTAGTCGCAAGCCCATGCTGGTTAATTAAGCAGCATATACTAGCCAAAAAAAGTAACAACGCCGACTTTAATCCGTCGGCGTTTTTATTTGCTTGGCACTATACTTAAAAGACTTTTGCAACGCTTTGCAGGTCCAACACCATGAGAGTATTGATTGTCGCACTATTGCTTGGTTGCTTATCAGCGTGTACCCATGTATCGCTGGACGATTCTGAATTCACCCAGCGTCTTGCTAAGCAAGCGTTTAACTATATGCCGGTAGCGAGCTACTACGACGTATCCAGAGCCCAGCGCTATCCTTTGTCCAGCCAGGCCGCGCTCTATGTCCAGGGGCAGGACAGCGAATTAGTTGATCAATTTGCCGCAGCATTGCGCGATCACTTTCAATTAGTGCAAGCCGGCAGCGCCGATACCAGTGCGCAATCCCATACCGGCTTTGTGCTTAAAGTCGAGCAGCTGTGCATGAATACTGCGGATGCTAACCAGGCCAGTGACGCCAGCCAATCGGACAGACAGCAGTTTCGGGTAACCGTTAGTGATATTGATAAAGGCGACGCCTTTGATTCAGTCACGATTAAATTAAAGCGTCAGGGCTTGTGGCCAGCGGCCAAGGGCAGTCTGCGCGAACAGGCGTTTATAGATGTCGCTGAGCAATTGGCTCAGGGAAGTTAATTACGTGTCATCGGCGGGCCTTTTACCAGGTACTGCTATGCCTCCTCGATTTTTGTCATAATAAAGCCTCAATAGTCCTACTTGAGCACACACACGTGAGTGATGATATTTCGCTGGAAACGCTGGCCGCCTATGCCGGCACTGCCGCTAGCGCAGACTTGAGTCAGTTAAAACCGGGTAAAATCGATATTACGATTCACGCCGATGGCCAATGGTCGTATCGTGGTTCGGTGTTCCAGCGTAAGGAAATGGTTGCGTTACTGGCCCAAAGCCTAATCATAAAAGACCAGGCTTACTATTTAATTGCACCGGAACAATTATTAAAAATTCGCGTAGAAGATCTGCCGTTTCGTATCATCGATATAAACAAGCGCGAAGTACCGGCTGCAAACACCGCCAGCAGTCCAGCCGATACAGGCGAAAAAAATCACCGGCAAAATCAAATCATCGAATTGATAAGCGATTTGAGCCACAGCGTTACGCTCGATGCGCAAACCAGCTTTGAATTAAGCGCAGTTCCCAATACCGATGTGATTATTCCCTGTGTTCATGTCACGCGCGGTCTTTATGCGCGTTTGTCCCGCGGCTGTTTTTACCAGTTGGTAGCATGGGGTGAGTCGGCACTGGTTGAAGGACGTGAGGCAATGCGCATTTTTTCTGGTGGCGTTTCACACATTCTTGGTTTTTTGGATTAAATTGCCAAACTAAACAGCTTTACAATATTGCAATTGGCAAAATATATTTCACAATAGTATTTGAATTTAGCGCAACCGCTGTTCGCAAGGGCCTGGTGCGGTCTATGCCTTGTGTTGAATGTGTTAAACCCTGTGCCTTAAACCCGATGCCTTAAAACCTATGCTTTAAAACCTATGCCTCACACAACTATTGAGAAATATGCCTGAATTACCCGAGCGTATTATTGCTTGCGACACCTTGCCGGTGTTGCCGGCAATTGCTGTGCAAATCATCGAATTGCATAACGACTCCGACCTCTATGCGGCCAAGGTTGCAGGAGTTATCAGCCAGGACCCATCACTAACGGCAAAATTGCTCCAGGTCACCAACTCCGCGTTCTTTCCATTTCGCCGCGAAGTCACCAATATTACCCAGGCGATTGCCATTCTGGGTATTAACCTGGCAATGAGTGTCGCCTTGTCGTCGTCGCTGATTAAAATGCTGCGCGACGCCGAGTCTTCCAGCTCGCAGCTCGATTACGATCGCTACTGGCGTAAAAGTGTTTTAAGCGCGCTGGTTGCCAGCGAGTTGAGTCCGGCCATGCCCGGCCTGAGTCGTGGCGATATTTATGTTGCCAGTTTGTTGCAGGATATAGGTGTACTGGTGTTCAGCGAGGTGCTTGGCGATGAGTATATTGCCATGTATAACAGCGCCAGGAATCACTATGACCTGGTGCTGCTCGAGCAACGCAACTGGGGTATGGATCACGCCCAGGCTGGCGCATTATTGCTGCAACACTGGCATTTGCCCGAGCACATTGTCGAAGTGGTTACACATAGCCATGATCTGCTGTCCTCACATCAATTGGCACTGGATGCAATGGAAAAGTACAGCGGCCAACACATCGACCTGGTTTACGGTGCTTCGCTGGCGGGTGTGGTTGCCGAACAATGGCTATCGGATGTGCCTGAAGAAGGATACGTCAGCGAGATACTGCTGGAGGCGCTGGTGTACATTGGTGAAGACAATTACGCCGATGTGGTTGCCAGGGTGATTGACGCAATACCTGCGGCTGAGTCAATTTTTAGTATCAGTTTGCTTTCGACCAGGCAACTTGAAAAAATTGCCTAGCCGTTAGCGATACTTTTAAGCCTGATTAAGTCCGATATCTCGCTACATATTAGGGTAGTTGGGCCCACCCGAACCCTCGGGAGTAATCCAGACAATATTCTGCGTTGGATCTTTGATATCACAGGTTTTACAGTGCACGCAGTTCTGGCCATTGATCTGGAACTGCTTTTCGCCTTGTTCCGATTCTACAATTTCATAAACACCGGCAGGACAGTAGCGCTGTGCGGGTTCATCGTACAACGGCAGGTTGTGTTTTAGCGGTACATCCGGATCGACCAGCGTTAAATGGCAAGGTTGATCTTCTTCGTGGTTGGTATTCGATAAAAATACCGATGACAACTTGTCAAAGCTGATCACGTTATCGGGTTTGGAGTATTCGATTTTCGGCATGCTGGCTGCCGGTTTTAATGTTGCGTGATCGGGCGTTTTGTCCGACAGCGTCCACGGCAGTT
>CBFHXO010000129.1:0-7278 GCA_965659815.1 Pseudomonadales bacterium
ATTTGTTGAAAATTGATAGGAACGACGCTATTGAGTTGGCCTGGCAGCAGTTTGAACAGGCGAATAATATGACTGACCAGGCCAGCGCTTTAACAGCGTTGGTTAATTGCCGCTATGCTGCCGCTGCTGAATATGCCAGGCAGGGGTTAGCGCGGTTTTACCAACAATGGTCGCATGAAAGCCTGGTGGTTAATCAATGGCTGGGTATGCAAGCTGCCAGTGAAAATCCGGCAGCGCTCGAGCGAGTCAATGCGCTAATGACACATGCCGCTTACGATAACACTAACCCCAATAAAGTGCGGGCACTGATTTGGGGGTTTTGTATGCGCAATATCCCACAGTTCCACGCCGAAGACGGTGGTGGTTATCGTCTGTTAGCCGATGAAGTTATTCGGCTTAACGCATTAAATCCGCAACTGGCGTCACGTCTGCTGGCACCACTAACACAATGGCAGCGTTTTCAATTGCCGCAGCGCGATTTGATGCAACAGGCATTACGCCGTGTTGCTAATACTGCCGATTTATCGCCAGATGTTTTTGAAGTGGTGACCAAAAGTCTGGCCGACAGTTAGTCCGTAAGCAGTGTTATTGCTGCTGTATACAAAGCTACACAGCCTGGAGTTTTAAGCGCTGGGCTTGGGATAGTGTTTGTATCTGACCGACAGTAGGTAAACGCTGCTAAACGCTGTTCCAATAATAAAGCCCGGTAGTAAAGTGATAATAATATTAGGCGTTTGGTTTAGTACGTGAACAGGAATAATAATTGAATACTGAATGATTGTTGCGATGCAAACCGTGACAATCATATTCAATTGGCAGGGCAGTTTGTCGTTAAAGCGCAAGAATAATGCTTCTAGTGCGATAATATTGACCAGCGTTAGAAGGCCCGAATAGCTGCCTTGGATAATACCGGCCCGTATTGCAATCATCTCGGCGGCAGCGCTGTCAGTAATTCCCGCTGCGGGCCAGTTACTGTAAAGTGCCCAACAGCCATAACCCAATATCGCAATAAGAGTAATTAACGCTCTTTTAATCTGCTCGCTCACTTCATTTCGCCTTTTATAATTTGCTTTGCCTGTTGGTGAGTGGTGTTTTTCAATCGCTTGTCTGCCGGATTTGAGTGCGTATCATAAGATAAGCTGTCGGCGACAGGAAGCACAGCAGTCACTAAGAAAAAATGTTATGGCGTGTTTTCGCGGGTCTTATTGCGGCTTCACTGTACACCTTTCAGCGATTAGAATAGCAATATGAGTGATCAATTAACCCCCGATCAGGTGCCAGCAGTTGCAGTGGCTTCGGCAGAGTCGGTTCAGCGCAAAATTATCCATATCGATATGGATGCATTTTTTGCGTCGGTAGAACAGCGTGACTTTCCGGAGTATCGTGGCAAGCCGCTGATTGTTGGCGGTAACCCGCAAAGCCGGGGCGTTGTGGCAGCGTGTAGCTATGAGGCGCGCAAGTTCGGTATTCATTCGGCCATGCCCTCGGCGCGAGCGTATCAACTGTGTCCGCAGGCTATTTTTGTTAAGCCGCGCTTTGAAGCTTATCGCGCAGCGTCGACTCAAATTCAACAAATTTTTCTCCAGTATACCGATTTGGTTGAGCCGCTTTCGCTCGATGAGGCCTACCTCGATGTTTCCGGTTCGGCGCTGTTTTCGGGTTCTGCCACGCTAATTGCTAGGGATATTAAAAAGAATATTCGTCAGCAAACCGGGCTTACCGCTTCGGCGGGCATCTCGTACAATAAATTTTTGGCCAAAATTGCTTCCGATATGGACAAGCCTAATGGTTTGTTTGTGGTGCTGCCCTCGGCCGCCATCGATTTGCTTGAGTCGCTGGAAATTCGTAAATTTCACGGCATCGGTCGCGCCACCGAGGCCAAAATGAAAGCGCTCGATATCCACTACGGGCGTGACCTTAAGCAGTGGAGTAAAGCGCGCCTGCAAAAGCACTTCGGTCGTATGGGTGTTTACTACCATAGCATTGTGCGCGGTGATGATCAGCGCTTGGTGCGCAACAACCGTATGCGCAAATCAATCGGCTCCGAAACGACCTTCTCTATCGACCTATTGAGTACCGATGAAATGCTCTCGCGACTACAGCAATTAAGTGAAAAAGTGGTGGGTATTATGCAAAAGAAAAAGTTCTGCGCCAAAACCATTACCCTCAAGGTTAAGTTCGATAACTTTGAGCAGGTGACCCGTAGCCACAGTGAGCTACAGCCTTTTGACACACTGTCGGTAATACTTAACCGCTTGCCGCTACTACTGGCCAAAACTGATGCGGGTGAGCGTAAAGTCCGATTGCTGGGAATCAGTGTATCCAATCTTAGCGCAGCTGATGATATCATCGCTAAGCCCGAGCAAATTGCGCTGATCTAGGCCTTTGCGCAGTTTACGCTTTTTCTCTAGGCTGTATGTAAATCAACCTGTATATTGCGACTAGCTAATTGGCGAAAAATTCGTCGGGTAACACATTTTGTAAGCGTCTAGGTCCAAACTGAGCTAATTGGGCTAGGATTAGAAGGTGAGCGGCTACATGGCCGCAGTATGCCGATGAGCGCACCCAGGGACGAATAGTAAAACAGGTACGAATACTAAAAAATAGAAGCGACGAATATTGAATATGCGACAAATATTGAATAGGCAAATGGGGCACAGGGTCTTAAGCGCTGTGTTGCTCGCAGCTATGCTGGCCAGTGGCTTAAGCGGTTGTGTGTCTACGTCCAGACCGGTACAGGACTGGAACGCTAACTGGCCCGGCACTGAGTACTATACAGCGCAATATCTTGCCGACCGGGAAAATGCTCAGAAACAAAGCCAGGACGACTACCTTACGTGGGTTAAGCGCTTTTATACCGGTTGGGCCTTTTATCCCGACGGTTGGGACTGGTTGACAGCCACAGTACTGAGCGAAATCGAAGATCAACAGCAGCGCCAGCGCTTGAAAGATAAAATGTACGAGCTTGGCAGAAATATCAGCGGTGAGTGGGCTAAGAATGGCGATTGCCGGTTAATCAACTCGAAAAATCTGCTGGTTTGGGCCGATGCGGTTAAAAAATCGGTGTTTATGAGTCAGGAAGAGCAGCTGGCCGATCAGGTAGGCAGCGATGTTGAACGCCTGCTCAGCGGGGATCTCACAGCAGCGGAGATCCGGCTAAACCGTTATTTTGCCGCAGCCGGGCCTGAAGAAGATCCTGATGACGAGTTTGCGTTTAGCGAAGACTTCTAGTTTTGCTGTAAATACCTGCGCTAACGCTTAAACTTGTCTTGATTTACAGGCTTATTTTCACGCTCGCTCAAGCGTTGGGCGGGGCTCCCTATTTAAAACATCGGCAAAATCACCTTTTGCCGATTTGTTCGCACAAGGCCTTTCTGATAAGCTGGCCTCCCATCTGAGACAGGCGCTCTCGCGCCTTTCCCTTATATCTAATTGCCTGCTATTGGCCGCCCGATGATTGCTTGTTGAGCCCTTTGGGATGCTAACTATTGGGCGAAATTGTATTGTGTAAATATCGTTTTAACTATTACGTAGACAGCCTTTAGCGGAGCTGGCAGCTTTGTATAAGCCAGTGCAGCATTGATTAGGTGCAGTTGTTAATAAATAGGGTTAAACCACATGATGTTAAAACAGATGTCGTTAAAACAGGTTACTAATCAATGACGCGATATATTTTTGTCACCGGTGGTGTGGTCTCTTCACTGGGTAAGGGGGTAGCATCGGCTTCGCTTGCGGCTATTCTTGAGGCTCGCAATCTTAAAGTCACAATGATGAAGCTCGACCCTTATATCAATGTCGATCCGGGCACGATGAGCCCATTTCAGCATGGTGAAGTTTTTGTCACCGAAGATGGCGCCGAGACCGATTTGGATCTAGGCCATTACGAGCGTTTTTTGCGCACAAAAATGACCCGATTAAATAATTTTACTTCAGGGCGAGTATACGAAACCGTATTGCGCAAAGAGCGTCGCGGCGACTACCTTGGTGGTACTGTGCAGGTAATCCCGCATATTACCGATGAAATTAAAAAGCGGGTACTCGCCGCTGGTGAAGGTTATGACGTGGCGATGGTTGAAATTGGCGGTACTGTTGGTGATATCGAATCGCTGCCGTTTCTTGAGGCGGCACGTCAGCTTAAGGTTGAGCTGGGCAGCCAGCGCTCGTTGCTTATTCACCTGACGCTGGTGCCGTATATTGCCACTGCGGGTGAAACTAAAACCAAACCTACGCAGCACTCGGTTAAAGAATTGCGCTCAATTGGTTTGCAACCAGAGGTATTAATTTGCCGGTCTGAAGTTGAAATTAGCGCCAGTGCGCGCAAGAAAATTGCGCTGTTTACCAATGTCGAAGAGCGGGCGGTTATTTCACTGCCCGATGCCGATACGATCTATCGCGCGCCCATTATGCTGAAGAAAAAGGGCTTAGATGAATACGTGGTGCAGCGGCTGGGACTAGACTGCAAAGTCGCTGATCTGTCGGAGTGGGAGGCTGTGATCGATGGTGAGCTAAACCCCGAGCGCGAAGTGACTGTAGCCATGGTGGGTAAATACACCGATTTAATTGACGCCTATAAATCGCTAAACGAAGCCTTAAAGCACGCGGGTATTGGCGCTAAAACTAAGGTCAAAGTGCGCTATATCGATTCTGAAGATATTGAAACCGATGGTTTAGACCAGATTCGCGATGTCGATGCGATTTTGGTGCCAGGTGGTTTTGGCGAGCGTGGCGTCGAAGGTAAAATTCGCGCGGTGCAGTTTGCCCGTGAAAATTGCATACCCTATTTGGGCATTTGCCTGGGTATGCAGGTTGCGGTCATTGAATACGCACGTAATGTCGCCGGTTTAGCCGAAGCGCATAGCAGCGAGTTTCAGGCCGATACGCCGCACCCCGTTATTGCGTTAATTACCGAGTGGCTCGATGACGATGGTAGCCGCAAACGGCGCGATGCCGATGAAGATTTAGGTGGGAGTATGCGTCTTGGTGCGCAGCCCAGTAACCTGGTCGAAGGTTCATTGGCGCAAAGTATCTACGGTGCCAGCGAAATTCACGAGCGACACCGCCATCGCTATGAAGTTAATAATAATTATGTTGGGCAGCTGCAGTCGGCGGGTTTAGGTATTGCCGGTTGGTCTCAAGATAATCAGCTGGTAGAAGTGGTCGAGGTTGTCGATCATCCTTGGTTTGTTGCTTGTCAGTTCCACCCTGAGTTTACTTCTACGCCTCGTGATGGCCATCCATTGTTTAGTGGCTTTATTGCTGCGGCAATCGCTTATTCTAGTCGGGATGATGATAGGGGTAGTGATGATGGCGGTGATCAGGGTCGTGCTAAAAGTATTCAAGAAAAGCAGCCCGGAAGTGTAGGTTAACGGCCCAAATAACATCAGGATGCACAACACCATGCAACAAAAAACAATACAGATCGACAAGCTCGCCGTTGCCAACGATAAGCCCTTTGTCTGCTTCGGTGGAATGAACGTACTGGAGTCAAAAGATCTGGCCATGGATATTGCGGGCCACTATGTCGAAGTGTGTCGTGAGCTTTCTATTCCCTATGTATTTAAAGCCTCATTTGATAAAGCCAATCGCTCATCCATGCATTCGTTTCGCGGGCCTGGCTTAGAGCAGGGGCTAAAAATATTTGAAGCAGTTAAAGAGGCCTACCAGGTGCCGGTCATTACCGATGTGCATGAGCCTTGCCAGGCAGCCGAAGTGGCTACCGTAGTTGATGTTATTCAGCTGCCAGCGTTTTTATCTCGGCAAACCGACCTGGTGGTGGCTATGGCAAAAACCGGCGCGGCCATCAATATTAAAAAAGCGCAGTTTTTAGCGCCGCGTGAAATGCAGCATATTTTAACCAAATGCCAGGAAGCCGGTAATGAGCGGTTAATGCTGTGTGAACGAGGCAGTAGTTTTGGTTACAACAACCTGGTGGTTGATATGCTGGGTTTCGGCATTATGAAAGACTTTGGCTACCCAGTGATATTTGATGTTACCCATGCACTGCAAATGCCCGGTGGTCGCAGTGATTCTGCCGGTGGGCGTCGCGCCCAGGTTGTGCAGTTGGGTAAGGCCGGTATGTCGCAAGGTCTGGCGGGTTTGTTTTTAGAAGCGCACCCCGACCCCGATAGCGCGCTTTGCGACGGCCCCTGCGCATTGCCATTAAAACAATTAAAACCGTTTTTAGAGCAAATGAAAGCGGTCGATGCGCTGGTAAAAAACTTTGCTGATATTGAAATAGGCTAACAGTTAATAACGTCGAATTCAGTGTTGAGTGTGAGCGTAAAAACGTATTTTTGAAAATCGTATTGAAAAACAAATGGAGCTAATGAATGTCTGTAATTAAGTCGGTGACCGCGTTAGAAGTACTGGATTCACGTGGCAACCCAACGGTAGAAGCGCAAGTCGAATTAGAATCGGGTGCAAGCGCAACGGCTTGTGCGCCGTCGGGTGCCTCCACCGGTTCGCGTGAGGCGCTAGAGCTGCGCGATGGTGATAAGACCCGCTATTTGGGTAAAGGCGTACAACAAGCCGTGGCCAATATTAACGACATTATTCAGCCGGCGCTGCAGGGTTGTGACCCCGCCGACCAGCGAGCGCTGGACCAAATTATGCTCGACCTTGACGGCACCGATAATAAAGCCAAGCTGGGTGCCAATGCTATTCTTGCCGTTTCGCTAGCGGCCGCCAAGGTTGCAGCCATTGATGCGGGAATTCCGCTTTATGCTCATATTGCCAACGTAAACGGTACACCCGGCAAGTATTCAATGCCAGTACCTATGATGAATATTGTGAACGGCGGCGAACATGCCGACAACAATGTTGATATCCAGGAATTTATGGTTCAGCCGCTGGGAGTAAGCAGTTTTGCCGAGGCACTGCGTTGCGGAGCAGAAATTTTTCACGCGCTAAAGTCGGTGTTGAACCAACGGGGTTTAAATACGGCGGTTGGTGACGAAGGCGGCTTTGCACCCGATTTAGAATCTAACGCGGCCGCACTCGCGTTAATCTCTGAGGCTGTAACCAATGCGGGTTATTCGCTGGGCGCTGATGTTACCCTGGCGCTGGATTGCGCCGCGTCTGAGTTCTATCACGACGGTAAGTATAACCTGGCGGGTGAAAATAAAGTTTTTGATGCCGATGGCTTTGCCGATTTCCTGGCCGAGCTGAGTGACCAGTACCCGATTATCTCTATCGAAGATGGTATGGATGAAAGCGACTGGGATGGCTGGGCGGCATTGACCAATAAAATTGGCGAGCGGGTGCAATTGGTGGGTGATG
>CBFHXO010000130.1:0-7200 GCA_965659815.1 Pseudomonadales bacterium
CTTTCGACGAACCTCTGGCTCGCTTGTTAGCGCCCATTTGTTCATCAGCTGATAGCCGTTAACCTCGCTACAAGCGACAACACCATTATCCATTCTGCCAAAACAACACCGAGCAATCGGTCTGGCGGGTATTACTTTAAACAACATGAGCTAACTATGTCTGAGATCGATTTATCAACCACCGAATTAAAAGCATCCTACGGCGTAGGTATGCAAATGGGCCAACAACTTAATCAGGTGTTCACCGATGTGTCACTGGCGGCAGCCATTGCCGGCATCAAAGACGGCTTTAACGGCCAGCAACCGCGGCTTGAGCCCGATGCCATTAACGCCGCGTTCCAGGAAATTCAAACAAAAATGGAAGCTGAGAGCAAAGCCAATGCCGCCGAATTCGCCGCCGAAGGCGAAGCCTTTTTAGCCGAAAACGCCAAGCGCGATGAGGTTAGCGTCACTGAGTCAGGCTTGCAGTACGAGGTCATTGAAGCCGGTAGCGGCGACAAGCCACAAGCCAGCTCAACCGTTAGAACCCACTATCGCGGCACCTTAATCAATGGCGATGAGTTCGACAGTTCTTACAGTCGCGGCGAGCCCACTGAATTTCCGGTTAACGGCGTGATTCCCGGCTGGACCGAAGCGCTGCAGTTAATGGAAATAGGCGCCAAGTGGAAGTTATTTATTCCCTATCAACTGGCCTACGGTGAACGTGGCGCTGGTGGTGCCATCGGCCCCTACCAGGCGCTGGTGTTCGAAATTGAGTTACTCGCTATACTGTAAAAATCCGAATACAAAAAGCGTCTGTAGTAATGGATTTTTTAACACCCTACGTTAACGTTGCGCGCCATCATAGCGATGGCAGCGCGACACTTACCATTAGTACCGAACAAGGCAGTCATTTTGCCAAGCACGTTGCTGGTGACTTTAACCCCATCCACAACGAAGACGCCAAACGCTACTGTGTACCTGGCGATTTGTTATTTGCAATTGCGTTATTGCGTTACAGTTTGTCGGCCAGCATGGAATTTACCTTTCTCGAAATGCTCGGCGGCAATACCGAAATCGTATGCCCTGCTGAAACGGCAGAACACACCAACCCTGCGCTCCTCGATAGCAACGGTAAGCCTTTGATCGCGATTAGCGCACAAGGGCCGAGGCAAAAAAACACAGACGTGATTACTGCACTGATTCGTAGCTATGTGCGATTTTCGGGACAAAACTTTCCAGCCATTCTTGGCCCACTAATGCAGCAGCACGGCGTTATGATTAATACCCAACGTCCGCTGGTGATATACGAAAGCATGGGGTTTGAGCTAGACGATATTCACTACAGCGATATCACACTGGCTCTGGATAACAGCACGCTCGATATCAATGGCAAGCGCGGCACCGCCACATTGTTTTTTAGCCTGTTATCGAATGGTAAATTGATTGGCCAGGGCCGAAAAAAATTACTGCTCAGCGGCTTGCGCGAGTACGATGAAGCCGCCATTCGTATACTGCGCGACAGTTACCTGGCAAGCCGCGATAGCTATCAAAACCCGAACAGCGATTAAAACCATTGCCAGTCACACTGGCGGTAGACACAAACCGCAGTGTTATCGGCAAATACCAAGATTAAAACTAATCAGTGGCTGTAAACCGATAAGGGTAGCCGCGCACCGCATCGCTTGCCAAATGCGGGTTAATGGCAAGATTATACTGTCTTTGATAGCTCGCCTGTGACAAAGCATCAGCGTTATGCTCACTTGCCCTCACTGCGTTTAACTCCGCCGGTGAGACTATTGCAACCTGCACACCCACCAGGGATTTAACGCCGTTATCGTAAATATATACTGCGCCACCCGAGTCACCCGAACGGGTGTTGATATTGTTGCGGACATAAGCAGGGCTCACAACAATACCACGACTGGACTGCTGAAACACCGCTCTGCCAGTTGCAACCACACGCTTTAGCCCCAGCCCATCGTAGTCGATACTGTGTGATACCAAATGCAAGGGGTTACTGGCTTCAAAATAACCCGACTCTCGATTGCAACTCATTGTTTCGCTGTTTAAATCCATTAGCTCAGCAAATTGATGCTCTGGCGTTTGTGAGCTGGTCGCATCGGGTCGCCACCAAGGTAATGGTTGCTCACTAATCGTATCGGGTAAGGGTTTGTCCAACGTGACTAAACAGGCATCGTTAGCCAATACAGCTGGCGCGCTGTTAAGCTGCGACTGTAGACGCGAGGGCGCAGTTACCCGCGACTCCTTGCAGGCAATTTGCTTAATTTTGCGTATTGCTGTTGGTGATTGAATATCAGCACCCACATAAACGCAGTAGTCCTTTAACGATTGCTCAACAGCTTGTTGATCTTGAACAGACCTATCGGAGAAAAAACAATGTGCTGGAATCTCTACGGTATCGGTGCCTATGCGCGCGGCAACATCGGTATAAATGGCCTGGCAGTGTCGCGTTGCTAATCTCGACGCAGTTTTATTGTAGGAGGCAGCCAGCACCTTGAGCACCTGTGGTGTAGCCTGCCGCGGGTCAACGTCGGGCACGGTTTTGTTAGCACTATGCGGTGAATATCGTTTTACCGCCGTATCGATTTCAGCACGCTGTGACGGCTCGTCACTGATCGGCTGCAACTTGTCAATCAAGGTGTCGCAACTCACTGTTGGTATTGTTTGAGCCTCACCCCAAAGCAATTCAAACAAAGACAAAGCGCACACCAACGAGGCGACCAAAAGTGTCGCAACGCCACTATTCAAAGGTTCTCTTTTGGGCTTTACTGCTAAATCCAATTCCACATCTCAACGATTACCAAACACCTTTACTGTCTAACATTTAATCTACCCCGCAATGCGTATGCACTCATGCAAAGCATAAAAAAACTGGTGGTCAAAGCCGAAATTGTAAAAAATCAATTGAAAAAAAATCATAAATCTATCAATTTTTTTCAAGATAGTTTAAGGTTTCAACATTGCTGGTGACCCCTCACCATGCAATTGCCACTCCAAATAGGTTAACCGCTATTGATGTGTTACCGAGCCTTGGCGGCACGTTTAAGTGATTTAGCTTTATACCGACATTAAAGCTTATTTTGATTAAACCTTGTCAAATAATGACTACGCAATAGACTGGTTGTTATTTAATCATATTTTAATCAAGTCACCCACCTTCCCAGAAGGTTAAGCGTTATGTTAAAGCGAACGGCAGCGTAGTAACAAGGATAATAACCTAGGAAAAAATGTGTTGGTTTTTTGACAATTCACGTATTTGGAACATCCCTAGGTTAGAAACATAAATATAAAGAAAGTCCGCAAAGGATTAGAGCCCTGGAAATGAAAGCAATCTATCGAGCAATTTCAGTGCTGGGTATGGGCGCCTGCCTGTGCGTTAGCTCACAATCTCTGGCAGCCCCCGTTACATTAATGGGTGACGACTTAATTTTTACCTACGACGACGCCACGCAATTCGGCACGGCCAATGTCATTGGCAATAGCATTTTCTTTTTGCCAACCAATTTCATTGCACAGTCGATAAATGGTAATAACGGCAGTAACACTGTTGTTTTTAGTGATTATGTAGATGTCGAGATCCAGATTAAGCCTGGCTCAACGTTTCTTATTGATGGATTTCATCTATTTGAATCAGGTGACTACAAGCTGGTTGGCGCTGGAACCTCAGCCAATGCGGAGGCTGCTCTAACCGTCGATAGCCAGACCCAAACCTGCGGCGGTGCCACGCTGTGTTCCATGACCAATACTTTTTCAAGCGGTGCATTGACCAATCAAAGCGGAAACCTGGAAACCTGGTACATTCACGGCTCACTGGATCTGGACAATAACGTCAACTGGGCCGATGACTTTCACGTCATGCTGCGCATTGAAAATACACTTTACGCAACCTCCACCGATACTGGTGAATCTGCACTGATGGAAAAGAAATTCGGCACGATTGGCGTTGAGGTAATGGCTGATGTTCCGGTACCGCCAGCCGCATGGTTGTTTGGCTCAGCACTCGTCTGCCTGCTTAACAAAAAGTATCTAAAAGCGGCTTAGCGGCTTTTGATTCGTGCTGAATCTTGCCCGGCCGTTGCTAAAGAAAAAACGGCCGGGGTATATATATCCTTGCCATATGTCTAAACGGTATCTTTTGCAGCCGACTCCATGACACAGCTGCCTAAAAATTGTATGCCCCTGATTTTAATTCCATTTTCACATGTATCAACCTGATCCGCGTAACCCTGCACCCAATCGGGGCGAAATGCGCGCCTTAGCGATAACGTTAAATTTGTAAAAACCATCTTGCAAAACACCTATTCAGGTGTCATCAGCCAGATAAATAGGGTATCTTTAACGCAGTGGATATTCCGAAGGAGTTTCATAGCAGCGGAAACAGCAGTGTTTCGGTGGACAAAATAAAGATAAATTAACGATACAAATATAAAAAAAATAGAGAGTCCCCTGACAATGAAATCGTTTAAACGACTAAGCAAAGCGCTTGCAGCCGGTTTATTGCTACTGGTCAGTGCCCTATCGCACAGCGCCCCTGTTACCATCATGGGCGACGATCTTATTTTTACCTATGACGACTCCACCTTGTTTGGTACCGCCAACGTAATTGGCAATAGTATTTTCTTTTTGCCAACTAACTTTATTGCGCAGGCTGCCAATGATGATGGCGCTGTCCAGGTGACCGATACCGTAGATATCGAGATACAGGTTAAAGAAGGTTCCTCTTACCTGATGGATAACTTCCAATTATTTGAATCCGGTGACTACCTGCTTAATGGCAGCAGCGCATCGGCAGACGTTAACGCTTTTTTGCAAGTCACCAGCTTTACTCACACCTGTATGATGGGCGGCTCCCCAATTCCTGTGGCATGTAATATGGCCAACACCTTTGACGCAGGCACATTGAATGTTTCCAGCAGCGCCCTGGAGCAATGGAGCTTAAGCGGTGGTCTTGACCTCGATATGATGCCAATGTGGGCAGATGACTTTCACGTTAATCTGCGTATCCAAAACACGTTGGATGCCACATCTCTCGATGTGGGTGACTCTGCATTAATTCAAAAGAAATTTGGCGCAATTGGTGTTGAAATTGTCGGCGAAGTGCCAGTACCCGCAGCGGCCTGGTTGTTCGGCTCGGCACTGCTATCGTTGGTGGTTGCCAAAAAACGCAAATAGCGCACACGCTTGCAGCGCAGTTTTAAAAAGCAACCAATGCAACGGTTGCTTTTTTTATGCCTGGGCGTTTTACTATTCATGATTCACTGTTAACAATTTACTGTGAGTCATGCGATGTGGACTATTGAACTTGAACAGTTAACTGTTCACCAATCAGTCATCAATAACAGCGAGGCAGTTGATTAAACCTACCGTTACCCGCCAGGTATTTACAGTGCCGGGGTATAGATTCACTACTTAGAGACAGATTAGCTATGACCCAGGATATCAGTCAATCGATAGAGGCTTGCGCAGCACATTATGGTAATGAGGCGCAAGCGATGCGTGACTACCTGCTAGAGGGCCAGCGTCACGCGCTTACGCTGGATAACCGCGGTACTATTCAATTTGAGAGTGACGGTAGCCTTGCGCAATCTATTCTCGATGCATATTCGCAATATGGCTTTTATATTTTTGAAAATGTGATTGGTGAGCAAGAACTTGTCGATATCCAGCAGGATATGGATGCCTTGCGTGACCAATTCCCCGTCGAGCCGGGTGCCACACTGACTAAAACCGGCCAGCCTGCACTGGGTGTTGGGCATAATGCGTTAAACCTGGTTTGGGCGAAGCCCTTGGCCGACCCGTTTGGCGGCACTGAATTACTTAACGGACGTCATCAAGTAAAGATGCGCGAACCAAAAGCAGCTGCCGAAGCGCCTAACGATGTGCCCTTTATCCTGGCTGGCTCATTACAATTTTCTGAAGCCTGCCTGCGCATTTATGGCCACCCTGAACTACTGCGCGTTGCTGCGGCGGTCAACGGCGAAGACTTCGCGCCATTCAACGAGGTGTTGTTTATTAAGGATGCGGGTGTAGGTGCAGCGGTGTCGTGGCACCAAGATGGCGATACCCACTGGGAAAGCGAAGCCTTTGACGAAGGCATCCATGGTTTTAATTTTATGGCGCAGGTTTATGGTAGTACTGCGGTCAATGGCGTTTGGATTGTGCCTGGCACGCATAAGGTGGGAAAAATTGATATTAAGCAAGTGATTGAAGCATCGGGTAGTGAACGGATTAAAGATGCGGTACCTATCATTTGCAACCCTGGTGATGTAGTTATTAGCAACCGTCAGTTACTGCATGGTTCGTTTGCAAATTCGGGTTTTGAGCGACGTCTTTCCATTAACTTTGGGTTTCATCGCCGCTCCTCGGTACTGGGGATTATGGGTGCTGGCATGCATAGTCAGGCTGAGGTTTATGATGAAGCGTTAATAGAAAAGCGCTCGCAGGTAATTGGCTGGGCGATTGATGCCCGCAAACAAAAGTATCCGAATGAAGTCGCTTATGAGTATGCGCCGTTTCAGCGATCAGGACAGCAATATCATTGGGATGCGGAAGCAAAAGAGGCTATTAAAGATTATAACTTGCATGACTTGAGTATTTGATTGTTGTTATTTTTTATTTGGCGGTGAGGGAGGGATTCGAACCCTCGGTACGTTGCCGTACACTTACTTTCCAGGCAAGCCCTTTCGACCACTCAGGCACCTCACCAAGTGTGTTCCTGATTATAAAGGGAAATGCACTGTAGGCGAATAGCTGCTTGGGAACATTGAGGAAATTTGCCAGACATTTCCCAGACATTTAGTACAAACAGTGGCACATATTAGGAGAATCCTGAGTGTACCTAGTGCTTCAGAAAAACACCTACCACTTCCGCCTAGCTCTTAACACTGAGCAAAGAAAACGACCAGGCAAACGAGAAATAAAACAATCCCTCCAAACAAGGAATAAGACACTGACTAGGCGTGATATTGTTATTTCTTATCCAATGCTGACGTATATGCCAAAAAAAGACTTTATACTCGTCGAACCTTCAAGTGGTTGGTGCTTTCCAACAAGCAAGGACATCTATAATAGTAAATAGCCCCTAATTACTGACAGTAGGTGTGTAATCGATTCGCATTGGATCATCCAGCTGGTGCAGCAGTCAGATCTCTCAGTCAAGCGCACTCTGGCACGGTTGGATATCCATAAATCCACGTT
>CBFHXO010000131.1:0-6776 GCA_965659815.1 Pseudomonadales bacterium
CCATGAGCTGCCGCAGTTTCTCATTTGTGACAACTGCAATACCGTTGCCGAAGTCGGTATCAAGAAGCAAACCCTGCAAAAACTGCGAGAGGGTGTGGCATCGGCTGGTTTTGCACTGAATAATCAGCAGCTCGAGCTGCGCGGGCTGTGCAATAACTGTAACCAAAGCTAATTACCGAGAATTATTGCTTTAAAATCACGGCTTAGTATCAGCCTATGCATCGCCTTTGCGGCCTAAACTCGTACTTTTTTGTTAAGCGCTGGCTGTGTGTGTTATCGGGCGCCGCGTGCTTTATCGGACACGGCCTGAGGTAGGTTGTCATAAACTGCATTGTTCACAAAATATTCACACTTCCCTTGTTGCATTATTGTGATGATATAACGATCATTATTCGCGTGATACGTTGTATCTATTGATCTGTGCCGATCTATCCCGCTGTAAAACCAAAATGGCCGTGCGGCCAGACCAAAAATACCTGTGAAACGCTGTCATCATTGACTGTTTCGTCGCCACATATCAATCACCGTAACACCCAAAAGTCCAATTGCCCACTGGTCAAACATAACAACATCTCCGTCTCATCATTATTGAATTGTACTTACCATCATCTGGCAGTCACCTATTTTGGCAGTGCTGTGCGAGAGTGCATAATCGTATCTTTGTAACCTTTATTGGGCCTGTGATAAAAAACACATCAATCAGCTCTGAATTGCTGGCTATTTTATGGTCAGTCTGTGCTTTTCACTGTGAGCAGGCGTGCGGATATCTCGCACCAATACAGCTGCATAGTTAACACATTCTGCGAAGGGTCGAGTCGGCCGACTATCATTACAGCTAGTCGATTTGGGCTGGCTAAAGCGACACCAATTGCTTTTAATGCTCAAAGGCGCTGAGCCCCTATACCTTTAGCTACTACTGCTGTTTAATCAGCCAAACAGCAGAGCAAAAAACTTGGGTTTTCTGCCCCAAAACTAATCATTCGTATTGTTTGCTAACCCAGGTAGGTTTTCCTCTATTGAATAATCTAGAACAGCTGCTTTATCACTGCCATATTGGGGCGGAGTACTATAGCTATTCGGGCGAGCACATTGAGCTCCCGTTGGAATTGCGGCTGCAGTTTTTACAGGCGATGGGATACAACGCTGAGGATGAGCAGGCGGTTGCCCAGGCAATTTACCAGCTCGACGCCGAACCCTGGAAGCAATGGTTGGCAGCGGTTAATGTGGTTTCAAAAGGTCGCAATGAGGCTGTTGAAATACGTATTGCCGAAAGCGACCAGGCGCTGCGTTTCAATTGGCAAATAGAGTACGAGCAACCCGTAGCGGGTGAAAGTGGCAGTAAGGGTGTTTTTGTTCCTAACACTTTAGCTGAGATGGGTGAGTACTATATCGATGGTAATCGCTATATCGCCTACCGCTTACCGCTGGCAGATTTGCCATTAGGCTATCATCAGATTCAATTATCCCATCAGCAAAGCAGCACAGCACCGTTAAATGCGCAAGCCAAATTAATCGTCGCGCCAGCACAATGCTATGAGAGCGATGTTACCAATCAGAAGCAAATACTCGGTATTAGCTGTCAGCTCTATACGCTGCGCAGTGCGCGCAACTGGGGTATCGGCGACTTTACCGACCTGGCTGAGTTAATTCGCTTAAGTGCTACCGCTGGCGTCGATATGATTTGCCTCAATCCTCTGCATGCACCGCATCTGGCCGCTGCCGATTTTGCCAGCCCTTATAGTCCTTCTGACCGTCGCTTTTTAAATCCGCTTTATATAGATATCGAAGCGGTCGAAGGGTTTAGCAATAGCAAAAATATTACTGCATTAACCAAGGTGGCAAGCTTTCAGCAAAAAATGGCTGCCTTGCGCGACTCTGAATTAGTTGATTATGACGGCGTTGCCGAAATTAAATACTGGGTATTTGAAGCCCTGTTTAATGATTTTGTTGCCAACGACCTAGCTAATTACTCTGCTGCAGCGCGCGGGTTTTTGAGGTTTGTTGAACAACAGGGCGAAGCGCTGGCCAGGTTTTGCGAAATAGAAAGTGGTCAGTCGGTTGCCGGTTTGGCCGGCGCTGCCTTTGCTACTGGCTTAAAAGCCGCGAAAGAACCATTGTTTCACCAGTATTTGCAGTGGCTTGCCAGCGAGCAGTTAAGCCGTTGTCAGCAGCAGGCCATTGATGCCGGTATGCGCATCGGCTTAATGGGTGATCTTGCTGTTGGTGCGGTTAGCGATGGTGCCGAGGTCACTGCCAAGCCTAATTTGTTTTGCACCCAGGCTTCGATCGGTGCGCCACCCGACCCCTTTTCTGATAAGGGTCAAAACTGGAACCTGCCGCCGCTTAATCCAATTGCATTGCATAACGATCACTACCGGCATTTTATTGAGTTGATTCGCGCCAATATGCAGTACTGTGGCGCTTTGCGTATTGATCATGTGATGGGTTTGTTGCGCTTATGGTGGTGCTTACCCAATAATGCTGGCGGCGCCTATATTTACTACCCGCTTGAAACGCTAATGGCTATTATCCGCTTGGAGAGCCATCGCAATCGCTGCCTGGTGGTGGGTGAAGATATGGGTGTAGTGCCCGATGAGATCCGCAGCTGTATGCATAGCAGTGGTATGTACAGTAATAAAGTGTTTTATTTTGAGCGCGATCACCAGCAGCAGTTTGCCGACCCCGTTTCGCATCCTTCTGACGCTTTACTTATGGTGACGAACCACGATGTTTCGACACTGGCCGGTTGGTGGGAAACCAGTGACCTGCAGTTGCGCTGTGAAACCGGTAATATCAACCAGCAAGAGTTGGCTCGACAGCTGCAAGAGCGTAGTGAAGATAAACGCCGATTACTGCAGTGGCTTAATGAAAGACACAGCTTGCCCGCCGCCTGGTGCGAGGCTTTGGCTGCAGGGCAGGGCTTGAATGCGGAGGTATTAAACAAGCCTTTTGACCTGGCCTTATGTGGCGCCATACTGGCCGTCTGTGCACGCAGTGCCGCGCGCTTAATGTCGTTTCAGTTTGAAGATTTACAATTGCTAACTACGCCGGTCAATATTCCCGGTACTTATCGAGAATATCCCAATTGGCGGCGTAAGCAGCAACAACAAACCAGTGCTTTATTTGCCAACCCGGATATTACTGCAGTGTTAAGCATCATGGTGAAGCAGCGCCAGGGGAAAAATATTGACCTCTATCAAGCGCTACAGTCAATCAATGTTGCTAAAGATGCTGCTAAAAATACTGCTACAAACGTTTCGACAGTTAGAGCGACAACAAACTATAAATGAGACGTTGTCAAAACACCGTTGATTAAGGAATTGAATACATGAGTGAACAAGTGGAAAGTCTGTTGACCGATCAGCAGGTACAGGCTTTATCGTACGGTCAATATGCCGATATTTTTTCAGTGTTGGGGATGCACGCGCACCCCTCCGGCAAAGGTTTACTGGTGCGGGTGATGTTACCCGGTGCAGTCGCGGTTGATGTCATTGCCAGTAAAGATAACAGAAGAGTTGCCAGCCTAACGCGCATTGGTAATAACGATTGTTTCGAAGGCAAAATGGGTAGACGAAAAAATCCCTTTGCCTATCGATTACGGGTGACTTACGACTCAGCTGAGGGTACTACCACCGTTGAGCAGGAAGATCCCTACCGCTTTGCCAGTGCTTTAACTCCCGAGGACTTGTATTTATTTTGCGAGGGCAAGCAAGAGCGGGGCTACCAATGGATGGGTGCGCAGCCGCGAACCATGCATAGCGGCAATGGCGATAAGGTTGAAGGCGTATTATTTGTGCTTTGGGCGCCCAACTGTTCTCGTGTCTCGGTGGTGGGTGAGTTTAATCACTGGGATGGCCGCCGCCATGTGATGCGTAAGCATCCAGCCGCAGGCATATGGGAGATTTTTATTCCCGGCGTCGGTGCGAGCCAAAGCTATAAATACGAAATGCTCGATGCCAATGGCAAGCTGCTGCCATTGAAAGCCGACCCTTATGCCTTTGCGATGCAGCATCCACCCGAGACTGCGTCGCTAACGATGGCTGCCAATACGTATCAATGGCAAGACCAGCAGTGGATGGATGCACGTGCGCAATCGGCCAATCCCTACCATGGTGCCGTGAGTACTTATGAAGTGCATTTGGGTTCATGGCGTCGCTCCGCTGAGCGTGGCGGTGGTTACCTTAACTATCGAGAACTTGCCGAGCAGTTAATCCCCTATGTCATTGAAATGGGTTTTACGCATATACAGTTAATGCCTGTGAGCGAGTATCCTTTTGATGGTTCCTGGGGTTACCAGCCGGTGGGGCTTTATGCACCCACCAGTCGCTTTGGTTCACCCGATGATTTTCGCTTTTTTATCGATAGCTGTCACCAGAGCGACATAGGTATTTTGTTAGATTGGGTGCCGGGGCATTTTCCTACCGATGAATATGGCACCGGAAAATTTGACGGTAGTTGTTTGTATGAGCATGAAGATCTGCGCAAGGGTTTTCATCCCGATTGGAATACCTTAATTTATAACTACGGTCGCGCCGAGGTCGTCAGTTATTTACTTAGCAACGCCATGTACTGGCTCGATGAGTTTCATATCGACGGTTTGCGTGTCGATGCAGTCGCTTCGATGCTTTACCTCGACTACGGCCGCGAAGAGGGCCAGTGGATTCCTAACAAAGACGGCGGCCGCGAAAACTACGAGGCAATAGAGTTTTTGCGCCAGGTTAACAGCCGTGCCTATTTTAATTACCCTGGCGTCATGATTATTGCCGAAGAATCGACCGCCTGGCCCGGTGTGTCGCGCCCTATCGATCAAGGCGGATTGGGTTTTGGTTTTAAATGGAATATGGGCTGGATGAACGACACCTTAAAATATATGGAACGCGATCCGATTCATCGCCAATATCACCATAATGAAATGACCTTTGGTTTGGTCTATGGTTTTAGTGAGAATTTTGTGCTGCCGCTTAGCCACGATGAAGTGGTGCACGGCAAGCGTTCGTTGCTTGAAAAAATGCCCGGTGACGACTGGCAGAAGTTTGCCAACCTGCGCGCCTATTTAGGCTTTATGTGGTCGCACCCGGGTAAAAAACTATTGTTTATGGGCGGCGAGTTTGCTCAACGCGATGAGTGGAACCACGATATCAGTCTCGACTGGCATTTGCTGGAGCACGACTCGCACGCGGGTATTCAGCGGCTGGTCAAAGACCTTAACCAGTACTACCGCAACACGCCGGCACTGCATCAGCTCGACTGCGATGCTAGTGGTTTTGAATGGATAGATTCGCAAAACAATGAGCAATCGATTCTGGCTTACCTGCGCCGTGGCCATGTTACCGACGCAGGGGCACCACTGGTCGTGGTGATTGTGAATTTAACGCCCCAAACCTACCATGATTATGCTGTTGGTGTGCCTGAGGCGGGCTTTTATCGCGAGTGCTTAAATACCGATGCACAAAGCTACGGTGGCAGCAATAAAGGTAATAATGGTGGCGTTACAGCAGTGCGGGAGCCATGGCAAGGTCAGCCATGCAAGCTATCATTAACTATTCCCCCGCTGGCGACGGTTATTTTTGAATATCAGCCCCATTAGCCGTTTTACTCATTAACTATCAGCTTTTCGTTTTATGCCGAGTCATTTACAAACACAACAAGCCATGCTCCCTGGGCACTACCATAAGCTCGGTGCACACTACGACGGCGAAGGGGTTAACTTTGCGCTGTTCTCAACCCATGCCGAAAAGGTTGAGTTGTGTATTTATGATAGCGAAGGCAAGCATGAAGTAGCGCGTTATGTGTTGCCCGAGCATACCCACGATATTTGGCACGGTTATTTGCCCAAGGCTGAGCCTGGCACCGTGTATGGCTATCGCGTTTACGGTCCTTATGACCCTCATGCCGGGCATCGGTTTAATCATCATAAGCTGTTGCTAGACCCTTACGCCCGTCAGCTGCAAGGCGCTTTTCAATGGCACGACTCGCAGTTTGCTTATCGCCGTGGCGATGCTCAAGAAGATCTTTCGTTTGATACCCAGGACAACGCCGCCTATATGCCAAAGGCCGTGGTCGCCGACCCGTATTTACACGGCGATCGACGCAATCGTCGCAAGCCCAACGTGCCCTGGGACGACGCCATTATCTACGAGCTGCATGTGCGGGGTTTTACGCTGACACATCCGGATATTCCCGAATTGCAGCGCGGCACCTTTGCAGGTTTAAGTCATAAAAAAATTATTCAATACCTAAAAGCGCTTGGTGTTACCACTATTGAGTTATTACCTATTCATGCGTTTCATAGCGAACACTTTTTGCAGGAAAAATCGCTAAGCAATTACTGGGGCTATAATACACTGAACTTTTTTGCCCCGCATAGTGCGTATCTTACAGGCGGCGGGTTAAACGGATGCAATGCGGGCGAATTCAGGCAAATGGTCGATACCTTTCACGAGGCTGGCATAGAGGTTCTGTTAGATGTTGTCTACAACCACACCAGCGAGAGCAATCACCTTGGCCCGACCCTGAGTTTTCGTGGTATCGATAATGCCTCTTACTATCGTCTGCAGGCAGAAAACCCGCGCTACTATATTAACGATACCGGCTGTGGCAATACGCTGAATATTAATCATCCGCGTGTGATGCAAATGGTGATGGATAGCCTGCGCTACTGGGCAGGTGATATGGGTGTCGATGGTTTTCGTTTTGATCTGGCAGCTGTTATGGGTCGCGAGGCCACCGGCTTTAACCCTGAGGCCAGCTTTTTTCAGGCCATTTCGCAAGATACT
>CBFHXO010000132.1:0-330 GCA_965659815.1 Pseudomonadales bacterium
ATCTGATAGCGCAGCATTTGCATGCGTGATTCCACCGCGATTTTCTCTGCACGCAGCCGCTTAAGTTTTTCTTCACGCGACTTTTCTACCATTTTTATACGGCGGTCACGCTCTTCAGTGGCAATACGATAGTAAAACAGGCTGTAGTAAATGGCTGTCCAGCAAAGAAAAATAAAGAAACCACTGAAGTACCAGCCACCAAAGTCAGCCCATAGCTCGTTACCTTCTTCGGTGAGAACTATAAAAGCACCAAGCCGGAAAACCGACCATAACAGCGAAAAACCCAGCACAACCACTGCAGTGCCGGCGATAACTGTTGGCACACTACGC
>CBFHXO010000132.1:340-6737 GCA_965659815.1 Pseudomonadales bacterium
AGTGCATGGGCAATGTAAACGCCACGCCCATAATTGACTGTAACAAGGTATGCATAACATGCGAGGGCTCGGCCGAACCATACCAAAGGGTTAAGCTAAAAAATGATACGACGGTAAGAATGACCCAGAAGAGTATTTGCATAAACCACATGCGTAACACTATTGGCCTGACACGATCGTGGCTTACGGTGATTTTATTGGGCATTGTATTCATCGCAGCCAATTCTATAAGCTCGCTAACCGAGTTGCGAGCACTATAATTCAGATGTTAGAGACCAAATGATACTAAAGCGCGACAAAAAGCGGCATAGGGAAAGATAGACATTGATCCATATTAACGCTTAAAAGCAACCGATAACCGTAAGCAACTACCGTAACAATATCTGGCAGTTACAATCATCGATCAAAAATAAGACTAATGCTAGCGGCTTCCTCTCGTTACAAAATAACAGCGACTTGCGAGCTCTCGATAAGAGAACTTGCCACATAAAGCTGCTTAACAATGACGTTTATGCAATTATTTTACGCGGATCAACAATGAAAGCTTTATCGATTATTCGCCAGGTAGGTCAACAACATCGCCCGGTCAAACCTTTTGCCTTGATAGCCCCCAAAAAATGCTTTGGCTTTACTCAAATGAAACAATTACCACTGCCTTTGGCGACGATGCTGATCAATCTCCTGCTGTTAGTGGGCTGTCAGTCCAGCGTCGAGCAGCCCAACAAGATGCTCACCACCAATAATGATTTTGCAGTAAATCTTGATTCAACAACTATTGCCATATCTGAAGGTAATTCTGGAACAAAATCGACCGAGCGGCTACTAGTCGAAAAACTGCTGGGCAAAATGACCCTTCAGGAGAAAGTCGGTCAAATGATACAAGCCGAAATCAAGTGGGCCTCACCTGAAGACGTCAAACAATACCACTTGGGTTCAGTACTCAATGGCGGCGGTTCACATCCCAATAGTAACAAGTATGCTTCGCTGCATGACTGGCGCCAACTGGCACGCAGCTATTTTGAGCATTCGATAGCTGATGAAGATACACGCGCAGCGGTGCCAATACTCTGGGGAACCGATGCAGTACATGGACATAACAACGTCCACGGCGCTGTCATTTTCCCTCACAATATAGGCCTAGGTGCAGCCAATAACCCCGCGCTTACTCGCGCCATTTTTGCAGCGACTGCAAAAGATGTGCGGGCCAGCGGCATTAAATGGGCCTTTTCTCCTACCGTTGCGGTAGCCCGTGATGATCGCTGGGGCCGCACTTACGAGAGTTTTTCTGAAGACCCACGCCACGTATCTATCCATGCCCGTGAAGCCATTTTGGGGCTACAGGGCACAACGCCAGAGGCACTTAGCCAGCCAGAGACAGTGATCGCTACCGCCAAACATTTTATTGGCGACGGTGGCACTCACAACGGTATTGACCAGGGCGACACACTGGGCGATGAGCAAAGCCTGTTGGATATCCACGGCCAGAGCTTCGTCGCAGCCATTGATGCCAATGCACAAACCGTTATGGCATCGTTTAACAGCTGGAACGGTGAAAAAATTCATGGACATAAATATGCGCTCAACACCTTATTAAAAGAAAAACTGGATTTCGATGGTTTTGTTATTGGCGACTGGAATGGCCATGCGCAAGTTCCCGGTTGCTCACGCCATTCTTGCGCCCAGGCCATCAATGCCGGTATTGATATGCTGATGGCGCCAGAGGATTGGAAGTTACTGATAAAAAATACCGTAGCGCAAGTAGAAAGTGGTGAAATCGCCATGGCGCGTATTGATGATGCCGTTGCTCGAATACTGGCAGTTAAATACCGCGCGGGCTTATTTGCCGAGAATAGCTTCGGCAGTCGCACTGTGGCAGATATTACCCAGGCTGACTCAAGTACTTTGCAAACCAACCGTGCGCTGGCAAGGCAGGCAGTGCGCGAGTCACTGGTTCTGTTAAAGAACAACAATAACACCCTACCACTGAACTCCGGACAAAGTATATTAGTGCTTGGCTATGCCGCCAATAGTATCGCGCAACAAACCGGTGGCTGGACCTTAAGCTGGCAAGGCAACGACAACAGCAATGCGGACTTTCCAAATGGCAGCACCATACTCAATGGTATTACCGATGCAGTCACTGCCGCCGGTGGCAGCGTTGCTTACTTTAAAGATACTAGTGAGCTGAATACGGCGACCCTGGCGCAGGACTTTGATGCAGTTATCTATGCTTTTGGTGAACAGCCCTACGCCGAAGGCGTGGGAGATATGGGCGAAGTACTATTACCCAATAAGGCTTATAACGATCTGGCAATGCTGCAAACAATTGCCGAGCAAGACATACCGTTGACCACTGTGCTGTTAAGCGGGCGACCGCTGAGCTCAAATGCGTTTATTAATGCCTCAGATGCTTTTGTCGTGGCCTGGCTACCCGGCAGTGAAGGTGCTGGTGTCGCAGACGTATTGCTGACTTCAGCTTCGGGTGAGATTCAGTATGACTTTAGCGGCAAACTGGCCTTCTCGTGGCCGGAGTCCAGCACGCAGGTCGATATCAATAATTATCCGAATTATAACGAAACGCCGCTATTCGAGTTTGGCTACGGGCTAAGCTACAGCGACAACCAACAACTGGCGGCACTTACCGAACACGATAAGTTAAAAACCAGCACCATAGTAATCACCGAACGCATGCCGATTTTCTCTAAAAAAGTGCACTCACCATGGTCACTGTATGTCGGCGATGAAGACAATTGGAGTGTGATGATCCAAGGCAACCAGGGTAGCACCACCAATGAGCGAACCGTTGTCATTAGCGCTTCAGACAACACTACCCAGGAGGACGCACGCAAATTACGCTGGCTGACGGATAATTATGGCCAAGTGTACTTTAGCAATAATCAGGCAGTGGATATTAGCAAGCTGGCCGAAAGCAATGGCGCGCTACATTTTAACGTCCGTGTTGAAACGCCGCCGGCACAGGAAGTGATGCTCAGAATGGACTGCCACTACCCCTGCTCTGGCGGCGTAGACCTCACCAAAGTGCTGCAAACAATGCCAAGCAACCAGTGGCAATCGGTTTCGGTAAACCTGAATTGCTTTGCCCAAAGTGGTGCCGAGCTTTCGCAAATCAATACCCCGTTCCTGATTGGCACCGCTGGCGAGTTGTCGCTTGAAGTCTCGCATATAGTGATTGCCGCCGATGAGCAGGCCGGCCAGCAAATTACCTGCCCGGCCAGCTCTGCTACCTTGTCTCAGGTAGCATTGCCCCAGGCACCAAAGCCTCAGTCAGCACTGTCACAGTAAAATACGGGTACTGGCTCGGTTTCAAGGGCAGAAATTTTCAACAGATCGGAATACCTGACAGAAAAAATCAATAACTTATTGTTTTTATTGGACTATTTACCCTTCGCCGACTATCGCAGTTTCAAGCCGGTTAATCACAAAGCAATAGATTAAATAAATTGGTTGTTTTACATTCTGGCTATCAGTTTAAAATTCAACCGAATGACGGGTCTTGTGAGTAGGCCTCGACAAAAACAGGATTTAATTCCAACCACTTAACTGCACCTGCCGTCATGCAGCATAAGCATAAAAATAACTGTTTAATAAAACCGGAGAAGAAATAATGTCTATAAGAACAACAAGCAAAAATTTGATTATAGGGAGTGTATTCTCGACTATATTGGCCGCCTCTGGCGCACACGCGCAATTGACTGGCTTTGCTGCTGAGACTTATGAAGGTCTTCCCATCGCTGATGGTGGCACTGCTTTTTCAGATCTGGGCTGGCAAGTAGGTGCAAGTGAGTTTGACGGCGTTGGTACGTATCCTGGTACTTTTATTCAATTCTACGGTTTGTTTCCTGCGCCTAACCACGACTTTGGTTTCTCATCGGTAGCCACAGGTGATGCAACTGCCGGTGGTGTCGGAACCCAATACCTTAATATGTACAGCGACTACAACAACTCCGCTATCCACGGCTCTAGCCCTAAGGTTGTTCATGCTTTGCTGTTGAAAGAGTATGATATTGTTGCAGCTGACATTGGCAAAACCGTTACTCTTAACTTCGATGCAAAGCGAGCCGACTTCGACGATGACGGTTTAGGTGGTGATAATTCAGCGACCGTTGGCAACAACTGTACTTTACCGTGTACTGCTGGCGCATTTATCAAGACACTTGACCCAGCTAATGGTTTCTCTGAAACTAATGGTGATCGACTCGATACGACTGCAATCTCACAAGCTACTTGGACTGCGGGCTCCGTAACTATCGAACTGACTGACCCACTATTAGTAGGTCAAAAGCTGCAACTGGGTTTTGAGAACTTCTCGAGTAATTATGAAAACTCTGGCGTTTACTACGACAACGTTGAATTTGTTGTATCAGGTTCACCTGCTCCAACCCCAACGGTTATCGTACCTATCCCAGCGTTTGCAATTGCAGGCTTTGCATTACTGCTTGGTTTCGCGGGTGTAAGCACTATAAGAAAGCGTCTTAAGTAATCACTGTTCGATAGGTTCCATAGCATTAAAAAAGCACGCCTCTGGCGTGCTTTTTTAATGTCAAAACTCCTGATCTAACTGGCCTGTGGTGCCTCTTGGTTCTTTTTGGCTTCTAGCCAACCTTTAATCATCGCGCCCATATTCGCCGGGTTGTAAGCATCTTCTTCGTAACTAAATAAGCCATCGCCAGCATAATGAAGAATGGTGATATTAGGCTCTTCGTGAATCTTGCCATCGCCAATATCTTCCATACGATTCATTACTTCACAAAACACCCAACCTTTAGTGGTGTCGATGCTGTACCAGCTAATGGGGAACGCCGTCATTGCGCTGACCGGCCACGGTGCCATCGTTTCGCTAATCCATTTAAAGATATTTTCACGCCCCCAAAACTTACCGTAATGATGCTCAAAGTAGGTAGCATCTTCGGTAAAGCAATCGGCCCAGTCGCGCCAGTCCTGTGTTTGTGCACCCTTAAGGGCCGCAGCCTGAAACTTATGAAACGCTGAATCAATTTCTTCGGTTGTCCACTTTGCCATAATTTACACTCTCCGCTAAAAACAACGTCTAAACAATTGACCAGCAGTGTAACAAGCACGAATATCTCACAGGACTAAACAACGTTAATGATTTGCTCAGCAATTTTCTTCTTCCAGATAGCGGGCCCGGTAATATGAACCGATTCGCCACTGCTATCGACGGCAACCGTCACTGGCATATCCTCAAGGTCAAATTCGTAAATGGCCTCCATACCCAATTCGGGAAAACCCACCACTTCAGCGCCCTTAATCGCTTGGGCAACCAGATAGGCCGCCCCGCCCACTGCCATCAGGTATACCGATTTAAAGTCCTTAATGGCCTCGATGGCGGTAGGACCACGCTCAGCCTTACCGATCATGCCAAGCAAGCCGGTTTTATCGAGCACCTCGCGGGTAAACTTGTCCATTCGGGTCGCGGTTGTTGGCCCAGCGGGACCCACGACCTCATCGCCGATCGGGTCTACCGGCCCTACGTAATAAATAAACCGCCCTTTTAGATCAACCGGCAAAGATTCACCCTTGGCAATCATATCGACCAGTTTTTTATGCGCAGCATCGCGCCCAGTTAACATTTTACCGCTAAGCAAAAGAGTCTCGCCTGGCTTCCAGCTTTGCACATCTGCTGCTGTTACCGTGTTCAAATCAACACGACGTACACTATCACCAACCTCCCAGGTAATATTCGGCCAGGCGTCAATCGGCGGCGGCTTAAGCGCCACCGCGCCAGAACCATCAAGCGTAATATGTGCGTGCCGCGTGGCAGCACAGTTGGGAATCATCGCAATGGGTTTATTCGCCGCATGGGTGGGACAGTCAACCACCTTCACATCTAACACTGTGGTTAAGCCGCCAAGACCCTGGGCACCAATGCCGAGCTGGTTAACTTTTTCATACAGCTCAAGTCTTAACTCTTCGGCCCTATTGCTTGCCCCCCTAGCCTGCAACTCGTGAATATCAATTGATTCCATCAACGACTCTTTGGCCATAACCATGGCTTTTTCAGCGGTGCCGCCAATACCAATGCCCAGCATACCGGGTGGGCACCAACCTGCACCCATCTTTGGCAATTGCTCTAGGACCCAGTCGACCACCGAGTCTGACGGGTTAAGCATGGCAAATTTTGATTTTGCCTCGGAACCACCGCCTTTAGCCGCCACCTGAATATCGACGGTATTGCCAGGGACTAATTCGTAGTGAATTACCGCCGGGGTGTTGTCTTTGGTATTGCTACGCGCGCCATCGGGGTCGGCCAATATCGATGCGCGCAAGATATTATCTGGTAGCAAATAGGCGCGACGCACGCCTTCATTAATCATATCAGTAACGCCCATGGTGGCGTTACCCCAGCTTACATCCA